>JAABTG010000011.1 GCA_011389995.1 Thiotrichales bacterium
GGAGGGCAGGATGCCCGGAGTAGAGGGCCGGGGTGAGGGGATGCAAAGCCAGGCTCGTAGCACTGGGCCGGCTCAGCCCCCCTCATCCTGTCCTTCTCCCGGGGGGAGAAGGGACCTTACCTGAGACGGCGGTGGGAACGCCGCAGCGCGGCGGCCCCGCAGGGGGGAGGGCAGGATGCCCGGAAACACATAATCGCCGGGAGCGATTATGAACGCCGCAGCGCGGCGGCCCCGCAGGGGGGAGGGCAGGATGCCCGGAATAGGGAATGGGGTTAAGGAGCGTTCCGGGGCAAAGCGGCCTATAATCCCGCTGGCACGGGGCACCTGACCCCATGAACGTTAGGCCCTGAGCAGAACCCGCGGGAGAAAAAAGATAATGGAAACGCTGGCCTACTGGATGAGTTCCATGGACTCGGAGGTGCTGACGGGTTACGCGGTGCAGTACGGCACCGCCCTCATCATGGCGGGGGTCATCTTCATCCTCGGCCGCTGGGCGGCCCGTATCGCGAGAAGGATGGTGCGGGCAGGCCTCAAGCGCGCCCAGATGGACGATACCCTGGTCTCCTTCATCGGCAACGTGGCCTACGGACTGCTGATGGCCTTCGTGGTCATCGCCGCCCTCAGCCAGCTAGGCGTGGAGACCACCTCCCTGGCGGCCATCTTCGCCGCCGCCGGCCTGGCCATCGGCCTGGCCCTCCAGGGCTCCCTGTCCAACTTCGCGGCCGGCATCATGATCATCGCCTTCCGCCCCTTCAAGGCGGGCGACTTCGTCACCGTCGCCGGTACCTCGGGTACCGTGGAAGAGGTCAACATCTTCACCACCCATATGAAGACCCCGGACAACAAGGCCATCGTGGTACCCAACGCGGCCATCACCGGGGACATCATCACCAATTTCTCCGCCAAGGAGACACGGCGCATCGACATGGTTTTCGGCATCGGCTACGACGATGACATCCGCAAGGCCAAGGACATCCTGACCGGCATCGTGGAAGGCGACGAACGGGTGTTGAAGGACCCGGCACCGGTGGTCGCGGTGCTGGAGCTCGGGGACAGCAGCGTCAATTTCGCGGTGCGCCCGTGGGTCAAGGCAGCCGACTACTGGGACTGCTATTTTTTCTTCATGGAGACGGTGAAGCGGGAATTCGACGCCGCCGGCATCACCATCCCCTACCCCCAGCGCGACGTGCACCTCCACGAGGTCAAGGGCAGGGCCGCCTAGGAAAGCTCTGCCTGGATCAGCGCCTCCCTAGGACTCGCGGTCCAGCGGGGCCGCCGGGTCAGCGGTGTCGGCCCGGCACAGGGCGGGCAGGTCGCCGCTGAGGCCCATGGCCTGGCGGATGATGGCGTTCTTCGCCGGCGAGGCGCGATGTAACAGCCCCATGCCCAGGCCGCGCACCACGCGCGCGGGCGCGAAGGACAGGCCGAAGAGCTCCTTGAACCCCATCATGGCCCCCTGCATGAGCAGGTTGTGGCCCCGCCGCCAGCGCTCGTAACGGCGCAGGGTGGCCTCGCCACCCAGGAGGCGGCCGGCATCGCGGGCCGCCGCCAGCACCTCCGTGAGGGCAGCGGCATCCAGCAGCCCCAGGTTCACCCCCTGACCGGCCAGGGGATGGATGGTGTGGGCGGCATCCCCCACCAGGGCCAGGCAGGGGCCCACGTAACGTTCCGCGTGGCGGCGCACCAGGGGGAAAACCGCCCGTCCCGTCACCGTGAGGGGACGGCCCAGAGCCTGCTGGGTAGCCTCGCCGAGGCGCTCCAGGAAGTCGCCTTCCTCCAGGGACGCCAACTCCGCAGCCACCTCGGGCGCCGTGGACCAGACGAGGGAGCAGGTATGGGCCTCGGGCAGGGGCAGCAGCGCCACGGGCCCGTCCTTCAGGAACCACTGGCGCGCCACCTGGCCGTGGGGCTCCTCCAGACGCACCGTGGCCACCAGGGCATGGTGGCCGTAGTCCGATGCACCATCGGCTATACCCGCCAGGCGCCGCACCGGGGAATGGGCGCCGTCGGCCCCCACCACCAGGGCAGCCTCCACCTCACCCTGGTCCAGGGTCAGGGTGCGGACGCCATCCCGGCAGTCCGCCAGGCGCCGCAACTGGCGGGGACGCCGCCACGTCACATTGTCCAGCTCCCGGATGCGGGCCTCGAGGGCGGCCACCACCACCCGGTTCTCTATGATACAGCCGAGGTCCGGTTCGCCGAGATCGGCGCTGTCGAAGCGTATGGACGCCCCGCTCGCCACGTCCCTGACCTCCATGGCCTGGTAGGGGGCCAAACGCGCCCCCTCCATGGCCTGCCAGG
Organism: Thiotrichales bacterium; assembly: GCA_011389995.1. Lineage (GTDB taxonomy): Bacteria > Pseudomonadota > Gammaproteobacteria > JAABTG01 > JAABTG01 > JAABTG01. Next base: position 2,302 of record JAABTG010000011.1, read on the forward strand.
TCCCCAGGTGGCGAAACAGGCGTTCGCTGGAGCGGCTGATGGCACTGACCCGGTTGTCGAAGGGGCCCTCGGCTGCCGTCGCCCCCCCCGCGCTGGCCTCCACCATCACCACGTCGAAACCCGCCTGACCGAGGGCCAGGCCCAGGGAGGCCCCCACCATGCCGCCGCCCACCACGGCCACCTCGTGGCGGGAGGCCGTCACAGGGGCCGCCCCCGGGCGAGGCGCGGTTGCCGTCCCACGAGGCCCATGGTGGTGCGGGCCAGCCCGTGCTTGAGGGCCGGCACCAGATCCAGGGTCACGAGCCCCATGTTGCGCGCCAGGGCGAGGGGCGCGAAGGGATGGGAAAACAGGCGCACCAGGCCGTCGGTCAACAGGGTGGCGCGGTTCTGGTCCATGCCCCGCCAGCGGGCATAGGCGCGGAGCACCTCCGGGCTGCCGGGGTCCGCGCCCCGACGGCGGGCATCCACCACGGTCTCCGCCAGGGCCGCGGCATCCCGCAGCCCCAGGTTGAAGCCCTGCCCCGCCACCGGGTGCAGGGTATGGGCGGCATTGCCGATGACCACGGCGCGCGCCGCCACCTGCTGCCGTGCCCGGATCAGGCGCAGGGGATAGACGGCACGGCTGCCGCTGCGCACGAAGCGCCCGGCCCGCATGCCGAAGCGCTCCTGGAGGGCCGCCAGGAACCCGGCGTCGGACAGGGCGAGGAGGTCTTCCACCTGGCGATGGGCCACGGTCCACACCATGGAATAACGATTGTCGGTCATGGGCAGGAGGGCCAGGGGGCCGGTATCGGTGAAGCGTTCGAAGGCCCTGTCCTGGTGGGGGCGGTCGGATAACACGTTGGTGATCACCGCGGACTGGCCATAGTCCCGGGTGCGGGCACCGATCCCCACCGCGGCCCGCACGGTGGATTCGCCGCCGTCGGCGGCCACCAGCAGCGCCGCCCGCAACCGTACCTCCTCGTCGCCGCTCTCCACCGTCACCTCCACGGCGTCCTCTCCCGGCGTCACCGCCACCACCAGAGCCGGCGCCAGCACCCGCACGTGGCCTGCGCCGAGGGCCCGTTCCAGGGCGTTTCCCATGCTGCGGGCCGCCACCACATAACCCAGGGCCGGCACACCCTCCTCGCGGGCCGTAAGGCGGGCACCACCGAAATGGCCGCGGTCGGAGATGTGAATGTGTCGGATGGGGGTGGCCTCGGCGGCCAGTTCCGGCCACAGGCCGAGGCCGTCGAGGATCCGCATGGAGCCATAGGCCAGGGCGATGACCCGGTCATCGAAGCCCGGGTGTGCGGCGGCCCCGTAGGGTACCGCCTCGACGATGGTCACCCGCAGCCCCTGGGCCGCGAGGGCGGTGGCGAGGCTCGCCCCCACCAGGCCACCACCGGCGATGATGACATCGGCGTCCATACCCGGACCTCAGGCCCCCGTCCCTACGAGGGCCTCGATGTCAGCCATTTCCTTGGGCGCCGCCGCCGTGAGCACTTCGCTGCCATCGGCGGTCACCAGCACGTCGTCCTCGATGCGGATGCCGATGTTCTGCCACTTGCGGGGCACCTTGCTGTGGGCGGCCGAGACGTAGATGCCGGGCTCCACGGTCATCACCATGCCGTGCTCCAGCAAACGCCATTCATTCTCCACCTTGTAGTCCCCCACATCGTGCACATCCATGCCGAGCCAGTGGCCGGTGCGATGCATGTAGAAGGGTTTGTAGGTCCCGTCGGCGATGATCCTGTCCAGGCGACCCTTCACCAGGCCGAGGTCCTTCAGCCCCTCGGCGATCACCGCCACCGCCGCCTCGTGGGGTTCGTTCCAGTGGTTGCCGGGGCGGACCTTGTCGATGGCCGCCTTCTGGGCCTCCAGCACCACCTCGTAGAGGGCCCGCTGGGCGGGCCTGAAACGCCCGTTGACGGGAAAGGTGCGGGTGATATCCGATGCGTAGCAATCGAATTCCGACCCGGCGTCGATGAGTACCAGTTCACCATCGCGGGCGGTGTCTGCATTATCAATGTAATGGAGGACACAGCCATTGGAACCACTGCCGACGATGGAGGGATAGGCGGGTGAGCGGGCCCCTCCGGACATGAACTCGTGGATCAACTCGGCCTCGAGCTGGTATTCCCTGATACCCGGCCGGCAGGCCTGCATGGCGCGGATATGGGCGGCACAGGAGATGGCCATGGCCTGGCGCATGGCCTTCACCTCCGCCTTGCTCTTGAACAGGCGCAACTCGTGGATGAGGTGGTCGAGGGCCACGAACTCCCCCGGCGCATTGACCCCGGCCCGCGCCCGTGCCCGTACGCGGTTGACCCAGTCCATGACCCGGCGGTCGAAATCCGCATACACGCCCATGGCGTAATAGACCCGCTCCCGGTTCTCCATGAGGCCGGGCAGGATGTCGTCCAGGTCGCCGATGGGAAAGGCATCGTCGGCACCGAAGGTCTCCACTGCGCCTTCCAGGCCGTTGCGATAGCCGTCCCACTGCTCCCTCTCGGGGTCGCGTTCGCGACAGAACAGCAGGTACTGCCCTTCAGGGCGCCCGGGTATGAGCACCATCACGGCATCGGGCTCCGCGAAGCCCGTTAGATAGTAGAAGTCGCTGTCCGGGCGGAAGGGGTACTCCACATCCCGGTTGCGGGGGCGCACCGGCGACGTGGGCAGCACCGCTATGCTGTCCTCTCCCATGAGGTCCATGAGTCGTTTCCGCCGGCGGGCAAACTCTTTGCGATCCAAGGGATGTTCTCTCCGTCTGGGTCAGTGCAGGGTATTCGTCTGCCCGCCGGCAGCCACCGGCATGGTGCTTATCATCAGTACGCCGATTCTAATGTACTCGATCAGCTCCACCAGGGCCTGCTCGTCATCCTCGCCGCCATCGGTGATGCCAAGCTTGGTGAACTCGTGGAGATCCGCGACGAACTCCTGTTCCTCGGGATGTCTGTCCTGCCCCCCCTCATAGCCCCCCAGGCCAAGGCCATAGAGGTACCCGTCACACCATTCGGCCAGCGCCCGACCGCGCTGTATGAGGGCCTCCTCATCTCCCGGCAACAGGGGTGTGAACCCCAACTCGGGGCTGGCGAGCAGGTCTCTGGCATCTTCGAACAGACTCTCGAGGAGCCGCGTGCTTTCCTGCACCAGGAGATCGGCGGGATCGGCATCGGGCATCACCTCCCGCAACCATGACTCGGTGCGGGCGGCAGGCCTGACGCTCAGCATGCCGCACATGAGTCCGTGGCAACCGGAGGCACTGACGGGGGAGGATACGTGCTCCAGGGCGGCCTGCACGTCCCCATAGGCTGGCGTGTGTTTATCGCTCATTCATCACCTTTACGCTTTGGGCACCATGCTACCACTTGGTCGTCGGGGGACAATGGCATGGTCCCCCGAAAGGCGCCTGACAATCCGGAAAGCACCTGACAAACCCTAGTAAAAACAGCACGCAAGCAATTGACCCACCCCGCGAATCCCTCTATATTCAGTGAGAAATTCGGGGTCGTCCGGGATTGCGGCGCGCCCACCCGAACCGCTTCTATGCATTCATCAAAGGTTTGACGCCAATGGAAAACGAGGACCTGCAAGCCCTCGAAAAACGCATAGAATCGCTGATCGAAAAATATCGCCGGTTGCAGGAAGAGAACCACGCGTTGCGCCAGCAACAGGGCAATCTCATTACCGAACGCGCCGCACTCATAGAAAAATCCGAACAGGCCCGCTCGCGTGTGGAATCCATGATCTCCCGCCTCAAGTCCATGGAACTCTAGAGATGGAAGATCAGCCGAAACCCATCAGCGTGCAGATACTGGACAAGGACTACCTCGTCGGTTGCCCGGAGGAAGAGAAGGCAGCCCTGACGGCCGCCGCCCGGTTCCTGGACGGCAAGATGCGGGAGATGCGGGACAGCGGCAAGGTCATCGGCACCGAGCGCATCGCCGTCATCACCGCCCTGAACCTCGCCCACGAGTTGCTGCAGAACCGTGCCTCCCTCGATGAATATGCAGAGACGGTGGGCGGCGGGCTGCGTCGTCTCACCGAACGCATAGATTCCACTCTGCGGGGTGACAACCAGGGTTAAAAGAGGTACCTTCCGAGTAGCCCCCTGTGGTGCTCGCGAAGGGCTTAAGCAACCCTTTGAGCCTAATTAACTGCCCCTGGGGTCTTGGGTCATGGTGCCGTTGAGCATGTCCGCCGCCGAGCGGAAAGCCTGAAGCGCCATACTCCTAACCCCACTTGAACCACTGGTTCAAGGGTCAGGGCCCAGACGACACCTACGGGGGGCACTCCTTTCGTTTCGCCTCTTCATCAATCCGTAGCGGCATCCACCCATGTCTGACCGCCAGTCCATTCGCCGGGAGATGCGCGCGCGGCGGCGCGCCCTCACGCCCATGGAGGCCAAACGGCATGCCCTTCGGGTGGCCCGACGGCTGCTTGCCCATGGTGCGGTGCGCCATGCCACTCACATTGCCGCCTACCTGCCCAACGATGGCGAAATAAGCCTTGGCCCCCTCATCCGACGCCTGTGGCAAATGCACAAGCGCTGTTACCTGCCCGTACTCTTCGGCAAGCGACTCTGGTTCTATCCATATCCGCGCCACGCCCGCCTGCGGCCCAACCGCTTCGCCATCCCGGAACCGCGGGTCCACCCCCGGAAAAGGCGTCATCTGGCCGCTTTGGATGTGGTGCTGACCCCCCTGGTGGCCTTCGACGGGTCGGGCAACCGCCTGGGCATGGGGGGCGGTTTCTACGACCGCACGTTCGCCTATCTCGAACACCGGCGACGCTGGCGGCGCCCCATCATCCTGGGCGTCGCCCATGCCTTTCAGGAGGTCGAGGCCCTGCCCACACAACCCTGGGACGTGCCCCTGTCGGGTATCGTCACGGAGCGGGAACTGCGGTTATTCCGGACTCCACCGGACAGCCCCTGAACCAGCGAACCCCGGAGATCCGCGCACCATGGCCAAGCAATACTGGTTAATGAAGTCCGAACCCAACGAATTCAGCATCGACGATCTGGAGGCCCGGCCACAGCAGAAGGAACCCTGGGACGGGGTGCGCAACTACCAGGCCCGCAACATGATGCGTGACCAGATGAAGAAGGGTGACCGCATCTTCTTCTATCATTCCAACTGCGACGTGCCGGGCATCACCGGCATCGCCGAGGTGGCCGGCGAGAGCTATCCCGACCCCACGGCCTTCGATCCCGATGACAGCCACTACGACCCCAAGAGCGATCCGGACGAGCCACGCTGGTATCTGGTGGACGTGAAATTCGTGCGCAAGACCAAACGCACCATCCCCCTGGCGGAACTCAAGGAACGTCCCGAACTGGCGGAGATGCCCCTGGTGCGCCGCGGCAACCGCCTGTCGGTGATGCCCGTGACCCCCCAACAGTGGAAGTTCATCCTGTCCATGGAGTGAGATCAGGGCATGGGGGCCGCGGGAGGCCAGACCTAACGGACATGGCGCGCGGCCAACCCGAAGGATGAAAGGTGCGCCATGCCCGTCCCTCACCCCGGCCCTCTCCCGGGGGGAGAGGGAGTCCAAAGGGGTCGCTGCGCGACTTTCACGTTAACGCGTCTAGCCGCGGCGGCGCAGGGCGACGAGACCCATCAGGGCGCTCCCCAGCAGCCACAGTGCCCCCGGCACCGGGACCGGCGCCACGGCGAAGGTGCCGAAGGGCACGGCCGCGGCGGTGGCTGCGGCATCCAGGCCGTCGAGGGCATCAGCACCGCCGAACTCCCAGTGGGCGACGGCAAACACGCTGCCGTCGGGACCGGTACCGGTTTGACGATAGGCCCAGCTGTCCAGGTATTCCCACGCCTCGCCATTGCCATCCACATGGATGTCGCCGAAGACATCCACCACCACGCCGTCACGGAAAAGCTCCACGGCGTCGTCGCCGTTGACGGTGGCCCTGGTGGTGGTGAAAGTGGGGGCGAAGCCGAAGACCGCGGTGAAATTGGCGGCCTCGCTGGCGATGTAGAGGAAATCTCCCGCCGCGGCCTCTCCTGTGGGCAGGTCGAACTCCTGGCCGTCGCTGCCGCCGCCGTTGTTGGCGCTACCGAAACCGTAGATGGAAAGGTCCGCAATGGGGTTGCGGGCGAACAGCTCGATGGCCTTGGGCGTGCCGCCGGACAGGGGACCATCCATGATTCCGGTGATGATGAGGTCGGAGGCGGCGGCCGGGCAGGCGGAGAGAAGCAAAGAGGTAAGTAAAAATCCCTTTTTCATGACGGTATCCTTTTCGGGTTAAAGGAAGACCGCATGATGCCCCGGCCTTCCGTTGCCAGTGAGTATCAAACCATACGCAAACCAATATTAGCTGATTCCTGAGAAATGTGAAGCCCCACGCCCCCTCCGTGGCAGGCCGCCGCGACGGATAACAAAACGGCGCCCGCAGGCGCCGTTTTGATTCACTGCCGTGGAGCTACCCTTCAGCGGGTGACTTTGAACTCCACCCGACGGTTCTTGGCCCGCCCTTCCTTGGTGCTGTTGTCGGCGATGGGCATGGTTTCGCCCTTGCCCACAGCCTTCAGCTTGTTGGAGGCCACACCCTTGTCGATGAGGTAGTACATGGCATTCACCGCGCGCTCCTCGGACAGGTCCATGTTGTAGTCGGCCGGGCCGGTGCTATCGGTATGTCCCACCACGGTCGCGGACTTGAAGCTGGTGGACTTCAGGCTGCTGGCGATCTTGTCGAGCGCCGCCTTGCCGGCCGCGGTCAGGCTGGCCTCGTCGAAGTCGAAGTTGACATCGCCCAGGACCATCATCTTCTCGCAGCCGACGGCGTCCACCTTCACGCCCTTCGGGGTGCCGGGGCACTGGTCGACCGCGTCGGTCACACCGTCGCCGTCGCTGTCGAGGGGGCAGCCGCGATCGTCCACCGGAGTGCGCGGCGGGGTGCCGGGACATTTGTCCTGGTAGTCCGCCACGCCATCTCCGTCACTGTCGAGGGCACAGCCCACCGCGTCCACCGCCACGCCCTTGGGGGTACCCGGGCACTGATCCTTGCTGTCCACGACGCCGTCACCGTCCGCGTCGCCCTCCGGCATCACGCCGGCGCATTCGGGGGACGTGCGTCCGCCCTTCACCTGCCAGCACTCGCCATAGGCATTGGTGGGGATACCATCCTTGCCAACACCGAGATAGGTATCATCCGCGACCGCCTGTCCGGCAAATGCCAGACCGAGGGCCGCGGCGGAAAACATTATGGCCTTGTTGAATTTCTTTGTTGCTATCATTTCTGAGACTCTCCCTTTAGCTGCTAAAAAATTCTTGCGTTTATTGAAGTCAGTTTACAGCGCTGCGCCATCCGGGCACACAATCACCCGCCTTAGGCGCCCCTTGTGGGCAAGCATAACGTAAAAATATGGAAAATATTAAGTGTTTTCAGTCTTATTCCTGAAAATACCCGTCTCGGGGGCCGGGTGATGCCGCCATCCGCCGGCGTCAACCCCGGGGCGCGGGCCGGCGGGCTTGTGCTCTTCATGGAGGCAGGCATTCCAAGCCGCCTCCCCTCCCCCGATGCGTGTCAAGATAGTTGTCGCCTGAATCATACGACTTGTTTCAGTTTATCCTGCACGGCGGGCACGGCATTAATAATCGTTATCCTGCACGGCGGGCACGGCATTAATAATCGAGTCGCACTCCGCCACCAGGGCCGGCATGATCCGTCGGCGGGCCCGGAAGGTTGCCTGACATCCCATTATGCCTGACAAGGCCGGCACGCGGACTGCCAGCCCACGGGTGCGTCCGGTGAGCCGGCTACGGAAGGGTGAGCAGGATGGCCATCGGGATAGAACGGCGTCGCCTTGCCTCAGACGGCCTCTTTGGTTGCGCAGTTGCGGGCGATGTCCCGCAGCCGCTGCACCATGGCATACATGCCGACGTGACGCTGGGGGCTGAGGTGGTCGAAAAGCCCCAGTTGGTCGAACATGGCGTCTGCGTCGAAGGCATCCACCTCTTCCGGCGTGCGGCCCTCGTAAATGATGGCAAGCAAGGCCGCCAAGCCGCGCACGATGGGCGCCTCGCCATCCACCCGGAAGGACATGGCGGGATCCGTCGGGCCCCGTTGATGGCCCACGATCCACACCTGGCTCATGCAGCCGTGGACCTGGGTATCGTGAGTCTTTTCGTCCTCGGACAGCCCCGGCGTCTTCTCGCCCAACTCGGCGATGAAATCATAGCGGGCGTCCCAATCGCCCAGGAAATCGAACGTTTCCACCAGATCTTCGAGATTCATGGCGCCATACTAGGAACGAGCCGGGATTTTTTCACCATAACAGGGCTATGGGTTTGACCGCCGCTGCCGGATCCCCGCCCGCCCCAGAGGTCGCTACGGCCCTATGTTGCGATGCAGCAATTACGCTGCTAGCATTCACCTTTGATTGGTATATCAAGCTCTGACTCCCCAAGTAACGGAGATATTATCCATGGCTGATGACCCCCTCACCGACTGGACCACCAACTGGCTCCAGGCCCAACACCGCTACTGGGATGCCTGGCAGCAGCTGTCCAGCTTGGGAACCCCCCAGCCCGAGGCCCGCAAGGACCCCTGGAGCGAAGCCCTGGACCAATGGTGGAAGGCGGTATCCCCCGCGGCGCCCGATCCGGTGCAGGGTTTCTACGATCAACTCGTGCAGCAGGGAAAGCAGTTCATACGCACCTCCGAGACCCTGCGTCGCAGCCTGATGCCGGACGGCGGCGTCCCGCCCAACAACTGGGCCACCACCGTCGAGAGCTCTCTCAACGCCCTGCGGGATCTGTTCGCCCAGGGGGTTCCGGGTAAGGGCAAGGACAAGGACAACCGTGAGGCCCTGCATCAGATGTTCAGCTTCTGGGAACTGCCGGTGGACAACTGGCAGCGCACCGCCTCGGTGCTGTGCGGGTTGCCCGGTGATGCCCTCGGCGCCTTCAAGTCGGGCAGCGACCCCGGCGATGGCACCGAAATGTTCCAGGAGCAGGTGGAGCGGTTCCTCTCGGCCCCGGGCCTCGGTTATACCCGGGAGCACCAGGAGCAGCACCAGACCTTCATGCGGGCGCTGATGGCCTATCAGGCGGCCTTCCAGGAATATAATGAACAGTTCACCCGCATCGCCACAAATTCGGTGGATCGGTTCCGCGAGACCTTGCTGGCGAAAGGGGGAGATGACGATACCATCACCACCCTGCGGGGGCTCTACGACCTGTGGGTGGACGTGTGTGAAGAGGTCTACGCCGAACAGGTATTCACCGAGGAATACAGCGCGGCCCACGGCAAACTGGTGAACGCCCTGATGGCGGTGAAACTCCAGGGCCGCACCATGGTGGACGAGGCGGTAGGGACCTTCGGCCTGCCCACCCGCCGGGAAGTGGACAGCATCGAAAAGCGGCTGCAACAACTGCGCCGGGAGCTCCACGCCATGCAGCCGGCGACCGCCCCGGCCAATGCCCCGGCGGCCGGCCCGTCACCACCACCCCGCGCCGAGGCCCCGCCCGCCGCGCGGAAGGCGGCAGCCCCCAAGGGGGCCGCGGTCAAGAAGAAAGCGGCGACCCGCAAACGCCGCGCCACCACCTCCAAGGGGGCCACCAAATGATTCCCGTGAATATCAGACCCGACCAGGCGACCCAGGAGGTCATGGAATTCGGGCGCAAGCTGGGCGAGGGCATGAAGCACCTGTTGGAACTCGATGAGATCGAGACCGGCGTCACGGCCAAGGAGACCGTGCACAGGGAAGACAAGCTGCGGCTTTATCACTTCATCCATCCCGACGGCGAGGGGCCCACCAATCCCGTGCCCACCCTCATCGTCTACGCCCTGGTCAACCGGCCCTACATGACGGATATCCAGGAAGACCGTTCCATGGTGCGGGGCCTGCTGAAGGGCGGCCAGGACGTCTACCTCATCGATTGGGGCTATCCCGACCGGGCGGACCGCTTTCTCACCCTGGACGACTATATCAACGGCTACCTGGACCGTTGCGTGGACGTGCTGCGGGAGCGCCATGGCGTCGAGGCCGTCAACGTTCTCGGCATCTGCCAGGGCGGCACCTTCAGCCTGTGCTACTCGGCGCTTCACGGCGACAAGGTCAGGAACCTCATCACCATGGTCACGCCGGTGGACTTCCACACCCCGGACAACCTGCTGGGCCACTGGTCCAAACACGTGGACGTGGATCTGGTGGTGGATACCCTTGGCAACGTCCCCGGCGAACTCCTCAACTGGACCTATCTGATGCTCAAACCCTATCGCCTGATGGGCCAGAAGTATCTGCAGATGGTCGACCAGCTGGAGCAATCGGACTCCGCCCGCAACTTCATGCGCATGGAAAAGTGGATCTTCGACAGCCCGGACCAGGCGGGGGAGGCCTTCCGGCAGTTCATGAAGGATTTCTTCCAGGACAACAAGCTCATCAAGGGCCAGGTCCGGCTGGGCGGGCATACGGTGGATCTGGGCAACATCACCATGCCCGTGCTCAACGTCTACGCCACCAAGGATCACCTGGTGCCCCCCAATGCCTCCATCCCGCTCCAGGACTTCGTCGGCACCTCCGATTACCGGGAGATCGCCTTCAAGGGTGGGCATATCGGCATCTATGTGAGTGGCCGCGCCATGCGGGAGATCCCGCCCGCCATCTCCGAGTGGCTGGACGCGCGGCGCTGACCCGGGCCGCCGGAGTGCCGGCTACCCCCCTGCCCGCAAGCCCGGGAGCGCTGGGCTCCCGCGAATATCAGGAGAGAGAACCCCATGACCGACACTGTAATCGTCGCCGGCGCCCGTACCGCCATCGGCAATCTGAACGGCGGGCTGTCATCCCTGTCCGCAGCCGAGTTGGGCACCGTGGTCATTGGCGAGGTGCTGAGGCGAGCCGGCGTGGCGCCCAGCGAGGTATCCGAGGTGGTCCTCGGCCAGGTGCTCACCGGGGGCCAGGGGCAGAATCCGGCGCGCCAGGCCGCCCTGGGTGCCGGCCTGCCGGCTGAAACCACCGCCTATGGCATCAACCAGGTCTGCGGCTCAGGCCTGCGGGCCGTCGCCCTCGCCCATCAGGCCATCCAACTCGGCGACGCCACCGTGGTGCTGGCGGGTGGTCAGGAGAGTATGAGCCGCGCCGTTCATGCCACCCACCTCCGTAACGGCACCAAGATGGGTAACGCCAGCCTGGTGGACACCATGATCACCGACGGCCTGTGGTGCGCCATGAACCAGTGCCACATGGGCGATACGGCCGAGAACATCGCCCGCCAATGGCAACTGGACCGCGCGGCCCAGGACGAATTCGCGGCAGCCTCCCAGAACAAGGCCGAGGCCGCCCAGAAGGCCGGGCGCTTCCAGGAAGAGATCGTGCCGGTGACCATCAAGGGCCGCAAGGGCGACACGGTAGTCGATACGGACGAATTCCCCCGCGCCGGTACCACCGCCGAGGGCCTCGGCAAGCTCCGTCCCGCCTTCTCCCCCGACGGCACGGTCACGGCCGGCAACGCATCCGGCATCAACGACGGCGCGGCCGCGGTACTGGTGATGTCGGCGACCGAGGCCGAACGCCGGGGTCTCGAGCCCCTGGCCCGCATCGTCTCCTGGGCCACCGCCGGCGTCGACCCGGCCTTCATGGGCACGGGCCCCATCCCGGCCAGCCGCAAGGCCCTGGAAAAGGCGGGCTGGGGCATCCATGACCTGGACCTCATCGAGGCCAACGAGGCCTTCGCCGCCCAGGCCATGGCCGTCAACCGGGACATGGGATGGGATCTGGAGCGGGTGAACGTCAATGGTGGCGCCGTGGCCCTCGGTCACCCCATCGGGGCCTCGGGTGCCCGCGCCCTGGTGACTCTGCTCCACGAGATGCGCCGCCGCGATGCCCGGCGCGGCCTGGCCACCCTGTGCATCGGTGGTGGAATGGGTATCGCCCTGTGTGTGGAACAGCCCTGACGGCCCGCCTTGCACGCCCTCGCCGGGTGGTTCAGCATCATTGTTCCCACCGCCCCCGCAGCGGGCCTCGCGCCCCTGCGGCCATGCACCCCATGAGCCCCTCCAGAGGTGACCGCGCCGGCATGACTTCGAAGAAACCCCGGATTATCAAGAAATACCCCAATCGCAGGCTCTACGACACCACGGACAGCAAGTACGTCACCCTGGCACATATCCGCGAGTTGCTGCTGGCGGGGGAACAGGTCCAGGTCTTCGACTCCATCAGCGAGGAGGAGATCACCCGCCAGATTCTCATGCAGATCATCACCGATCAGGAGAACAGCGATTCCCCCCTGTTCTCCACCGATCTGCTGGCGAAACTCATCCGCCTCTATCAGGGAACGGTACCCAATATGTTTCACGAACACATGGAGAAGAGCTTCGACATGTTCCTGCAGCAGCAGTCCCTTTATCAGCAGCAGGTACGCAGCATGCTGGGTACCGAGGACCCCCTCAAGGCGTTCTCGGAGCTCACCCGGAAGAATCTGGAGACCTGGCGGGAAATGCAGGAGAACGCCCTGCGCATGTATGGCCTCGACGGCCGCGACGACGACGAACCGGAGGATCCCGCCCCCCGGGGATGAGGACCGTGGGCCGTTGACCCGGCCGCCGATGGCGACTATGCTGCAGCGCCGCAATTCGCCGGCAAGGGGATTGCTTTTCTTAATTCTTAATGATGGGAGGGGAACATATGAGCAACCGCGTGGCGTTGGTTACGGGCGGTATCGGAGGCATCGGCACGGCTATCTGCCACAAACTGGCAGATCAGGGCCTGGCGGTGGTGGCCAATCACCTGCCAGCGGAACAGGAACTGGCCGAGTCCTGGCAGCAGACGGAGCGGGACAAGGGTTACGAGTTCGCCCTCGCCGCCGGCAACGTGGCGGACTTCGCCGACAGCCGGGACATGGTGCAGAAGGTGGAGGCCGAAGTGGGACCGGTGGATGTACTGGTGAACTGTGCCGGCATCACCCGTGACAAATCCTTCCGCAAGATGGAGCCGGAGCAGTGGCGGGCGGTCATCGAGACCAATCTGTTCAGTGTCTTCAACGTGACCAAACAGGTGGTGGAGGGCATGACCTCCCGGGGCTGGGGCCGCATCATCAACATCTCCTCTGTCAACGGCCAGCAGGGCCAGTTCGGCCAGACCAACTACTCGGCCGCCAAGGCCGGCGCCCACGGCTTCACCATGGCCCTGGCCCGGGAAACGGCGGCCAAGGGGGTCACCGTCAATACGGTGTCGCCGGGCTACGTGGAGACCGCCATGACCGCCAGCATGGGCGAGGAGATCCTGGCGCAGATCGTGGCCACCGTGCCCATGGGGCGTTTGGGCCGGCCCGACGAAGTGGCCGCCTGCGTGGCCTTCCTGGCCAGCGAGGACGCCGCATACATCACCGGGACGGACCTGTCGGTCAATGGTGGTTTCCGCATGGGCTGAGACGGTGGTTTCGAAGCTGCGCTTGACAGTACCCCGCGCCGGAGCTATGCTGCAATGCAACAAATGCTGCATTGCAGCACGTTCATCCAACGAGCCGTAAGGAGGCTGATCATGAACAAGCAATACTTCGATACCCTGAACGACGCGAGCCGCCAGGCCTTCGATTTCGGCCGCCAGCTGACCGACATCAACATGCGTGCCTTCGACCGCCTCACCAGTGCCCAGACCAAGGCGTGGAGCGAGGCCGTGGACAAAGGGTTCGCCCAGGCCAGACGCCTGGCCGAGGCCAAGGGTTACAAGGATGCGCTCGATGTGCAGATGGAGATGGCCCACGACGCCACCCAGACCGCCGTGGCCCAGGGCCGCGAGTCCGTGGAAGTCCTCACGGGCACCCGCGACGAGCTGGTGAAGGCCTATGAGAAGGGCTTCGCCCAGGTGGCCGAGGAGGTCAAGAAGGCCTCTCCCAAGCAGGCCGCGTGAGCCGCGCCACCAGCACCAAACCCCCACCGACCCCGGCCCCGCCGGGGTCTTTTTTTATCCCCCACCGTCTCATACACCCCGGCAGCGGGCGATGCCCTCGCCCACGGCCTCATAGGCCCGCGCCAGCTGCTCCCGGGTGACGCAGTAAGGCGGCATCAGGTACACCACGTTGCCCAGGGGCCGTATGAGAAAGCCCCGCTCCATGAAAAAGGCCTTGAGACACGGCCCCGCGGCGGCCAGATAGCCGGCCCCCCCGGTCCCCAGATCCAGAGCGGCGATGGTCCCCGTCACCCGGGTACGCAGCGCCCCGGGCCAGCTCCGGGCCGCTTCCATGAACTCTCCGTGCCAACCGGCTATGGCCGCCAGACGCGCAGTGGTCTCGGCGGACTCGGTAAGCTCGAGGGAGGCCAGGGCGGCGGCGCAGCCGATGGGGTTGGCGGTATAGGAATGCCCGTGGATCAGGGCCTTGTCGAAGTCATCTGCATAGAAGGCCTGATAGATGGTCTCCCGGGCCACCGTCACCGACAGGGGCAGAAACCCTCCCGTCAGGCCCTTGGACAGGCAGATGATGTCAGGCGTCACATCACAGGACCGGCAGGCGAAGAGGCTGCCGGTGCGGCCGAAGCCTGTCATGACCTCGTCGAAGATGACGAGCACCCCCGCCTCCTGCAACCGGCCCACCAGTCGGTGGACGAATGCCGGGCGGCACATCCGCATGCCCCCCGCGCCCTGCACCAGGGGCTCGAGGATCATGGCCGCGGTGTCACCCCCGAAACGCTCCAGATAGGTATCCAGGGCCGCCAGGGCCGCCGCCTCCTTGCGCTCCACTTCGTGGTCACCCTGCCAGGTGTGGGGAAACGGCAGGGTGTCCACTCTGAACATCATGGTATCGAAGGCCCCGAAGAAGCCCGATGACCGCCCCGCCGACATGGCCCCCACGGTATCGCCGTGATAACCGCCCTCGAAGGCGAGGAAACGGGTGCGGGGCCGGCCCTGGTTGAGATGGAACTGGACCGCCATCTTGAGGGCCACCTCCACCGCCGTGGAGCCATCATCGGAGAAGAACACCCGATCCAGATCGCCCGGCAGCAGCCGCGCCAGGGCCGTCGCCAGTTCCACCGCCGGGGGGTGGGTGAAGCCGGCGAAGATGACCTGCTCCAGCCTCGCGGCCTGGCGGGCGATGGCCTCGGCGATATGGGGATGGCCGTGGCCATGGAGATTCACCCACCAGGAGGAGATCATGTCCAGGTAGGTGTTGCCGGCGGCATCCGTGAGTTCGATGCCGCGCCCGGAGACGATGGGCACCGGGTCCGGGGCCGTCTTCTCCTGGGTGAAGGGATGCCAGAGGTGGCGACGGTCGCCCCCCACCAGCCGCCCGTAATCCTCGCCTGCCTGCCGTGTCATCCGAAGGGCCCCACCGTATCTACCGGTTGTCGGGGGCCGGTTGCGGCATGGGGCCCGCCACCAGAACCGGGTCCAGGCGTTCGGTTAAGTGGTTCATACGCCAGTCCAGATGAGCCCCGGTGACCCGCCCGGTGGCGCCCACCTCGGCGATGGCCTCCCCCTGGCGCACGCGCTCCCCCTGTGCCACCAGGATGCGTTCGAGGTGGAGGAAGGTGGAGGACACCCCATGGCCATGGTCGATGATGAGGGTACCCCCGGAGAAGAACATGTCCTCGTGGACCAGGCTCACCACGCCGGAGGCCGGTGCCCGTACCCGGGTACCCACGGGCGCGGCGATGTCCACCCCGTAATGGGGCCGGCGCGCCTCACCGTTGAGGATACGCTGGGAGCCATAGACCCCGGTGACAGGGCCCTCCACCGGCCACTGGAAGCCCGCGAGGAAGTCGGTACGGGGGTCATCCCGCCGCCTCGCCTCCCGGGCCAGCCTGGCCTCCGCCCGGATGCGCTCCAACTGCGCGGCCGGCGGCGTCACCTTGCGGGGCGGCAGACCGTCGATGCGCTGAATCTCGTAGTCCCGCTGCCGCACGGCCAGGCGCCGCCGCTCCCTGCGACCGTCGGCGTGGGTTACCTGCAATACCGCCTCCGCCGGCGCGTCACGCCCCAGGCCGAAGACGAAGATGCCCTCCCCGGAGACTCGCAACGGCCGGTCATTGAAGACCACGCTGGTCCCCGGCGCCACCCGGCCCTGGATTAGGGCACCCTGGACCAGGGGGCCCGACAACTCCAGGGCAGCGGCGGCCATCGCCGCCACTGCCAGGGCCACGCCCACCAGCCCTTTTCCCAACATCTCCATCCCATGCTCCCGCTGCTTGACCCGATTCTGGCCCATTGGCCGACACCGCCCGCCCACCGGGATTTTGTATCGGCGGCCAAAAGGTCCTATGTTATCCAATGGCCGCGGTCGACGGGTGCTGAATTGTACCCAAGCCCAAGGATGACATGATATGCCATCATCGCTCCGACACCTTTATCATGGTCGGGGCCGATGTCGTGGCTCCGCTCAACGGCCCCCGGGCCCCAAACCGTGTAGCGATTCCATCACCATGCCCAAAAACGAGACAGTGCCGTCAGACTACAAACCCAGCGCCGACGAGGAGTATATGAGCCCGCGCCAGCTTGCCTACTTCCGCGGCAGGCTCCTCGAATGGCGCCAATCCCTGCTCGAAGAGTCCCAACGCACCCTGGAACACCTGCGTGACGAGGGCGAGGGCCGCTCCGTGGGAGACGAGGCAGACCGCGCCAACCAGGAATCCGACAACATCCTGGAGCTACGCACGCGGGACCGCTATCGCAAGCTCATCCCCAAGATAGACGCCGCCCTCAAGCGCATCGAGGATGGCAGCTACGGCTATTGTGAGGAGACCGGCGAGGAAATCGGTCTGGCCCGCCTGGAGGCACGGCCCATCGCCACCTTATCGGTGGAGGCCCAGGAGCAGCGGGAGAAGAAACAACGCCAGTACAACGACGAGCATTGAGACGGGCGCTGGCCCGGAAAAACGATAGAAAAACTACAAAATTCGCGAACTACGCGAAAGAAGGGCAGGGTTACGGCAGACTGACTGGCCTCATTAAGACACCCTTGGGGGATGGTGCAACCCTCGTGGCGGAGTGGCAACGCATCTCAAGTTTTCGCGCCTTTCGCGTCTTTCGTAGTTAACCATTTGTTTAGTTAACCATTTGTTGTATTTTTTAGAGCTTTCACTCCCGTGCCAGGGCCTTGATACGCTCATTCATGCTGTACAGGCCGTTCTGACGGGTGGGGGAGAGGTGTTCCACGAGGCCGATGCGTTCGAACAGCTCCCCCACATCCAGCTCCTGCACCTCGCTCGGGGTGCGACCCTCGTAGAGTTCCCGCAGCAGGGCCACGATGCCCCTGGTGATGATGGCATCACTGTCGGCCGCCAGGTGCAGACGCGGCGGCGATCCGTCGTCGAAGCCCCCCTTCAGCCACACGTTGCTCATGCAGCCCTCCACCCGATTGGCCTCGTTGCGATCGGCCGGGTCCAGGGCCGGTAACTGACGGCCCAGATCGATGAGGTAACGGTAGCGTTCCTCCCAGTCTCCCAGCAGCTCGAAGTTTTCCAGGAGTTCGTCAGTGGTGGTCATGGCCATCGCTCCCGCACGGATGTTGGTGATCTTCCTCCTTCGGCACCGGATCGTAGCCGCTGGTTCCCCAGGGGTGACATCGCAGCAGCCGGGCCAGGGCCAGCCGGCCCCCCTTCCAGGCGCCGAACCGCTCCACCGCCTCCAGCGCGTACTCCGAACAGGAGGGGATATGCCGGCAGTGGGGGCCGATGGCCGGCGAGATAACCAGTTGATAGCCTCGCACCAACAGTCTGATGAAGCGCGCCATGAGGCCTTCTCCCTTACCCCGAGAGGTCATGGGAGAGCCCCGGGCACTTCCCTGAAGGGCAAAATTTCAGGGGGGCTGTAAATAATGCCGGGGGCGTTTGCGCACTGTTCACCCTGGCCGCACTTATCCCCCCATACAGATCCGCTATTCGCCCGGCGACAAATTCCAATTATAATATAAGGTTCTCTGGTCAATAGGACTTCCCCGACACCACCGTGGTCACAACCTACCATACCGACGATGTCCGCATCGCCGATATCAAGGAGGTCATACCTCCAGATCAGGTCCATGCCGACTTTCCCATTACGGATGACGCGGCACGCACGGTCCTGGACACGCGTCAGGGTATCCATGACCTCCTCCATGGTCGGGATGATCGTCTACTGGTGGTGGTGGGGCCGTGCTCCATCCACGACCCCGTGGCGGCGCGGGAATACGCCGCCCGTCTGCGGCCGGTGAAGGAACGCCTGGCCGCGGACCTCATCGTCGTGATGCGGGTGTACTTCGAAAAACCCCGCACCACGGTGGGCTGGAAGGGTCTCATCAACGACCCCGACCTGGACCGCAGCTTCCATATCAACAAGGGTCTGCGGCTCGCCCGCAGCCTGTTACTCGACCTCAACACATCCGGCGTACCGGCGGCCACGGAATACCTGGACCTCGTCACGCCCCAGTATTTCTCGGACCTCATCAGCTGGGGGGCCATCGGGGCGCGCACTACGGAAAGCCAGGTGCACCGGGAGCTCGCCTCCGGTCTGTCGTGCCCGGTAGGCTTCAAGAACGGCACCGACGGCACCCTGCGCATTGCCATCGACGCCATTCGCTCGGCCTCCAACCCCCATCACTTCCTGTCCCTCACCAAGGCGGGCAAATCTGCCATCTTCTCCACCCGGGGCAACGACGACTGCCACATCATCCTGCGTGGCGGACGCGAGCCCAACTACGACAGCGTGGCGGTGGAACAGGCGTCCCGCGCCCTGGACCAGGCGGCCCTGGCCCCGCGGCTGATGATCGACTTCAGCCATGCCAACAGCCAAAAGGAGCATCAGCGGCAGGTGGATGTCGGGCATGACGTGGCGGGCCAACTGATCGCCGGCGAACGGCGCATCATCGGCGCCATGGTAGAGAGCCACCTGGTGGCCGGCCGCCAGGACATCGTACCCGGCCATGCACCGGTGTTCGGCCAGAGCATCACCGATGCCTGCATCGGCTGGGAGGACAGTGAGGCCCTCCTGGAGGAACTCGCGGCGGCCGTCCGGGCCCGCCGGGAAAAGATTTCCACCGGCGGCTGAGGGCCCGTCAGGGGCCGCATCCGCCCGGTATCCGCTTTTCAATCACGGCCGCCGTGCGCGGGGCCATCGGGCATCGTTGCGATTCGCACACCAGAAAAGGAGATAGAGCATGATAAAACCCCACGGGTCTGACGCCCTGAACCCGCTGTTCGTATACGACCCCCAGGAGCACCATGAGCTCACCCACGAGGCGGAGAATCTACCCTCGATGATGCTGACGTCGGCGGCGGCGGCCAATGCCGTGATGCTCGGTGGCGGCTACTTCAACCCCCTGACCGGCTATATGAACCTGGCCGATGCCATCTCGGTGGCGGAGAACATGAAGACCACCGACGGGGTGTTCTGGCCCACTCCGGTTCTCAACCTCACCGATGACGTCTCCACCATCCGGGGCCACAAGCGCATCGCCCTCAAGGACCCCAATGTGGAAGGGCATCCCATCCTCGCGGTGATGGACGTGGCGGACATCGAAGAGGCCTCCGACGAGGAACTTAACCTCATCGCCGAGAAGACCTTCGGCACCCTGGACGGCGAGCATCCCGGTGTCGCCGCCTTCATGGCCCAGGGCCGTTATGTGGTCTCCGGCACCATCCGGGTGCTGAACTTCTCTTACTTCCAGCAGGACTTCCCCGACACCTTTCGTACCGCGGTGGAGATCCGCAACGAGATCGCCGAGCACGGCTGGAATAAGATCGTCGCCTTCCAGACCCGTAATCCCATGCACCTGGCCCACGAG
The DNA here is from genome assembly GCA_011389995.1 of Thiotrichales bacterium. Classification (GTDB taxonomy): domain Bacteria; phylum Pseudomonadota; class Gammaproteobacteria; order JAABTG01; family JAABTG01; genus JAABTG01. The sequence continues at coordinate 21,997 of JAABTG010000011.1, forward strand.
GAGCTGTGTCACATGGCCATGGAGCGCACCGGCGCCGACGGCCTCGTGATCCACATGCTGCTGGGCAAGCTCAAGCCCGGCGACATCCCCGCCCCGGTGCGCGACGCCGCCATCCGCAAGATGGTCGACCTCTACTTTCCGCCCAACAGCGCCATGGTCACGGGCTACGGTTTCGACATGCTCTATGCCGGGCCCCGGGAAGCGGTGCTCCACGCCGTGTTCCGCCAGAACATGGGGGCCACGCACTTCATCATCGGCCGCGACCACGCCGGCGTGGGCGACTACTACGGCGCCTTCGAGGCCCAGGAGATCTTCGACACCATCCCCGCGGGCACCCTGGAGATCGAGATCTTCAAGGCCGACCACACGGCCTGGTCCAAGAAGCTCAACAAGGTGGTCATGATGTGCGAGGCGCCGGACCACACCAAGGAGGACTTCGTCCTGCTCTCCGGCACCAAGGTGCGCGAGATGCTGGGGCGCGGCGAGGCCCCGCCGGCCGAGTTCTCCCGCCCCGAGGTGGCCAAGATCCTCATCGACTACTACCAGAGCAAGTAATCGACCCGGCGCGAGTAATCGACCCGGCGCAAGTAATCGACGATGGGCCGTCACCACCACACCCGGATGGCGACATCCGGGTTTTTTTGTGCCTTCAGCCGCGGGCCTTGAGGAAGGCGAGATAGGCCGGGTTGCCTGTCTCCTCGGCGTAGGCGTAGCCCAACTCGTCCAGGAAGGCCTGGAACTCCGTCTTGGCGGCAGGGGGGATCTGAAGGCCGGCCAGCACACGGCCGTAGTCGGCACCCAGGTTGCGGTAATGAAACAGGCTGATGTTCCAGCGGTGGCCCAGATTGGTGAGGAAACGCAGCAGCGCCCCCGGGCGTTCGGGGAACTCGAAGCGATACACCACCTCGTCCGTCACCTGCTCCGAGCGCCCCCCCACCATGTAGCGCACGTGCAGCTTCGCCAGTTCATTGTCCGACAGGTCCTCCACCCGATAGCCCTTCTCCTGCAGGTGGCCCACCAGGCGTTGCTTGTCCGCCGGCCCCTCCCTTAGCGCCACCCCCACGAATACCGTGGCATCGGTTTCGACGGCGTAGCGGTAGTTGAACTCGGTGATGGCGCGGGGACCGATGGCGTGGCAGAAGGCCCGGAAGCTGCCCGGCCGCTCCGGGATGGTGACCGCCAGCAGGGCCTCGCTCTGGTCACCCGTGGCCGTGCGCTCGGCGACATAGCGCAGGCGATCGAAGTTCATGTTGGCGCCGCTGTCCACCGCCACCAGGTTCTGGCCCTCGATGCCGTTCTCGGCCACGTACTTCTTGAGGCCCGCCACGGCGATGGCCCCCGCCGGCTCGGCGATGGAGCGGGTATCGTCGAAGATATCCTTGATGGCGGCGCAGATCTCGTCGCCGGACACCAGCACCACCTCGTCCACCCTGTCCCGGCACACCCGGAAGGGCTCGAAGCCGGCCTGGCGCACCGCCACCCCGTCGGCGAACAGCCCCACCGACTCCAGGCGCACCCGTTCCCCCGCCGCGAGGGCTTGATGCATGGAGGGGGCATCGTCCGGCTCCACGCCGATGATCTTCACCTCCGGCCAGAAGGTCTTCACATACACGGCGATACCCGCCAGCAGGCCACCGCCACCCACGGGCACGAAGATGGCGTGCAGGGGCTGGGTGTGCTGGCGCATGATCTCCATGCCCACGGTGCCCTGGCCCGCGATGACGTCCACGTCGTCGTAGGGCGGGATGATGACCAACCCCTCCTTCTCCGCCAGCTCCATGGCGTGGTCGAAGGCATCGTCGTAGGCATTGCCCGCCAGCACGATCTCGCCGCCCAGGCGCCGCACCGCCTCCACCTTGATGGTGGGCGTGGTCTTGGGCATGACGATCACCGCCCGGATGCCGAGGCGCGCCCCGGACAGGGCCACCCCCTGGGCGTGGTTGCCGGCGGAGGCGGCGATGACGCCGCGGGCCAGTTCCTCTTCACTGAGCTGGACTATCTTGTTGTAGGCCCCGCGGATCTTGAAGGAGAAGACGGGCTGCAGATCCTCGCGCTTGAGGTAGATCTGGTTGCCGTGGCGCGCGGACAGCAGGGGTGCGAGATCCAGGGGGGTCTCCCGCGCCACTTCGTAGACCCGTGCCTTGAGGATCTTCTGGATGTAATTAACTCTCATGGCGATACACGCTGCCCGAGATTATGAAAGAAGGGCGCGTATCGCCATGTTCGTTCCCTCACCCCATCCCTCTCCCAGAGGGAGAGGGAGAGTTCGTGCTTAGCGACTTTCACGTTAATGGGCACTGTCGGCGGGACGGGGCGTCAATCTATAATCGGGATTTTCCATTATGCACCAGGGGCGGGTTGCGTCGGATCATTGGCCGCAAGGCGGGCGTGGCGATGAATCGGCCGGCCTCATGACCCGCGGCTGAACCATTCTGGTCCTTCGCGCCGGGGTTGGCCATGCCCGATCACCCGGGACCCCATACACCCTCGCCCTGCAGGATGCCACCGGGGGCGTAAATATCAACCATCAGGAGCACTCCATGTCAGCAGACGATAACAAGAAGGCCGCAGCCCAGGCCGCCCTGCAGCACGTCACACCGGGATCCGTCGTCGGTATCGGCACCGGCAGCACCGCCAATCATTTCATCGACCTGCTGGCGGGTATCAGGCACAAGATCGACGGCGCGGTGGCCAGCTCCGAGGTATCGGCCCAACGCCTGCGGGGTCATGGCATCCAGGTCCTGGACCTCAACAGCGTGGACGACCTGCCCCTCTACGTGGACGGTGCCGACGAGTCCAACCACAACCTGCAACTCATCAAGGGCGGCGGCGGCGCCCTCACCCGGGAGAAGATCGTGGCCGCGGTGGCCGGCAAGTTCGTGTGCATCGCCGACGGCTCCAAGCTGGTGGACGTACTGGGGTCCTTCCCCCTGCCGGTGGAGGTCATCCCCATGGCCCGCAGCTATGTCGCCCGCCAGATCGTCGGTCTCGGGGGCAACCCCATGTGGCGGGATGGTTTCGTCACCGACAACGGCAACCTCATCCTGGACGTGCACAACCTGGAGATCATGGAGGCCGCCAAGATGGAGGAACGCCTGAACAACATCACCGGCGTGGTCACCAACGGCCTGTTCGCCCGGCGCCCGGCGGACGTCCTCATCCTCGGCACCGACGACGGTGTCAAGGTCATGGAATAGCGCCGTGACCTCTTCCCGACGGACTCCCGACGCACCCATCAAGGGCCGGGGCGCCGGCAGCAATGTGGTGGGGCGCTTCGAGGCCTATCATCGGGAAGACGTGGACGATGGCTGGGACAGCGAGGACGAGCGCCCCCTCACGGAGCTCATTCGGGACGCCAGCCGCTCCATCATCGCCCGCAACGACTCGCCGGACGTCCCCTTCGAGCAGTCCATCAATCCCTACCGTGGCTGCGAGCATGGCTGCGTCTATTGCTACGCGCGGCCCAGCCATGCCTATCTCGGCCATTCCCCCGGCCTCGACTTCGAGACCCGCATCCACTATAAGCCCGACGCCGCGGCGCTGTTGCGGGAGGCCTTCGGCCGTCGCGGCTACCGCTGCCATATCCTCGCCCTGGGGGCCAACACGGATCCCTACCAGCCCGTGGAGCGCCGTCTCGGCATCACCCGCGAGCTGCTGGAGGTGATGCTGGAATACCGCCATCCCGTGGGCATCGTCACCAAGTCGGCCCTGGTGGAGCGGGACCTGGACCTGCTCACGGAACTCGCCCGCCGGCAGCTGGTGCATGTGCGGCTGTCCGTCACCACCCTGGACCCGGAGCTGGCGCGGTGCATGGAGCCCCGGGCCGCCGCCCCGCGGCGGCGCCTGGCGGCCATGGAACGCCTGGCGGCGGCCGGGATCCCCGTGGGGGTGCTGTTCGCCCCCGTGATCCCGGCCCTCAATGACCACGAACTGGAGACGGTACTCAAGGCCTGCCGCGAGGCGGGGGCGGCGGAGGCGGGTTATGTCTTCCTGCGGCTGCCGGCGGAGGTCAAGGAGTTGTTCGCCGAGTGGCTGGACAACCACTATCCGCTGCGCGCCGAGCGGGTCCTGTCCCACGTGCGCGGGGCCCGGGACGGGCGCCTCAACGATGCCGGCTTCGGCAGCCGCATGCGCGGTACCGGCGCGGTGGCCGAGCTCATCGCCCGGCGTTTCCGGGTGGCCTGCGAGCGGGCGGGCTACGCCCCCCTGCCGGCCCTGGATTGCGGCGCCTTCCGGCCGCGGCCCGATAGCGGCGACGGTCCCCAGATGAGTCTGTTCTGATCCTCTCCCCGGGCTGCACCACAACATATAACGCCTGTACCGGAAACCGGGCACAATATGTGCTATTTTCTGCCTGCAATACCGCAGGCTGCGGATCGGCGCCGGTTGGCGCCTGTGTTCATGGCCATGGCCCGGCCCGCGAAGAGCTATACCCCCTTCGGCAGGGTAGCCACGATCCTGGAGGAGACCCCGCAATGCGCAGAGTCGTTTTCAACCAGAAGGGTGGCGTCGGCAAGTCCACCATCACCTGCAACCTGGCGGCCATCAACGCGGCCGAGGGCAGACGCACCCTGGTGGTGGACCTCGACCAACAGGCCAACTCCACCCAGTACCTGCTGGGGCAAGGGGTGGCGGGCAGCACCCCCACCCTGGCGGATTTCTTCTCCGAGATGCTGTCCTTCCGCATCACCCGCCGGGCGGTGAAGATGTTCGTCCACCCCACCGCCCATGAGGGCCTGGACATCCTGCCGGCCCATCACGACCTGGAAAACCTCCACGACAAGCTCGGCGCCAAGTACAAGATCTACAAGCTGCGGGACGCCCTGGAAGAGCTGTTGCCGGGCTACGATGACGTCTACATCGACACCCCGCCGGCCATGAACTTCTTCACCCGTTCGGCCCTCATCGCAACGGAGAGCTGCATCATCCCCTTCGACTGCGACGAGTTCTCCCGCAAGGCCCTGTACCAGCTCATGGCGGACGTCTCGGAGATCCGCGACGACCACAATCCCGGCCTGCGGGTGGAGGGGGTGGTGGTTAACCAGTACAACCCCCGGGCCAGCCTGCCCCGGCGTATCGTCCAGACCCTGCGGGAGGAGGGCCTGCCGGTGCTGAACGCCCACATCTCGCCGTCGGTGAAGATCCGTGAATCCCACGAGCACGCGAGTCCCATGATCCACTACGCCCGCCGGCACAAGGTGACGGACGAATACCGGGCCCTGTGGCAGGAGTTGAACGGCACCGCCAGGAAACCGCGCAAGAAGCGCGTCAACGGCGGCTGACGTCCCCCTATCCGCCCCCCGGCGGCCCCCGATGGAATAAGGAACCGCCTTGAGCGGTCTATCGTCAATAACGCGTTTCGCGTTATGGTCTTTCCTAACCACCGACGACAAGGAACTTTATCATGCGCAGACTCCTGTTACCCCTCCTGTGCCTGGTCTTCACCGCGCCCGCCTGGGCCGGCAACGGGCTCATCACCAAACAGAGCGCCCACGACGTGGGCACCACCATCGATCGTCTCGAGGCGGCCCTCGAAAAGAAGGGTCTCATCATCTTCGCGCGGGTGAACCACTCCGCCGGGGCCGCCAGAGTGGATCTGCAACTGCGCCCCACGGAGCTGCTCATCTTCGGCAACCCCAAGGCCGGCACCCCCCTGATGCAGAGTGATCAGCGCATGGGTATCGACCTGCCCCAGAAGGCCCTGGCGTGGCGGGACGCCGAGGGCAACGTGTGGCTGTCCTACAACGACCCCGCCTATCTCGCCCAGCGTCATACCATCACCGATCGCGACCCGCTCCTGGGCAAGATCGGCGGTCTCCTGAAGGCCATGACCGACGAGGCGACCCGGTAACGGGGGAAGGGGCATCGCCGCGCAACGGAAACATGACCTGAACGTCGAAGGCCTGCTGGAGACGCGCAGCTACCCCCACCCCGTCCGGGAGCCGCGGCTGGAGGAGACCCACATCTCGTGGGTCCTGCTCACGGGCGACTACGCCTACAAGATCAAGAAGCCGGTGGACCTCGGCTTCCTGGACTTCAGCACCCTCGACAAGCGCCGCTTCTACTGCGACGAGGAAATGCGCCTGAACAGCCGACTGGCCCCCGATATCTACCTGGAGGTGGTCCCGGTCACCGGCTCCGTCGCGAGCCCGGCCATTCAGGGCCCGGGGCCGGTGGTGGACTACGCCGTGAAGATGCGTCAGTTCTCCCAGGAGGGGCTGCTGGACCGGCGCCTGGAAAAGGGGCTGGTGACGGGGGCCGACATCGACCACATAGCCGCGGTGGTGGCCGCCTTCCACGGCGACATCCCCGCGATGGATGCCGACGCAGACCGGGAAGGCGCCGGCGGGATACTGGAACCCGCCCTGGAGAATTTCCGCCATCTGCGCGCCCATACCGACACCCATCTGGCGCCAGCCCTCGAGACCCTGGAGCACTGGACCCGCGAGCGTTTCGCGGACCTCGAGGAGGTGTTCGTGGCCCGTCGCACCGACGGTTTCATACGCGAATGCCACGGTGACATGCATCTCGGCAATATGGCGGAGGTGGATGGCGAGCTGCGCATCTTCGACGGCATCGAGTTCAGCGCGGAACTGCGCTGGATAGACGTCATGAGCGAGGCCGCCTTCGTGATGACCGACCTCAACCATCGCGGGCGCAGGGACTTCGGCTGGCGCTTCATCAACCGTTACCTGGAGGAAACGGGGGACTACGACGGCCTCGCCGTCCTCGCCTTCTACCGCGTGTACCGCCTCATGGTGCGGGCCAAGGTGGCCGCCATCCGCCTGCAGCAGCTCTCCGCCGACAGCGACGAATGGCGCCGCGACAGGGCGGAGGTGGCGCGTTACGTCGACCAGGCGGAAGGCGTGGCCGCCACTCCGCGGCCCGGGCTTATCCTTACCCGGGGGGTCTCCGGCAGCGGCAAGTCCTGGCTGAGCCAGGGCCTGGTGGAGCACCTGGGCGTGGTGCGCCTGCGCTCCGACGTGGAACGCAAACGCCTCTTCGGCCTGGACAGACGGGCCAGCTCCCGCTCCGCACCCGGCGAAGGCATCTACACCGCCGAGGCCAGCCACCGCACCTTCGCCCGCCTTAAGGATCTCGCCGATACGGGGCTGGCGGCGGGTCTGCCGGTCATCGTGGATGCCACCTTCCCGGCCCCCGAAGACCGCCAACCCTTCCGGGACCTCGCCACGGCCCGGGGCTGCCCCTTCCTAGTGCTGGACGTGGGGGTGGACCCGGCCACCGCGCGCCAGCGGGTGGCAAAACGCGAGGGCGGGGGCGACGACCCCTCGGAGGCCGGCCTCGAGGTGCTGGAACGCCAACTGGAGACCTGGCCCCACCTGCCGGCACCGGACGAGGCCGTCACCCTCAAGGTGGACGGCGGTTCCCCGCCCCCGGCGGAGGAGCTGGCCACGACGGTGGGCCGACGGCTGGCGCCGCCGGCCTGACACCATGAGCCATCTCCGGCCGCCGGTGGGCCGGGACCGCCCGGGCATGGGGACTCATTTCCGGGGGTTTGTTTCCGGGCGCGGGTGAGCGCAGACACCCGCCGGGCATCAGCCCCCGTTGCGGTACCTCAGGCGTGTACCGTGCTCCAGGGACAGGTCGATCTCCGCTGCCTCCAGGGTCGCGGGGAAATAGGCCCCGGCGATGCGGGCGCCATGGAGGCTCGCCCCTTCCAGGCAGGCACCGCGCAGATCCACTCCTCGCAGATCCGTCTCGTGAAAGGCGCTGTCCCGCATATCCAGGCCGTCGGCCTCCAGGTCCCGCAGGTCCATGGCACTGAAATCGCAACTCATCAGCCGGGGCTCCTCGCCGCCGGCGCGCCGTCGATTGAACTCCTCCACTTTTCCGTCTCTCAACAGGAGGTACAGGGGATCGTCGCTGATCACGGGCTTCTGAGTCATGGATTGCTCCGCAGATTTGAACGGACGGGCCCGCCATGGACCCCTCCCGACACGATTGCCAGGGACTGTGATTATAGAGGATCGGAAATGTAAGGACGGATGATATGTGGGCTTCGCCTCGCCAGGGTCGTCGTCATCGCGCCGTTCCTGCCCAGCTGCCGTCCCATCACCCAGGTGACCGGTCCTCCGCGACCACTCCTCCGGAAGCGCCTGTTTTCCGGGTCCCTGGACGGGGTTCTTTATTTTTCGCCCGGTTCCTGCTTCCCTTAAAGATGTAGTCTGTATACATCAATTAATCCCGGTTCCCGGGGCGCGCCGCGCCCACGGCCCGGACCCCCACACAACGGAGGACGGTCCAATGACACGCACCGACAACGATGAGGATTACGGCGCCTTTCCTTTTGATTCCCAGTATGTGGAGGTGCTCGGCTCCAGGATGCACTACGTCGAGCAGGGCAGCGGTGACCCGGTGCTGTTTGTCCACGGCAACGGCTGCTCGGCTTATATCTGGCGCAACATCATCCCCTACGCCGCACCCCATGGCCGCGCCATCGCCGTGGACCTGGTGGGCATGGGGCGCTCGGAGGGCGCCGACATCGAGTACCGCTTTACGGATCACGTGCGTTACCTGGAAGGCTTCATCGAGGCCCTGGGCCTGCGCAACATCACCCTGGTACTCCACGACTGGGGCTCCGGCCTGGGTTTTCACTACGCCAGGCGCCACGAGGACAACGTCAAGGGGCTGGTGTTCTTCGCCGATGCCATGCTCACCCCCATCGCCGGCTGGGAGCAGTACACCCCCGAACAGCGGGAGGCGTTCCAGGCCTTCCGCACCCCGGAGGTGGGCTGGGATCTCATCGTGAACAGGAACGCCTTCATCGAGCAGGTCATCCCGGGGGGCATCGTGCGCACCCTGTCCGACCGGGAGATGGCCGCCTACCGGGCCCCCTACGCAGACCCGGCCCGCCGCAAGCCCCTGTGGCGCTGGCCCAACGAACTGCCCGTCGGCGGCGACCCGGCCGATGTCTCGGCGGCGGTGGCGGAATACAGCGCCTGGCTGCGGGAGACCGAGCTGCCCAAGCTGCTGTTACACGCCGTCTACCCCGAGAACGTGCGGCCCGTGCCCATGTCCGGCGTGGTGAACGCCCTGGACCGGGCCCAGAAGCACCCCACCCTCGCCTGGTGCAAGGACAACCTGAAGAACCTGAAGGAGAAGGTCACCGGCGTCGGCATCCACTACGTCCAGGAGGACAATTTCGATTCCATCGGCCGCGGCCTGGACAAATGGCTGCCGACCCTGGATCGCCGGCCCGCCTGAGGCCGGGAGGATAGGCGGCCTGCCGCGCCCTCAGGAACGGGAGGACCGGGATCGCGCCCCGCCATCGCCGCCTGCAGTGCGTGCATATTTATCATTACCAAGCTATATTGTGTTTTATGCACAATACAAGCCCTCGCCTCGCCTCCGTCACCGCGCCTGCGGAGGCGGAGGTACTGGCCAAGGCCCTGCGGGCGGCCGGGGTGGATCTGGGGCTGACCCAGAACGAGCTCGGGGCCGTCATCGGCAAGGATCGCACCGCTATCAGCCGCGGCCGCATCGACCCCGCCAGCAAGGCCGGCGAACTGGCCCTGCTGCTGGTGCGCTGCTACCGCGCCCTCCACGTCCTGGTGGGCGGGGAGCCGGAGCAGATGCGTCACTGGATGCACACCATGAACCACCATACCGGCGGTGTCCCTGCCGAGCAGATCAGGACCGTTCAGGGCCTCACCCGCGTCCTGGGTTATCTGGACGCCATGCGCGGCAAGCTCTGATGTCCCGCATCTGGGAGGCGTGCCGGGAGGCCGCCCATCCGGGTCCCATGAGGGGCGAGCTGTTGCGGCTGGTGGAGAGCCAGGAGCAGGTGGCCACCAACGCCCTGGTGGACGACCTGGCGGAGCAGGAACTGCTGGAGCGCATGCTGGAGGGCACCAAGCCGCCCCGGCGGGCCGGCACTGCACACCTCCACTACCTCCTCGCCACGCCCTTTCGCTACCCGCCCCTGCGCCACGGCTCGCGCTTCGGCCGGGCCACGGAGCCGAGCCTGCTCTACGGCGCCCTGGAGCGGGACACCGTCCTCGCCGAGGCCGCATACTATCGCCAGGTGTTCTGGCACGGCATGGAAGGCCCGCCGCCCCGGCCCCTGGTCACCCAGCACACCCTGTTCGGCGCCGCCTATGCCGCCGCCGGCGGGCTGCGACTCCAGGCACCGCCCTTCGACGCCCAGCGGACGGCGATCAGCGACCCCGCCGACTACGGCGAGTCCCAGGCCCTCGGCACTGCTCTGCGGGAGGCCGGTATCGACGCCGTGGAGTACGCCTCCGCCCGCGCCCCGGGGCCCGGCATCAACGTGGCCCTCTTCACCCCCGCGGCCCTGGCCGCGACGGCCCCCACCTTCCAGGAGCCATGGCTCTGCCGCACCACGGCCGAGGCCAGCGGTTTCTATGGACGCCCCTCCACCGGCGTCACCGTCTTCCCCCTCGAACTGTTCCTGGTGGCCGGCCGCCTGCCTGCCCCGGCGCTGTGACGGGGATACGATGGGGATGTTGCGGCCCCCCAGGGGCGCGATTCAGGTCCCGTTCCCTTCCTGCATGTAATCACTCTCGTCCATGAGGGCGAGGCAGAGAAAGGTAGCCACCAGGGCGATGAAAAGCAGGAACTCCACCACAGGATTGACGAGCACCAGCACGCCGGAGCCGATCCACACCGATTTGCACACCCGGCGCATGGCCTGATAACGGCGCCCGCGCTGACGCGCGCAGTGTTCCCAGTAGGCACCGTGCCCGGCACACAACCAATTCAGAACGGTCCGCGGCCATTTATGGATACGCGAAAGTTGCATAGTCACAACCACACTGTCTGGCACGACGAAGGCTCGTAAACCCCTCTGACACGAGCCCACCGATATAGTTTTTATCATCCTGCGGCCAGCCCCCGGTCCCCCCGGGCCACCCATCCACGGTGCCCCAAGCCGGTGCGGTGCACCACCATAAACAAGCCGCGAAAATAAATTTATCCCACTCTTCGACGAAACGAAACCATGTCGCCCGGACGGTCAACGGGGGCTGCATTCGACGGAATGTCGCTGGCGTGAAACTCAGCGAAGAAGTCATCGCTGAAGAGAACAGAACGAGTCACTTCACCGGCGAGCGCCGAGCGAATGCGGCAGGGGAGACGGCCAGGAACAGGTTCTTCATCACTGACATGGGCGGTCTCCCGGGAATCCCCTTTAACCGGGGGAGAAAAGACGGCCCTGGCAGTGCTGCCCAAAAGGATGCCGGGGGGCGGACGCGCGGGCGATAGGGCCGGAGGCATGACGCTTCAGATGGCGAGCAGGAAGGCCGCGGTCACGAGGCCCACCAGGGTGGTGGCCGCCGCTACCAGCAATCCCAGAGAAAAGCTGCCCCGGGGGCCGGTGATGCCGCTCCGGTGACAGTCGCGATGATAAACGGAGTAGATCACCCCGGCGGCCGCGCTCGTGACCGCGCCCAGCACCACCAGAGCGGTGCCGACCCAGAACGTATAGGCGCGGTGCAGCCATGTCGGTGCAGAGGCGATTTGTTCCACTTGCAGGTAGATACCGAAGCGATCCAGCACGAAGCCCAGCGCCATCATGGCGACGGCGAGGCGCAACCACGCCAGCAGCGTGCGCTCTCCGGCCAGGAGTACCAACCGGGCACCGAAATCCGGCGGCTCGGGGTCATGGTGTTTCATTTTTTTTACGCTAAAGAAAACCGGCGGCCGGATCAAACGTCTGGCTTGTCGCCGCCGCGGCCCGGCGTTCGCCTCCACTGCGGGCCTTCCTCATCTCTCCCGGGCTTGAATAGCCGTGATGGCCACGGTATTGACGACGTCCGCCACGGTGCAGCCGCGGGAGAGGTCGTTTACCGGTTTGTTGAGGCCCTGCAGGACCGGGCCGATGGCCAGGGCGTCGGCCGCCCGCTGCACCGCCTTGTAGGTGTTGTTGCCGGTGTTGAGGTCGGGAAAGATGAAGACCGTGGCGTTGCCGGCCACCTCGTCGCCGGGCAGCTTGGCGCGTGCCACGGAGGCGTCCACCGCGGCATCGTACTGGATGGGACCGGCTATCCTGAGGTCGGGGCGCTGCTCGCGCACCAGGGCGGTGGCTTGGCGCACCTTGTCCACCGACTCGCCGCGGCCGGACTCGCCGGTGGAGTAGGAGAGCATGGCGATGCGCGGCTCCACACCGAAGGTCGCGGCGGTGCGGGCCGAGTTGATGGCGATATCCGCCAGCTTATGGGCATCCGGGTTCGGGTTGACGGCGCAGTCACCGAACACCACCACCCGATCCGGCAGGCACATGAAGAATACGCTGGAGACGATCTCCGCCCCGGGGCTGGTCTTGATGGTCTCCAGGGCCGGGCGCAGGGTGTGCTGGGTGGTGTTCACCGAGCCCGACACCATGCCGTCGGCGATATCGTGGTAGACCATCATGGTGCCGAAGTAACTGACGTCCGCCATGAGATCGTAGGCCATCTCCCTGGATATCCCCTTGTGACGGCGCAGGTCGTAGTAGGTCTGGGCGAAACGCCGACGCAGGTCGTCGCTGTGATTGGGGTCGATGATGGCCGCCTCCTCGAGGTGAAGCCCCAGCTCCTCGATGCGGGCGCGCACCTGGGCCGGCGGCCCCAGCAGGGTGACGGCGGCCACGTCGCGCAGGGAGAGGATCTCCGCCGCCTGGAGGATGCGGGGCTCGGTGCCCTCGGGCAGCACGATGTGGCGGCGCTGCTCGCGGGCGCGGCGGATCAGCTCGTATTCGAACATCAGCGGGGTGACGCGGGTGGAGCGGGTGGTGGCGATACGCTGCAGGAGCCCTTCGCCGTCGATGCTGGTCTCGATGATGCCGAGGGCGGCGGCCAGCTTGCGCTCGTTGGCGGGGCTCAGGGTCGCGGCCACGGTGCTGGCGTTGACCGCGGCGTTGAAGGTGTCGCTGGCCACCGACAGCACTGCCACCGGCACCGTACCCAGGCCGTCGATGAGCTGCATCACCTGGGCGGCGGGCTCGATGCCGCCGGTAAGCAGCAGGCCGGCAATCTGCGGATAGGCCCGGGACGGATGGGACAGCAGGCTGCCGAGGATGATGTCGGCGCGGTCGCCGGGAGTGACGACGAGGCTGCCCGCCTCCACGTGGTCGAGGAAGTCGGGCAGCAGCATGGCCGCCACCTTGAAGTTGGTGACCTCGCGGTTCAGGGTCTCGGGCGTGGCGTACAGCTGCTCGGCTCCCAGGGCCTGGGCGATGTCCGTCATGGTGGGCTTCGCCAGGGAGGCGGACTCGGGCAGCAGGTACCAGGGCGGCACCCCTTTCAGCTCCGCGGCGAGGGCTGTCCTGGTGGTATCGAGGTGGGCCGCATCCACCCGGTTCACCACCGTCGCCAGCACGTCACAGCCACGGTCCTGCAGCAGATACAGGAAGGCGGTGGCGGCCCTCACCACCTGCTCCGGATCGCGGTCGATGCCCTTCACCACCGGCACCACGTGACAGCCCAGGTTGTTGGCCACATCGGCGTTGAAGTCGAGCTCGATGGGGGTCTCCACGCCGCTGAAATCGGTACCCAGGCAGATCACGTGATCACAGTCGGCAAGCAGGCTCCTGAACTTCTCCAGGACCCCCTTGAGCAGATCGTCGTAGCGGTCGTGGGCCAGCAGGGCGCGGGCGCGCTCGTAACCATAGCCGTACATGGCCTCGTAGGGTGTGTTGAGGCCGTAGCGGGCGCGCATCAGGTCGATGACGGGGTCGGGCCCGCCCTCATCGCGGATCACCGGGCGAAAGAAGCCCAGGCGGTTGGTGCGGGAGGAAAGCAGCTCCATCAGCCCGAGAGCCACCACGGACTTGCCGCTCCTGGGCTCGGCGCCGGTGATATAAATGTTCTTGGCGGTCATTTGGATAGCGGCGGGCGGGGTTCGGGGGTCAGGGGTCAGGGGTCAGGGGTTCGCGTGGAGACCACTGTAAACCTCGGAGGTACCGCTTGTGCAAGAGATATTTCACGCCCCCCCGACGGAGAGGGCCCATGCATTCCCGCCTTCGAGTCACTTGAGGGTCACACTTGCCCTTGCACACTTGAGGGTCAGGTCTTGAGTTTTTCATTCGGCTTTCATCTGAATAAAGCACCGAGGCAAAAGGCAAGACCTGACCCCTAATCCCGTCGCGCCCCCAATCTCGTCGGCGCGTTCACGGCAAGCACTGATTCAGTCAGAGCTCCCTTGGGACGCCCATGGTGCGGCTGAAGGGTGGCGCGCGCCGGAAGGTGCGCGACCCGTCAGGGTAATCGGCTGGGTGTGGGCGGCTATAGCAACACCCGCTCGACACCGCCGTGGCGGGCCACCTCGATGAACTGCTTCTGCCAGTCTGCCCCCAGGATCTCCCCCGCCAGGTGGGTGACCGGATAATCGGCCTCCACCGGCACCTCGTCCTCATAGCGGGACAGGCCCTGGAGGCAGGCGGGACAGGTGGTGAGCAGCTTCACGGGCCGGTTGGCACCGCCGCCGATGGCGGCCACGTCGGCCTCCAGCTCCAGCTGCTTGCGGTGGCGCACCTGGGTGGCGATGTCGGGGCGGGCCACCGCGAAGGTGCCGGCCTCACCGCAACAGCGATCGGCCAGCTTGGCCTCGGCCCCCATGAGACCCGACACCACGGCGAGGGGATCGTGGTGCTTGATGGGGGTGTGACAGGGGTCGTGGTAGAGCACCTGCTCTTCCGTCTGCTCCAGGGCCACCCCCTTCTCCAGCAGGTACTCGTGGATGTCCATGAGACGGCAGCCGGGGAAGATCTGCTGGAACTGGTAGGTGAGCAGTTGATCCATGCAGGTGCCACAGGAGACCAGCACGGTCTTGATGTCCAGGTAGTTGAGGGTGTTGGCCAGGCGGTGGAACAGCACTTGGTTGTTGACGGAGATGGCGTGGCCACGGGCATCGTCGCCGCCGCTGGTCTGGGGGTAGCCGCAGCACAGGTACCCCGGGGGCAGCACCGTCTCCGCCCCCACGTGGTAGAGCATGGCCAGGGTGGCCAGGCCCACCTGGCTGAACAGGCGCTCGGAGCCGCAGCCCGGGAAATAGAACACCGCGTCGGACTCGTCGTTCACCTTGGCGGGGTCGCGGATGATGGCCACGTAGCGGTCGTCCTCGGCCCCCAGGAGGGCGCGCATGGGGCGGGGCGGCAGATCGCCGGGCATGGGCTTCTTGAGGAAGTGCACCACCTGCTCCCGCACCGGGGTGGCGCCGGTGGTGGACTTGGGGCGCTCCTTGCGCCCCAGCAGGCCGAGCTTCGCGGCGGCCTTGTAGGCCAGGCGCTGGGAGCCGTAGCCCCACTGGATGAGGCCCTTGCGCATCACCTTGATGGTGGTGGGATCGGTGACGTTTAAGAACTGCATGGACAGCCACGTGGTGAGGCTGAAGTGCTTCTTGCCCTGGGCCCTCAGGATCTGGCGCATGCGCGCGGTGACGTCGCCGAAGTCGATGTCCACGGGGCAGGGGTTGAGGCAGCGGTGACACACCGTGCAGTGGTCCGCCACGTCGTTCATCTCCTCGAAGTGGCGCAGGGAGACGCCGCGGCGGGTCTGCTCCTCGTAGAGGAAGGCCTCGATGATGAGGCCGGTGGCGAGGATCTTGTTGCGCGGCGAATAGAGCAGGTTGGCGCCCGGCACGTGGGTGGTGCAGTCGGGCTTGCATTTGCCGCAGCGCAGGCAATGGCGAATCATGTCGTTCAGCTCGCCCAGCTCGCTGGCCTCCAGCAACAGGGCCTCCTGCTGCAGCAGGCGCAGGGAGGGGGTATAAGCCTCCGCCAGCCCGGAGCCCGGCATCAGCTTGCCGCGGTTGAAGTGGTCCTCCGGGTCCACCTGCTTCTTGTAGCGCACGAAGGCCTCCACCGCGGCGGGTTCCAGATACTGGAACTTGGTGATGCCGATGCCGTGCTCGCCGGAGATGACGCCGCCCAGCTCGGTGGCCAGGCCCATGACCCGCGACACCACCTCTTCGGCCTCCCGCATCATGTCCTGGTCGTTGGAGAACACCGGGATGTTGGTGTGCACGTTGCCGTCGCCGGCGTGCATGTGGGTGGCCACGAACAGGCGGCTCTGGCGCAACTCGCCGTGGATGGCGTCCAGGCGCCGGCACACGCCGGCGAATTCCTGGCCGCCGAAGATGTCCTTGAGGGGCTTCTCCACCGCCTTGCGGTAGGAGATGCGCAGGTCCCGGCGCTGCAACAGGTCGAACAGGGTGTCGCCGCGGCCCGCCAGGGGCCGTACCTTCTCCGGCAGGCTCTCGTGATGCTCCGCCGCGGGGTCGTCCAGGTGCCCCAGCCAGCGTGCCCACAGGGCGTGGACGCCCCCCAGGATCCCCTCGGCGGCGGCGCGCTTGCCCTCCAGGATGGCCGCCGCCTCGTCACTGGCCTGGAAACCCGGGGCCTCCCGCAGCTCGGGCAGGTCCCCCGAGAGGTACTCCTGTACCGCCTCGATGATGCGCAGCTTGTTGCGGGTGGAGTGCTCGATGTTGATGCGCTCGATACCGTCGCTGTAGTCACCGAGGCGCTCCAGGGGGATGACCACGTCCTCGTTGATCTTGAAGGCGTTGGTGTGGGAGGCGATGGCGGCGGTACGGGCGCGATCCGCCCAGAAACGCTTGCGGGCCTCCGGGCTCACGGCCACGAAACCCTCGGCGCCGCGCTTCGCGGTGCGCTTCACCACCTCCGAGGCGGCGCGGGCCACCGCGTCCTCCCTGTCGCCGCCGATGTCCAGCACCAGCACCATCTTCGGCCGTTCGTGGCGAGGCGACTTGGTGCTGTAGCCCACGGCCTTCACGTAGCGCTCGTCCAAGTGCTCCATGCCCGTGAGGTCCACCCGCTTGAGGCCGTCGATGTAGCGCTTGGTCTCAAGGATGGCGGGCACCGCATCCCGCACGTTGCCGAAGAACTCCAGGCAGACGGTGCGCATGAAGCGCGGCGCCTGGTGGAGCACGAACACCGCCGAGGTGATGAGGCCGTCGCAGCCCTCCTTCTGGACGCCCGGCAGTCCCCCCAGGAACTTGTTGGTGACGTCCTTGCCGAGGCCCACCTTGCGCAACTCGGGACCGGGGATCACCAGGGTCTCGGGCTCCCCCTTGGGGGTGCGGCCGTCGGCGTGGCGGCGGCTCACCCGGAAGCGGGCCTCCGCCACATCGTGGATGCGCCCGAGGTTGTGGTCGAGGCGCTCCACCTCCAGCCAGTCGCCGTCGGGACTCACCATGCGCCAGCTCGCCAGGTTGTCCAGGGTGGTGCCCCACATCACCGCCTTCTTGCCGCCGGCGTTCATGGACACGTTGCCGCCGATGGTGGAGGCGTCCTGGGAGGTGGGGTCCACGGCGAACACGAGGTCCGCGGTGCCGGCCCGCTCCGCCACCCGGCGGGTCACCACCCCGGCCTCGGCCCGCACCGTGGCCACCGCCCCCTCCACCCCGGGCAGCTCCCGCATCTCCACCTCCCCCAGGCCCTCCAGGCGCTCGGTATTGATGACCGCCGAGTCGGCGTACAGGGGCACGGCGCTGCCGGTATAGCCCGTGCCGCCGCCCCGGGGGATGATGGTGAGGCCCAGCGCGATGCACTCCCGCACCATGGGGGCCACCTCGTCCTCGGTATCCGGGGTCAACACCACCAGGGGGAACTCGACACGCCAGTCGGTGGCGTCGGTGACGTGGGATACCCGGGCGAAGCCGTCGAACTGGATGTTGTCGCGGCGGGTCACCCGCCCCAGGCGTTTGACGAGCCGCCGGCGCTGTTCCTTCTGCTCCTTCAGCCAGGTCTCGAACTGGGTCACGGCGTGGCGGGCCCGGCGCACCAGTTCCAGGGCCAGGGTATTGCCGTCGGCCCGGGCCTCCACCTGGTCGAGACGGTGGCGCAGGGCGTGGATCAGGGAGGCCCGGCGCTTGGCCACGGCCACCAGATCATCCTGCAGATAGGGGTTGCGCTGCACCACCCAGATGTCCCCCAGCACTTCGAAAAGCATGCGGGCGGAGCGCCCGGTGCGGCGCTGGCCGCGCAGGGTGTTGAGGGCATCCCACATGTCCGCGCCCAGCAGACGCATGACGATCTCACGGTCCGTGAACGACGTGTAGTTGTACGGGATCTCGCGAACCCGCGGCTGGGTGGCATTGGTCATGGCTGTTACCTACGGCCTCCGGGGAGGCGGTAATCGACGGTGGATGGGCCCCACCCAGGCCTCGGCGAGACGCCCCCGGCGCCTCGTCGACAAGAAAAAGCCCTGCATTTTACCAGGGCCGTCAAGGCCCCTTCGTGTCACGAGCACTTCACCAGCGGTCCGCCAGGGTGTCCTCGGTCAATTGGACGTCCCGCAACGAGCCCTCCGCCGCGCCGACTGCCCGCAGACGCACGTAGTTGCCGGTGAAGCCCGTGCCGTCCTCCTCCACCAGCACCTGGCGGGTCTTGCCCCACTGGGCGGAGATGAAGTCCCGGCGCAGGGCCTGGCCGACGGCGCGCAGGGCGGCGCCGCGGCGTTTCTTCTCGGCGGACGGCACGTCATCGGCCAGGCGCGCCGCCGCGGTGCCCTCGCGGGGGGAGAACGGGAACACATGGAGCTTGGCGAAACCGATTTCCCGCGCCATAGCCAGGGTCTCTTCGAACTCCGCCTCGGTCTCGCCGGGGAAACCGACGATGAAATCCGCTGTCAAGGCGACGTCGGGGCGCACCCGCCGCGCCGCGGCGGCCACCCGGTGGACGGTCGCTGCGTCGTGGCCCCGCTCCATGCGGGACAGCACCGTGGGCGACCCACTCTGCACCGACAGATGCAGGTGGTCGCAGATGCGCGGATCGGCCAGCACGTCGAAGAATTCCTGATGCAGGTACTGGGGGCCGCAGGAGGACACTCGCAGCCGCGGTATGGTGGTGTCCTCGAGGATGGTCGCCAGGAGTTCATGGAGCCGGGCCTCCCGCGGACGGCGGGTGTGGCTCGCCCCCCAGGCGGCCAGGTTGACCCCCGTGAGCACCACCTCGCCCACCCCCGCCGCCACGGCGCCGCGGACATGGTCCACCACGGTGTCGGCGGGGACGCTGCGGTGGGCCCGCCGGGCGATGCGGGTGATGCAGAAGCTGCACAGGTCGTCGCAGCCGTTCTGGATGGCCACCGGCAGGCGGTTGCGGGAAGTCACGGGGAGGGGGACGGCCTCGGGATCGGCGCCGAAGTGGACCAGCAGGTCTTCCTCCTCCTCGAACACCCGGCTGTGGGGCAGGGCCGCGGCCCACTGCGCGGGGCGGGCACGCGGGCCGCAGCCCATCACCACCGTCTGGGCACCGCGGCGGGCGGCGCCATTGGCGACCTGGCGGGACTTGCGGTCGGAATTGGCGGTGACGGTACAGGAGTTGATCACCACCACCTCGGCCTCCTCTTCCCGTGGGGCCAGTTGGTGGCCGGCATCGCACAGGGCCGCGGTGACCCGTGCCGAGTCCAGCTGGTTGAGCTTGCAACCGATGGTACGGATGTAGAACTTCACTGCCGGTAGACCATGGGGATGGGTTGGATACGGGCCGCGGGACAGATGATAACGCCCGCCGGGAACCGCGATGGATGCCTGCCTCTATGATTGCATGGGCTCCGGAAATGGATACCATGGCGACTTCGGGGACAAATGGCGCCCGTCATCAGGTAGAGTAGTTCTCATGACGCAGACCAAGGCACAGTTCAGCGTCGGCCAGGTGGTGCAGCATCGCCTGTTCGAGTACCGCGGCGTCATCATCGACGTCGACCCCGCCTTCAGCGGCGACGATGACTGGTACGATCAGGTGGCCCGCTCCCGCCCCCCCAAGGAGGCGCCGTGGTACCACGTGCTGGTCCATGGCGGCGAGCACCAGACCTACGTGGCCGAGCGCAACCTGGAGCTCGATGAGGCCGCCGAGCCGGTGGTTCATCCGGACATCGACCGCTACTTCCAGGGCTTCGAAAAAGGCGTCTACACGCCACGCCACGCCCTCAACTGAACCCATCTCCCCTACCACCCATGCTGTACGCCATCAGAGAACTGTTCGAAACGCGCATCCTCCGCGATGCCCACGACAAGGACGAGGACAAGGCCCGCCACGGCCGCCGCCTGGCCACCGCCGCCCTGCTGTTCGAGATGAGCCGGGCGGATTTCAAGGTCAGCGCGGAGGAGCGGCGGCACGTCGAGATGCTGGTGCAGGACACCTTCGACCTGAGCGCCGAGGAGACGGCGGAGCTGCTTTCCCTGGCCGAGGAGGAGGCCGAGGAGGCGACCTCCCTGTTTCAGTTCACCTCTCTCATCAACGAGCACTTCGACGCCCACGAGAAGGTGGAGGTAGTGGAGCTGCTGTGGCGCGTCGCCTATGCCGACGGCCGCCTCGACAAGTACGAGGAGCACCTGGTGCGTAACGTGGCAGAGCTCATCCACGTACCCCACCGCGAGTTCATGAAGGCCAAACACCGCGTTGCCGGCATACGTTAAGGCGAACGTCTCGCAGCGACACCTTTGGACTCCCTCTCCCATCAACAAACCCACCCGAAGGGTGCCCGTGTCCCTCCCCCACCCAGTGGGCGACAAAGCCGCCGGGAGCGGGTTTGAACAGCACGAAGTGCTGGCCCGCAGGGCGGAGGGCAGGATGCCCGACGTAAATGGAGGGGGAAAACCACGCACGCAGCCCCCACCGGCGCCGAGGTATTTCCCCTCCCCAACCCTCCCCACAAGTGGGGAGGGAGTAAACGCGTGGCAGGACCCGCCGGGGTGGTTTTTCCCCTCCCCTGGAAGAGGGCCGGGGTGAGGGACGGACATGGCGCACCTCTCATCCTTCGGGGTGGTCTCGCGCCATGTCCGTTAGGAACACCCTGATTCGTAACCTGCCAGGGCCGGTAACGGCACGGCGGACGAAAACGTGGTGGGGTCGGCACTTCCGGGGATTGTTTCGAGGACATGTCCTGCTACCCGACGCTTAGCAGCACAGACCAAAAAGTGCTAATGATTTCAATTGCTTCTTGACGCCCGCGGGGGATCTGGCTATTTAATCCAAGACCGACCCCTCGCGGAGAACCGTCCATGATCGAAGCCACCGGCCAGACCCCAGGCGACCCTTCTCTCGCCAACTATTTCTACCGCTCCCTCGCCGAGGCCGCCCGGGAGCGGCGGTTGACGCCCCAGCCCGCCACCGTGCGCTATGTCGCCGAGTTGCTCACCAGCTACGGCGATGCCCGCCGGCTTTTCGATTTCGATGGCGAACGCACCCACCTGCCGGCCCTGGCTGATCTCTATCGTCAGGCCCTGGAGACCGACTCGGTGCGCGAGCGCAAGGCGTTTCTACAGCGCCTCGGCGACGTGGCGTTGTTCGTGGCCGGATTGTTCCCCGGCTATCTGGAGCGCCGGGTGGTGGGCGTGGACTACTACATCTCCATGGGTAGCAACGCCTACAATTTCCTCGACCACGATCTCGCCCACGGGACGGGGCTGGCGGGCCACAGCCCTTTCAGTGAACTCGCCTCGAGCTTCCAGGCCTTCGTGCACCTGCTGTCGGACCTCGGAGGTCGCGGCGTCACGGACCGGAGCTCGCCGGAACTGGAGAGGCTGATGGCCCGCTGGGGGCGGGAACCCAACCAGCTGCCAACCCTGCCGCACCTCCCGCCCACCCTGCGCCACTGAGGCCCGGTGGTACTCAACCGTCTGCAGCAGGCGCTGCAGCACACCTACGACATCGACATCCCCCACCGGGTGGAGGACTTCCTGTTCCATGATCGGGAGCTGGCCGCCCACATGGCGGGACAGGGAGCGGTGGCGCCCGTGCCCGAGCAGCTGTTCATGGTGCAGGACGGCCGGGACATCAATGTCTCCCTGTACATCGAACGGCAGGTCAGCCAGCGCCTGCGCCATGATGACCCCCTGGAGCACCTCCATGGCGGCAACTTGCACGATTTTCTGCTCGCCCTGGAGGGCGTGAGCCATTTCCTTTATCTGGCCTGGAATGCCGGCCACGAAAAGGTCTTTACCCTGCTGGAAATGGAGTTGCAGGCCGAGGTGGACAAGTTCGTCACCGCCCTGTTTCTGTGCCGGGATCAGGGCGAACCCCACTCGGTGGAGGCCCTGTTACGCCAACTGTTCGGCCCCCTGAGGCTGCGTAAGGGCCTGAATGCCCACCAGCGACAGCGCTATGCCACCGCCCACCGCTATGGCGCCCGCTACTGCGAGGCCCTGGCCACACGCCTCGAGCACCGCGTCCCCGCCGTTCCCGCCCTCCACACCGAACTGAGGCGTTTCTATCGCATGGGCCAGGCCCAGAAACTCGCCCACATCGCGGGGTATTAGGCCGAGCGCGTCAGGGGAAGGGTCGGACCTCTACTACGGTCCGACAGCAAAAGGCGTCTCCGCGAAAGACGCGAAATGGCGCGAAAAGATAAGAGGGGCGGTGAGGTGCAGGCGGGTAGCCCGGGCCACTTCGTTGAAGCGCTGCTGCCGGCCCTGCCCCTAGCGGACATGGCGCGAGGCCACCCCGAAGGATGAGAGGTGCGCCATGTCCGT
Source organism: Thiotrichales bacterium (assembly GCA_011389995.1). Taxonomy (GTDB): domain Bacteria; phylum Pseudomonadota; class Gammaproteobacteria; order JAABTG01; family JAABTG01; genus JAABTG01. Next base: position 44,449 of record JAABTG010000011.1, read on the forward strand.
CCCTCCCCCCGGCCCTCTTCCAGGGGAGGGGAAAAACCACCCCGGCGGGTCCTGCCACGCGTTTACTCCCTCCCCACTTGTGGGGAGGGTCGGGGAGGGGAAATACCTCGGCGCCGGTGGGGGCTGCGTACGTGGTTTTCCCCCTCCATTTACGTCGGGCACCCTGCCCTCCGCCCTGCGGGCCAGCACTTCGTGCTGTTCAAACCCGCTCCCGGCGGGTTTGTCCCCCACTGGGTGGGGGAGGGACACGGGCACCCTTCGGGTGGGTTTGTTGATGGGGGAGAGGGAGTCCAAAGGTGTCGCTGCGCGACTTTCACGTTAATCCAGCCACTGGACCAGGTAATAGAGCTTCAAACCCTCCGAGGAACGGGAGGGGCCGTAAACGCGGGCGGGATGACGGTTGCGGTTGGCGTCGGCGGCGGCCAGGGCGGCGTCCGCGGAATCATGGAGCTCGACGCAGTTCTGGGGAAAGCGTTTGCGATTGCGTCGCGGGGCGGTGATGACGGCCCAGGCCTCGGCCACCACGTCGCTCTCCGGATCCATGGGGACGCCGCCGCGCATCAACACCATGCCCCGGGATGCCCACGTCCCGACGCCGTCACCGGCCCGCGGTCATGCCGTGGCGGGTGAGTCATGAGGGGCAGGACATCCATGGACCGATCCTGAGCCCTTCAGGGCTCCGGGTCCAGCACCTGGTCCAGGGCCGCCAGGATAGGGTCGGTGTAGTCCACGGGCACGGAGAAATGACCCTCCCCCTCCAGCAGGTGAGGGTCCGCGTCCGGCAATGCCTCCGCCAGCCATCGCGCGTGTGCCACGGGGACCACGCCGTCGGCGGTGCCGTGCCACAACAGCACCGGCTGGGTCACCGCGGCCAGTTCGAAACCCCAGGGGCCGGCGTAGCGGGCCAGCTCCGCGACGGCCGCGCCACCGCCATCCCGCAGCCCATCGGCCGCGCCGTCGACCAGCACCCCGTGGACGTCGGGACGGGCCAGCACGCGCTGATCCGCCGCGGGGGCCGACAGCCCCAGCCCCCACCCCAACAGCCGCGGCCAGCGGGCCAGCAGCCGCCCCACCCCGGTGAATACCCCGGTCAATAGGGCAGGCGACTTCGCCGTCAGCCAAAAGCCCAGCCGGGCCACCGGATTCATGGCCCCGCGCAGGGGTGCCTCCCTCACCGGCCCCAGGGCGCCCACCAGCACCACCGCCGCCACGCGTTCCGGGAGGCGGGCGGCGCAGGCGAGGGCATAGGGCCCGCCTCCCGATACGCCGATGACCACCACCCGGGGCCATGCCAGTTCATCCAGCAGGGCGGCCGCGTCGTCCACCCAGTCGGCCACATGGGTCATGGTCCGCGGGCTGGACCCCCCGTAACCCGGCCGATCGGGGGCAACCACCCGGAAACGTCGGCCGCGGGCCGCCTGGTCGAGGAGCCGGGCCTCATGGTGGCTGGTGGGAAAGCCATGGCAATAGAGGACGTGACGACCGGCCGGATCACCGTAGCCGGCATAGGCCAGGTGGCGGCCGTCGGGCAGCACCAGGCGGTCCATCAGCGGGCTCGCGGTGGGATGCCGCTGCCCCACATCCCCAGCCCCCGGCGTCGCGCCCTCTCCTCGAGGGCCCGCAGGCGGTCCGGTGCCCCGGCTTGTGCCAGTAACAGCCCCCGTTCCACCAGCTGCGCGGCCACGTCACCGCCTTCCAGCAGCACTCGCGCGTCCGCGCCACCCGCCTGCACCGGCATCACCATGACGCGACGGTCGAACACCAGCTCCCCGAGGGCACGCCGGGCGCGCTCCCAGAAGAAGTGCTCCCGGGCCGGCGCCCGTACATGGGCAAGGCGCACCGCCACCGCGCCGTTGCCGGGATCCACGCCCAGGCGGTCGCCGGCGCTCACGTGCACCACCTGCCCGCTCCAGCCGCCGGCGACGGCGGGGGCCGCCGCCAGCCACAGGAGAACAGACGCCACCCACAGGTGACCGGTACCGCGACAGGGCCCGGTCATGCCCGGTCCATGGATTCGTCCCCCGCGCGGCCCGGGGGTATGCCGGAATGGCTCGGGACGACCAATCGCGTTTCAGCCCTTGAGCCCGCCGTTTCCCAGCAACAGGTGGACGTCGGGGTGGGTGATGGGTTTGGAGAACCAGTACCCCTGGGCCTCCGGACACTCCAGGTCCCGGAGCCGCCGGAGTTGCTCCGAGGTCTCCACGCCTTCGGCGATGACGTTCATGTTGAGCATGCGACCCAGGGCGATGAGGGTCTTGACGATGGCCCCGGCCTCACCGGGCTGATGCATGCCCTGCACGAAGGAACGGTCGATCTTGAGAGTATCGTAGGAGAAACGCTGCAGGTAGGAGAGGGAGGAATAGCCGGTACCGAAGTCGTCGATATGCAGCTCCACGCCCGCGGCCCGCAGCTTGGCGAGCTCGTCCAGGGCGGCATCCAGGTGGTCGAAGATGGCGGTCTCGGTGATCTCCAGACGCAGGGTGGCCGGGTCGAGACGGCACCGTTCCAACAGCTCGAAGAGTTGCCTGGCCATGTTGGGTTTGAGGAACACCTTGCCGGACAGATTGACACTGATGCCCAGGGGCGGGTCAACGGGGAACATGCGCTGCCAGTCCGCCGCCTGCCGGCAGGCCTCTTCCAGCACCCACCAACCGATGGGGACGATGAGGCCCATCTCCTCGGCGGCACTGATGAAGTGCTCGGGGTAGATGAGGCCGAGTTCCGGATGCTGCCAGCGCACCAGGGCCTCGAAGGAGAGTATCCGGCCATCCGTGACCGAGACGATGGGCTGGTAGTGGAGCACGAATTCGCTGCGGTCGCAGGCCCGCCGCAGATCGGTCTCCAGCTTGAGCTGGGCCAGGGCGCTCTCATGCATGTCGCCGTCGAACACCTCGAAACCGCCCTTGCCGTCGTGCTTGGCCTTGTACATGGCCAGATCCGCGTCCCGCAGTACCTCCTCGGCGTTCTGGTACTTGTGGGAGGCCATGGCCACGCCGATGCTGGCGGAGGTGAAGACCTCGTGGCTGTCGATACAGAACTCCCGGGCCAGGAGTTCGTGCACACGCTCCGAGATATGGGTGACGCTGCCGAGCCCCTCCACGTTGTTCAGCAGGATGGCAAACTCGTCGCCCCCCAGGCGTCCCAGGGTATCCCCCGGCCGCAGAAACTTCTCCAGGCGCCGCGCCACCGCCACCAGGAGGGCGTCGCCCACCGAATGGCCGAGGCTGTCGTTGATGTACTTGAAGCGGTTGAGGTCGAAGTACAGCACCGCGAAGCGGTGTTGCTCGTCACGCCGGTACTGGCGCAGGGCGATATCGAGCCGGTCCAGGCACAGGCTGCGGTTGGGCAGCCCGGTGAGGGCGTCGTGCATGGCGTCATGCAACAGCTGGTATTCCGCCTGCTTGCGCTGGGTGATATCCGTCATGGAGCCGGCGAAGCGACAGGCGGCGCCGTCGCTGCCGCGCACCACCAGGCCGCGGGTCAGCACCCACAGGAAATCGCCCCGCGCGGTGCACAGCCGGTGCTCGTACTGGAAGTGGTCGCTGTCGCCACGCATGTGCTGGGCCAGGGCCTCCCGCAGGCCCTCCAGGTCATCGCGGTGGACGCGTCCGAACCATTCGTCGATGGTGTCCCCCACCGCACTTTCGCCGAGGGCGAGCATGGCCCGCCAGCGGGGGGAGAAGTAGGCGCTCTGGGCCCGGAGGTTCCAGTCCCAGATGGCATCGTTGGCCCCCTCCACCGCCAGGGCGTAACGCTCCTCGCTCTCCCGCAGGGCCTCCTCGGTGCGCTTGCGCTCGATGCTGTAGCGGATGGCATGGCGCAACAGCTTGGCGTCCACCTCGCGCTTGATGAGGTAGTCCTGGGCCCCCTGGCGCACGGCGCGGCGCGCCAGTTCCTGATCGGCCACATTGGAGAAGATGATGACGGGCACCCGGGGGCCGGTCTCGCTGACCTCCGCGTAACCGGCGAGCCCGGAGCTGTCCGGCAGATTGAGGTCCAGCAGGACCACGTCGTAAGGGTCCTGTTTCAGGCGGTCCAGACCGGCGGCGAGGCGCTGCACATGGTGGATGTCGAAGGAAATGTCGCCGGCCGGCTCGGACAACAGGGCCCGCACCAGATCCGCCTCGGCCTGGCTGTCCTCGATGAGCAATACCCGGATGGAACTGTCGGTCAAAGCAGCCGCCTCCATCGCCGCCACCCCCTCGCCCGGGGGGTCGGTCAACGACCGTGATGCTATTTCGGCAGGGTAAAGAAGAACGTGGCCCCCTCGCCCTCGCGGGCCTGGGCCCACATGCGTCCGCCGTACTGCTCGACGATCTTCCTGCTCACCGCGAGACCGATCCCCGTACCGGGGTATTCCTCGCTGGTATGCAGCCTCTGGAACATCCCGAAGATACGTTCCTGGAATCGACCGTCGAACCCGATGCCATTGTCCCTGACCATGAACAGCCACTCGTCGCCCTTGTCCTCGGCGCGCACGGTGACGGTCAGGGGGACATCACCCCTGAACTTTAACGCGTTTCCAATGACATTTGTAAGGAGTTGCTGGATCTGGAACCGATCCACCCGCACCACCGGCAGGGGATGGCGATCCAGGGTGACGCCGCTGGCCGTCACCTGGGGCTTCAGGTTGTCCAGCACCTGGTCCAGGATGTCGTCCACCGAGATGGGCTGGAGGTTGCGCTGGCCGCTGCGCAGGCGCGAGTAGGTGAGCACGCCGTCGATCATGGACTGCATGCGTTCCGTGCTTTCCACGAGGTGACCGAGGAACTTGTCGCCGCCGTCCCGCAACTGGTCCTGGTAGCGGTCGGACAACAGGCGCGCGTTACGCAGGATGAGCTGCAGGGGCTCCTGGAGGTCGTGGGATACGGCGTAGGCGAGTTGTTCCAGCTCCGCATTCGTTTGCTCGAGGTGGTTGTCGGTCGCCGCGCCGGTCGCCGGAGCCGGCTCCACCATGCCGTCGTAGCCACCGTCGGGACGGCGGCTGAGGCGCAGTATATAGGCCTCTTCGTGGCCTTCCAGCGGCGCCATGGCCCGTTCGAAACGGGTGAGTTCACCCCGTTGCAGCAGCTGCCATTCGTCCGTCCCGGCGAGGTCATGGAACACCGCGATCAGGGGCACGCCCGGCCGCGCCGTGCGGTGGCCGTCGAGCAGTTCCCGGGCCCGCGCGTTCATCCCCTCGATGGCTCCATCCGCCGACAGGGCGAGGAGACCCACCGGCAGTTTATCCAGGGCCGCCCAGGCCGGAGATGCGCCTTCCTCGTGACGCCTCTGTTCCAGGCTGCGGCAGACCGCGCCGGCCATGTCCAGAAAGCCGCCGGTGGTCTTCTCCACACAGGCGGCCAGCCGCAACTCCACCGCAGTCTCGGCCAGCCCCGGCGGCAGGCTGCTCGCCAGCAGGAACAGGGGCAACTCCGGGAAACGCCCCCGCAACTGGCGCAACACCGCCATACCCTCGCCCCAGTCGAGATGGTGCTCGCACACCACCGCCTGGAAGTCTGCCGCCGCCAGATGCTCCGCGTACTCCAGGGCACCCGGCACCCGCACCACATCGAGCCCCTCGCAGCGCGCCTGCAGGGCCAGTCCGGCGATGACGCCGTCGGCCTCGCAGCTGTCGATGATCAAGACTCGGGAGGCGGTGGTCATGGAAGTTCGGGAGCCGCTGGCAATGACTTTGTCCTGGTTGGGTTTACCCTCGAAGCGCGCCATATGGCACGCCAGAGGACGGGTGGCATCCCGGATTCTGCTCGGCCGACGGGCCATGGCAAGCGGCGGGCCGCCCCCGAGGCGATGGTCCGGAATTTCCCTGGTGGACGGCCCTCGGGATTTCATCTGAAGCAATTATCGCGCCATCTCCATCCGGGGCGAGAATCCCTTGTGCCACGGGCCCTTGGCCGGGTTTGTCCACCATCGATTCGCCGCCCATGTAAACAGAGCCGACAGGGGAGACGATGGAGGACGGCGCCCGCCCCGAAGGGCCCCTTCGTCCGCGCGTTGCGTATCACAGTTCCTGCCTGGGGGGTCGCTCGCAGGAACGGATTTCCCATCCATGGCGGATAAGGTAGGTTAAAAGTGTAAAGTATTCTGACATGATGGGTGTCGACGCGTGGGCCATGGCGCGGCCACATCCACATTGGATACCATGACCTGACAGGACATCGGCGGCGACCCTCAACGGGCCCGCACCTTCCGCGAATCCATAACGACCATGCTACTGAAACTGTTCTACGTCGCCCTCATCATCGGCGGCATCCTGCTGGTGGCACGCAGCCGGCTGGCGCAGCGCGGTGCCCCCCGGCAGGCCCGGGGCGAGGCCCCCCGGGGGGTCAATCCGCGCTGGGTCGCCTACGGCATCACCGCGGTCATCGTGGCCACGTCGGTGGGGATCACGGCACACCAGTGGCTGTCCGCCGGGGACATGGTGTCGGTACGGGTGGTGAACGGCAATACGGGCCAGACCACCGTCTACTCCGCCTACGCCCATGACGTGGAAGAACGATCTTTCCGCACCGCCGACGGCACCGTGGTGCGGCTGGCCGACATGGAGCGCATGGAGGTGGTGGAATGAGCCGCCGCTGTGCCGCGACGGGTCACATCCTCAGGAGCTGGGCGCGGCAGGCCTCCTGAACACCAGTTCCGTGCGCAGACGGCCTTCGAACCAGGTGTCATAGGCTACACCGCATTCCTGGCGCTCCAGGGTGAACCCGGGCTGGCCCTCGGGGGAGGACGCCACGAGTTCCAGCATCCCGCAGGGGTATGTCACCTTCATCTCCACCCGCATGGGGTAATAGCCATCGAGAAAGCGGCGCATGTAGGGGCCGTTGCGCAATACATAGGCGCCGTCACCCTCTTCCCCGAGGGCCTGGCTCCGCGCCGACAGGCACAAACGCGCATGCCGGCCCACATCGTCGAGTTGAATACTGGGGCCCTCGACCCGGGCGCTGCCGATATTGTGAGTGCTCACTATTTCCAGATTTTTAATGCCGCCGGCGCGGAACAGGATCTCCAGGCGGGGAACGGCATCCAGGTTGGCGTGGCACTGCTGGAGGTCCACCCAACCATGCTCCAGGCTCGCGGTATCGATGGCCACACGGTTCTCGTGATGGTGTACCTTCTTGGCGGGCGGCTCTCCGAGGAAATGCAGTTCACCCTCGTTGACCTCCTTGATGCGGGCCTCGAAGTCCTCGAAGAACCAGTCATCCTCCGACGCCCGGGACGCGCCGGTGTAAACTCCCAGGATCAGGGCCAGGGCGGCCGCCATGATAGCGGCGCGCGAGTTTGCAAACATATCGATCATCGAATCCCCCAGTCTGACGTAAGCCATGAATGAAACCCCCGAAAAGGTCCGCTGGCAGGATGTGGAGACCGTCCTGCTGGATATGGACGGAACTTTATTGGACCTGCATTTCGATAACCAGTTCTGGCTCCACCACATGCCCCTGCGCTATGCCGAGATCAAGGGAATTCCCCCGGATGAGGCCAAGGCATACCTGTACCGACGCTACAAGGCCGTGGAAGGCACCATGGACTGGTACTGCCTGGATTACTGGACCCGTGAACTCTACATGGACGTGGCCCTGCTCAAGGAGGAGGTGGAGCATCTCATCGCCGTGCATCCCCACGTGACGGAGTTCCTCGATGCCCTGGGGGCCTCGGGCCGGCGCATCGTGCTGGTGACCAATGCCCATGGCAAGAGCCTGCGCCTCAAGATGGACAAGACCCGTCTCGAAGGGCGGCTGGACCGCGTCGTCTGTTCCCACGATCTGGGGCTGCCCAAGGAGGACCGGCGCTTCTGGGCCCGCCTCATGGAGCTGGAACCCTTCACGCGGGAGAGCACTCTGCTGGTGGACGACAGCCTGGCGGTGTTGCGCTCCGCCGCCGCCTACGGCATCCATCAACTCCTCGCCGTCTATCGACCCGACAGCCAGGCCCCGGTGCGCGACATCGATGAATTTCCCGCCATCCACTCCTTCCGGGAGATCATGCCCCCCAACGCTTGAAGCGCTTGCGGCAATAGGCGAGCAGGGAGGCATGGTCGTTGAAGTAGAGCTCGAACCCCTCCTCCGCCGGTGCATCGAACTCGCAGAAGTCGTTGCTGTACTCGCGACACACCTGGGGCCGCTGGTCGTAGATGCCGCAGCCGCCATCGGGCTGAAGGTGGGTGCAGCGGGTCTCCACGAGCAGGTACCACCCGGCCTTTTCCTTGTAGATTTGCACCCCGGCGTGGGACACCTGCCACAACAGGTGGTCGAAATCGGACTTGGCCCGCGGCGTATCGATGGCCTGGGTGATGTAGGTACAACACTTGGAATTGGTGCAGCGCTGGCACTTGGAGGCGGCGTAGTCCTCGCCCATCTCCACCCTGATGTCTTCTAAGGTCATGGCATCTCTCCCCCATAGGCGTCCCCGGTCGCCGCCTCGTGGCGTTCCAGCAACAGGTCCCAGACGTCATGACCCAGGGCCTCGCCCCGCCGTTGGAAGCGGGTCGCGGGACGCTCCGTGGGCGCGCGAAAATAGGCCCCCTCCCCGGCGAGATTGCGAAGGCCCGGCGCGGCCGACACGACATCCAGCATGTGCTCCGCATACTCCTGCCAGTCGGTGGCCAGGTGGAGGATACCCCGAGGCGCCAATTTACGCGCCATGAGGGCTACCGTCGCCGGCTGTACGAGACGCCGTTTGTGGTGACGCTTCTTCGGCCAGGGATCGGGAAACCAGACATTGATCCCGGCCAGGGAGCCGTCCGCCACCGCCTGTTCCAATATTTCAACGGCGTCGTCACGGAATACCCTCACGTTGTCGATATCCGCCGCCGCCAGGCCGGCCAACAACCGTCCTATGCCCGGTGGATGCACCTCCACACCCACGTAATTGCGCTCGGGATGGGCCACCGCAAGCTCAAGCAAAGCCTCGCCGTTGCCGAAACCTATCTCGAGGTGCAGAGGACCCGGGCGTCCGAAGTGACGAAGGGGATCCACGGGTTCATCCGCCTCGAGGCCGAAACGGCCCCACAGGGCATCGATGGCCCGGCGCTGGGCGGGAGTGAGGCGCCCGCCACGGACCACGAAGCTCCTGACGGTGCGCGACGGCCCGGTGGCCGTCAGAGAAACGGGATCTGACATGGTGGCAGGGATATGGGGGTCCGATTAGCTATAAAGCATCTAAGATAGTTCCCGAAACTAACTGAATATCCTGACAAAGCTTTACTTTCCATGCAAAATAGCTTAACTAATCACAATCTTGGCGGGCTACCCGGCGTTATACTTCAAAAAATGTCGAAAGTGATTCCAACCGTGGTCGTTGTGGATGACAGTCCCACCGCCGCTTCGTTCTATCAGATGAGCGCCGCCGATCTCGCGGTGGAGCTCCGCGCCTTCCATGGTGCCCACGAGGCCACTGCTCACCTGGAGAACAACCAGCCCGACCTGCTGTTCCTGGATATCGTCATGCCGGACAAGGACGGCATCACTCTGTTGAAGGAACTGCGCTCGCTGCCCATTCACGGTGATACGCCCGTCATCATGGTGACCTCAAAGGACTATGACCAGGACCGGGCCGTGGCCCGTGACCTCGGGGTTCTGGAATTTCTGCTCAAGCCCCTGCGTCTCCGCGAGATCCGCGATCTGATCCAGAAATACACCGGGGCCGAGGAGAAATCCGATTCCAACGCCATCCAGTAACCCGTCCCCCAGGAATCGTCCCATTCTCACTTGCTCGCGCCGCGCGCCCGCCACCACCGCCCGGCTCGAGACCCGGGCCGGGCAATCCCTTGACCATAGCCCCGGGACAGGCGCCTAGATGGCCGACAATTACGTCCGTTTCTGGGGCGTGAGGGGGTCCTATCCAACCCCCTTCTCCACCCACCTGCGCTATGGCGGCAATACCACCTGCCTGGAGATCCGGGCCGGTAATCACCTGGCCATCATCGACGGCGGCAGCGGCATCATTCCCCTCGGGGACCTGCTGATGCGCCAGCAGGATATCACCGAGTTCCTGCTGTTGTTCACCCATTACCATTGGGACCACATCTCTGGCATGCCGTTTTTCGTACCCGCCTTCGTGCCCAGGTTTTCCATCCGCATCACCGGGCCCGGCAACAGCCCGGAAGAGGTCAAACATATCCTGGGCCAACAGATGAAGGCCCCCTATTTCCCGGTGGAGACGGAGACCTGGCTGGCGAACGTGCAGTACATGGACACCCGCATCGACTGCCTGGAGCACGGGCCCATCAAGCTGCAGCGCTTCGTGGTCCATCACCCCGGCACCACCTACGGCTACCGCATCACCGTCAACGACAAGCATGTAGTGTTCGTGCCCGATCAGGAACTGCTGTTCATCGACCAGCCCATCAACCAGCGCCTGGTGGACGCCGAACTCGGAGCGGACGAGAAACGGCTGCTGGAGCAGATGAAGGAAGAGGAAAAATGGAGCCTGCTGAAACCCATGATGGATGCCCACGCCCTGATCCACGATGCCCAGTACACGCCCGAGGACTACGCCAGCAAGCGCGGCTGGGGCCATTCCTGCTACGTGGACACGGTGAACTGCGCCATCGATGCCGGTGCCCGCTCCCTCTACCTGTTCCACCACGACCCGAGTTACCCCGACCACAAGCTGGACACCCTCCACCGCCACGCCCGGGAAATCATCAGCGCCCGTGGCGCCGATGTGGCCTGTCATCTGGCCGAGGAAGGGCTGATCATCGATTTCGACACCCTGTGACCCACTGCCCGGGATTCCGCGCCGCCTCTCGTCCACGAGGCCCGTCCTGAACCGGCCCCCCTCTCAGAAGAACGTCCCGTCCACGGGCGACGAGGCGTTGGCGTAGCGTCTGCGCGGCATCCGCCCGGCCCGGAAGGCCTCGCGTCCCGCCGCGATGGCCTTGGCCATGGCCGAGGCCATGAGCACCGGGTCCCGGGCCGCCGCGATGGCGGTATTCATCAATACCCCATCGCAACCCAGCTCCATGGCCACCGCCGCATCCGATGCCGTGCCCACTCCGGCATCCACGAGGATGGGCACCCCGGCATTCTCCACGATCTCCAGGATGTTATAGGGATTGCGCACGCCGAGCCCCGAACCGATGGGCGCCGCCAGGGGCATCACCGCTACACAGCCCAGTTCCTCGAACCGCTTGGCGATGATGGGATCGTCGTTGGTGTAGACCATGACCTTGAAGCCATCCGCCACCAGGGTCTCGGCCGCCTCCAGGGTGGCGATGATGTCCGGGAACAGGGTCTTCTCGTCCCCCAGCACCTCCAGCTTCACCAGGTCGTGGCCATCCAGCAGTTCACGGGCCAGGCGGCAGGTGCGCACCGCGGTGGCGGCGTCGTAGCAGCCCGCGGTATTGGGCAGCAGGGTGTAGCGATCCGGCCCCACGGCATCCAGCAGATTGGGCTCGTCGGGATTCTGGCCGATGTTGGTGCGACGGATGGCCACGGTGACGATCTCGGCGCCGGACGCCTCCACGGCGCGCCGGGTCTCATCGAGATCCTTATACTTGCCGGTGCCCACGAGGAGCCGTGAACCGTAGGACACGCCGTCGATGATAAGGGGGTCGCTGATGGTGGGGGGATTGGTTGTCATGGTGAAAACGTCCAGAGGGTGCGGTAAAGGGGAGAAAGGGGCGGGCCTCGACGACCGCCCAGGGGACGTGCCTCAGCCGCCGCCGATGGCGTGAACGATCTCCACCCGGTCCCCCTCCTTGAGGGTGTAAAGCCCGTGCTCGGCGCGCGGCACCAGGTTTTCGTTCACCTCCACGGCGATGCGCCTGTCGGTCAGTTCCAGGGTCTCCACCAGGTCGGCCAGGGTGGTAGCACCCTCGACGGGCCGCTGGTGTCCATTGAGGCTGATGTTCATACCCTTAGGCTATGGGCAGCGGCGCGTCTCCGCAAGGGCTATCGCGCGAGTGTTTCGGACTTGCCCTCTCCCACCAAAGGAATAGAATTGGCGTCGTGGTGGGTGAGCCGGGACCGAAGCTCCAGTGGAGCTTCGCAGCCCGGCGAACGCCCGGCCATGGATGGCCGGGCCGGGTGCGCCGACAGGGACGATAGCTTGCGAGTGCTGAGCCCCGACCGAAGGTCCAGTGGACCTTCGCAGCCCGGCGAACGCGAGGCATGGATGCCGAGCTGGTAGGCGCTACAGGGATGTAACCGGCACGGCCCAGCCAAGGGCCATCGATTAAACACAATGCGGGTGTAGCTCAATGGCAGAGCAGAAGCTTCCCAAGCTTACGACGTGGGGTGAGCCGGGACCGAAGCTCCAGTGGAGCTTCGCAGCCCGGCGAACGCGAGGCATGGATGCCGAGCTGGTAGGCGCTACAGGGATGTAAACGGCACGGCCTTGCAATGGGCCGCCGGATAGATTCAGACATTGCGGGTGTAGCTCAATGGCAGAGCAGAAGCTTCCCAAGCTTACGACGAGGGTTCGATTCCCTTCACCCGCTCCACTTTAGGCTCCCTGACTTCCCTCCTATCTCCCCCCCCCCCCGACCAAGGCCGCTTACGCGCCCTTAACGACGAGGGTTGTCCCGGTCCATCTTCAGGCCCCTGACACCCCCAAACCCTCACCCCGAAGGAGGCCCCCCCATGCGCCTGAATCCGTCCGGGCAGAGGCACTGGCGTGGGTGCGGGCGTCGACGGGAGACGAGAACATGACCTGGCGGGTCATTCACGCCACTGATTCAGAGCATCATGAAATTTATAAGCTATACAGCCTGTTATGCCCTACAATTCCCTGCTGAACCGCAAAGCTCAGTCGGTTAATTCATAGAGCCATCTGAGCTTTGCACGTCGTCGAGTAACAACCCTGAGCATAGGTGATTAGTATGAGTGAGCAATCGAAGACCCGGCCGAAAGTTCCCGAAGGCCGCACCCGATATGTAACGACCCGCCAGAGAGAGCCCAACGAGAAGGGTTTCGTCGGCTATGACACCATCTGGGAGTCGTTTCAGAAAGAAGCCAAGTATGAGACGCCGAAACGGCCATAAAGAAATTCTGATTCAATCCATCCAGGATTGAATCAGCCTGGCCCGGCACATGCCCGGGCCAGGCCCATCCGTATCCGTTGCATGGGTGATCGACGGGCTGGTCCTCACCGCGCGTTGCTGTGCCGCGCCACGGGCGGGACCGGGCCAAGCCCGCCATTGCTTGGCCGTTGGCCGGGGAAAGGTTCCACCGGAGCTCCTCTTCGGGGCGGCGTACCCGTGGACCATACGGAAAGGGCTGAATAGATCAGCGCTTCCCCCGCCTGAGGGATGGGGCAAAAAGTGGCGTCAGATGGGCACTGCCTTACCGCCCTCGATGTCCGGACCCTGCTCCACCTTGCCACCGTACTCCATTTCTTCCTCGGTCGCGTCACGTACGAGCAGGATGTCCAGCTTGAACAGGACCTCGCGGCCACACAGCGGATTGTTGCCATCGATGGTGATGGTCTCCTCATCCATGCGGGTGACCAGAAAGCTCTTGGTCTGTCCCTTGTCATTCTCCATCAGAATGGCGGTACCGACCTCCTGGTATTCCTCGGGCACGTCCTCCAGACGTTCCGTGATGACGAGGGATTCATCCCGTGGGCCGTAAAGATCGTTGCAGTCGATGGGCACCTCGAGGGTGTCACCCGCGGCCTTGCCTTCCAGTTCCCGAGTGACCGTTGGCGCCAGTACCTCGTTTACGCCATGCACATAGCCGAGGGGGTATTCGACCTCGGTCAGGACGCTATCGGTCTTCACGTCGATGACTTTGTACTTCAGTTCGACGTACTTACCGTCGGTGATGATGTCTCTGATGGTTTCGCTCATGATGGTCTCAACTTGATGCGGAACGGGTGTGGGGAGCAACTGTGATCATCACTCCCGCCGGTCAAAAAATCGAAGCCGCGAAAATCCGGACCTCACCCTTCTCGTAGCCCAGCACCAGGCGCCCCAGCCACTCTCCCTCCTTCTTGGTGCTCCGCATCCGGTAAAGGACGGTCACATGCTGACCGCGACGGATCAGGCCCAGATAGTCGTAGTCCGGGGAGAGATTGCGGGTCAGCTCGCTCTGCACGAACTGCTTGCCCACCTCCACCTCGTTGAGCCCGAACAGCAGCGCATAGGAGAACTTGCGGATAAACTTGCCGTACTGCCCCTTGTTGGAGTATTTGATGAGGTCGTCCCACATGGGGTGGGCCACTTCCAGTATCTCCTCATCCGTGTGGTCGATGATGTTCCTGAACGGTTCCGGGGACTCTGCTTCCGGGGCCTCGGTTGGATTCGTGTTGTCATTCATGTCTCTGCCCACACCAATTATGTAGTCGATCTAGAAACGAAAAAAGACCAACGAGCGTTGATCTTTATCGTCCTGCCCCAAAATGGGTTGGGGAGGCCACCCACGGCGGCCTCCCCGTTTTACAGCGTACTCAGGCCTCGGCCGCTTCGGCCTGCTCCTTTTCCCCTACGAGGTGATAGCACGGCGCCTTTTCCATGGTGTACTCGCCGGTCTTCGGATCGCGGCGGGATACCGTCAGGACATGCCAGTTCTCGTCGTCCAGCTTGAGGGCATCACCACGATAGTAGTAGCCCGGCCACCGGGTTTCCTTGCGGAAAAGGGTATGTTGCACCACGGCCTCGGAGGTGAGGTGACGATGCTTCAGTTCCCAGGCACGCATCAGCTCGTGGATATCCTCGGCACCGAGCTTGTCGAGATCCTCTTCAAGGAGCTTCAGCTTCTTGAGACCGATGTTGAGCAGCTTCTCGTTGGTCATGTAGCTGACCCCGGCGCCGCCGGCATACTCGTCCATAAGCTTCTGCAGACGGTCCAGACCCTGGCGCGGATTGATGTAATGAGGGTTGACCGTGCCGGCGGTGATCTCGTTGCGGTAAATCTTGTAGTGCTCCAGCGGCTTGTAGATCTCCTTCTTGCGATCATCGAGTTGCTGCTGGGAGATACGGATACCTTCGGCCTTGCCGTCATCGATGTACTTGCAGGCGGCCTTGGCGGCCAGACGACCCTCGGTGAAGGAGCCCGAGGAGAAGGCGTGGGGCGTGCCGCCGACGGCATCGCCGGCGCCAAACAGGCCTTCGACCGTGGTCATGCGATTGTAGCCCCAGTAGTATTCCGGCGGGGAAATGTCCTCGGGTCCCGAGCACCAGGCACCGCAACCGGTGGCGTGAGAACCCATGACATAGGGTTCGGAGGTCGTGAGCTCCGGGTTCTCGTATTTCGGGTCGACGTCGGTCGCGGCCCAGAGTACGGCCTGACCAACGGTCATGCCCAGGAAGTTGTGCCAGCCGATCTCTTCGAGATGGGGGTCCTGGAACGCCTCCATGGTGACCATGTGGATGGGGCCACGGCCGGCGTTGACCTCGGAAATGAGGGCGTGGTTGCGCAGGCAGGTGGGGATGGGCCGATGGGTGGCGTGAGAGGCCTGCGGATCCAGGTACTCCTTACCCACCATCTCCTGCAGTCCCGGCCACCACTTGGACTCGTACTCTTCACCCAGGCAATTCTGGGTATAGGTCTTGAGGTGCAGGAAGTAGGCGCCCACGGGGCCATAGCCGTCTTTGAAGCGGGCCAGCACGATGCGGTTCTCCATCTGCGTCATCTTGGCGCCGGCGCCGATCAGAAGACCGTAGGCCGAACCCGACGACCAGGGCGCGTACCAGACACGACCCGCACCCTCACCGACGGAACGCGGCTTGTAGATGTTGGAGGCGCCACCGGCGGCGACGATGACCGCTTTGGACTTGAACACATGATAGTCACCGGTGCGCACGTTGAAACCCACGGCGCCGGCGACACGATTCGGGTTGGTCTCATCCATCAGCAGATGGGTAACGCAGACCCGATTGAAGATCTTGTCCGCCGACTTCTTGGCGGCCTCGGCGACGATGGGCTTGTAGGACTCACCGTGGATCATGATCTGCCACCGACCCTCACGCTGGTAGGCGCCGGTCTTGGGGTTACGCATCAACGGCAGACCCCACTCCTCGAACTGATGCACGGCAGAATCCACATGACGCGCCATGTCGAACAGCAGGTCCTCACGAACCATGCCCATGAGGTCGATGCGCGCATAGCGGACGTGATCTTCGGGATTGTTCTCGCCGAAACGCGTACCCATGTAGCAGTTGATCGCATACAGGCCCTGGGCCACGGCCCCGGAGCGATCGATGTTCGCCTTCTCGGCGATGATGATCTTCTTGTCCTGGCCCCAGTAGCGGGCCTCCCAGGCGGCGCCGGTGCCACCCAGGCCGGCACCACAGACGAGGATATCGATATTGTCTTCTACGACGGTCTTGTAAGCCATTAGTAGTACACCCCTTCCTTCAGTTTCAGGCCGTTGGACTCGAGGGTATGGATGTCACCATCGTCCAGACGAATGTATTTGGGCTCGTTGAAGAGCAACTGGCTGTCACGCATCTCCTTGCTGGGCCCACTGACATCCTTGAGCTGGGGGATATGCTTCCCCCACGGCTTGGTGGTGATGGGTGCCAGAAGATCCATGTCCTTCTTGCCGTTGCGGAACTTGATACGCCAGGCAATGACACCTTTTTCCTCGTCCCGGCGCACCCGTACTGAGTGTCCCAGGGGCGCGAAGTCGGCGTAGCCGCGGACATCGATGGCCTGGTGGGGGCAGGCCTTGACGCAGGAGTAGCACTCCCAGCACATGTTGGGTTCGATGTTGTAGGCGCGGCGGGTGACCTTGTCGATGTGCATGATGTCCGAGGGACAGATGTCGACGCAGTGACCGCACCCGTCACAACGGGTCATATATACAAAAGTTGGCATCTCGAATACTCCTTACTTTTGAGATTTATTCAGTAGTGACGGGGCAGCTCGCGATTGATGCCGAGGCCCATGTCGGGAGGGTTCGTGCCCATGTACTCGGGGATGTCCGGAAACTTGGACTGAACGGCGGGATCCGTCAGATTGTACTCGCCGGGCAGATTTTCCATCGAGCCATCCGCCTTGATCAGCTTCTTCTGGTAAGCCGCGGCGGGCTTGAAGAACATGTGTGCGAACTTGGACCAGTAGACGGTACCGAAAAGCACGGTGGCGGAAACGATAAACAATACGAACAGCGCCATGTTCACCCAGCCGCCCATGCCCAGGGTGAACGACCACAGCAGGGCGAAGGTCGCGGTGGCGAGCAGGCCGAGGATGAAGATGTCGCCACGCCCATTGAGCTGGTGCCACTTCACACCCTCGGAGGCGACGTCGACGCGGATGTCGAACCAGAACCAATAACCGCCGAAGGCCAGCGCC
Organism: Thiotrichales bacterium; assembly: GCA_011389995.1. Taxonomy (GTDB): domain Bacteria; phylum Pseudomonadota; class Gammaproteobacteria; order JAABTG01; family JAABTG01; genus JAABTG01. The sequence goes on from JAABTG010000011.1 coordinate 61,689, forward strand.
AGCGCGCCCAGATGCCACAGCAGTGGCCAGATTCCGGCAGCGGACTGTGTGGGATAGGCGAAAATGAGCACCGCCGTGCTGACCACGAAGAGCACGAAGCCGTACATGGTGAACAGGTGGGAGACGCGGCGACGGGTACTCTTGAACTCCGAGGAGGCGAGCACTTCGCCGGCCAGGGTCTTGGCCGCCAGAGAGGCCTTCTCGCCACCGCTCAGGGTGCGCTTGGCGCTCTTCTGCGCTTCTTTGGCGTTCTCGAAGAAGTACTCGGCGCTGCGTTTGTGCAGCATGTCCAGGATGGTCCCGCCGATTACCAGCAGGACCATCAATACGATATAACCCTGCATGACTTCAGGGGAAATAAGCGCCGCTAGTTCGGCGAAGGGATTGGATGTGAGCATCTGTGGCTCTCCTTGGAGTGGCTGGTCGCAACGGTGGAGTAACTTAGGGCAAGTGAGGCTTAGTATGCAATTACATATTAATATGCCTGATATAAGTCAAATTAATCGTCGGCGCCCCTGGTCCTGGTTGATGGCGGCGTCCCGGCGGCCTTGTGGGGCAGGGGGGCAAGGCTAATGATCCGTTCCTCCCCGGATGCGACCGCCGCCGCGCGACCTGCTGCATGCCCCGCCCCGGCTCCCCCCTTTCATGAGCCGCAGCCATCGCAGGGGCCGCCCCTCCAGAGCCGATGGTGTCAGCCGGTGATGAGAGATGGATTGTCCAGGGGCCGGGTTGCCAATCCCCGGGCGCGTCCCGCAGAATAAGACCTATTCTTGAGCAATTTACTAATGTATAGGAGTGGACTTAATGAGTGTTGACATCCCCGAACGAGATGGCGACGGCTATCTGGTGGACATGAACGCCTGGACACCGGACATTGGCCAAGCCATGGCCGAGGCTGACGGCGTCGAGCTGGATGACGTCAAATGGAACCATATCGTCAAGGCGAGGGAGTACTACGACGACGAGGCGGTGGTGCCCCCCATCCGCAAGTTCGCCAAGTACGTGGGCGAGGACCAGAAGGAGATCTTCAAGCTCTGGAATACCGGCCCCATGAAGCCCATCACCAAGTACGGCGGCCTGCCGAAGCCCACGGGCTGCGTCTGAGGCTCATCCCGTCCAGAAGGAAACGTCCTTCTCCAGGAATTCGTCGTACCGCATGTAGTGGGAGCCGTCGCAGGAAAAGGTGAGGCTCACCATGCCGTTGAAGATGTTGATGGAGGCCGAGCGCAGATACATCATCTCGTCCGCCAGCCGCAGACCCTGCATGGCATCCAGCACCGGCCGCACGGCGGACTGGGGCATGGCGGCAGTGGCCGGATAGTTGCGGTGGGGATAGGCGAGACAGATGTCCGGGTCGGCCAGGGCGTCCTTGTCCAGCAGGCGGTAACGATAGGGGTCATCCACCACCCACACGGTGGCGCGGCTGCTGGAGAAGTGGATCACCGCCTGGAAGACCCCACGATCACTGAATAGCTCCTCGAGGATGGACAGCGCCTGGTCCATGGCCCGGTCCATGGGGCTCTCCACCCGACGCTGCTGGAACACCACGCTGCGGATAGAAGGGTCGCCCTTGATCTGGCGCCACTCGCCGGTCTCCTCGTAGAGATCCCGGGTGACGGGCAGGTCCCGCAGGTCGAAGTCGGCCCCTACGCAGCCGAGGATGCGATCGGCGCCGCTGATGCGATGCAGGGCCGTGATGGACGGGCGGTGGGCGTACTCGCTTACATAGGCATCCGACAGCAGGAATCCCCACTCCGGCATCGGCTCCTTCATGTAGGGGCGCCTGGAGCGGTCACGTTGGTAATGGTCCCGCGTCAGGCCTCCCTTCCCCATGGTATCGCTCACCTGGTTGCACTGGGCATTCACCACGTACAGGTTGGTGCAATGCGGGATGGCGGAGAAGTGTTCGGCCAGTACCCGGTTCAGGCCCTCGCGGTCGTCCATGGCCCCCCCGCAGCGGTGGGCCAGGTCGGCCATGGGCCGGTGCAGGGTCCTGGCGAGCTCTTCCCGCTGCAGGTAGATGGTCTCTTGCCAAGTGGCGCTCATGTAACGGCCTTCGAGAAATTCGGTGGTGCATTATAAATGCACCGGCCGTGGGGAAAATGCCGGAGAAATCACGGGCTATCCATCCGCCCCTCCCGAAACGAGCCGGCAACGGGGGACCGCGTGGAGCCGATGGACTGAGACAACGCCGCCCGCCCAACCGTTGACACCCTCGGCGACCGCGATGGGGCCGTCAGTCCTGAATGTGCGCCGTCAAGGCGCGGCCCTTCCGGCCTTCTTCGCACAAGCGGACGATATGCTCGAAGCGGAAATCGTCCACCAGGGCCCGCAGCCCTTCCGTCACCGTGGTATCCCCCCCTTCCTCCAGCAGGTCGCAGACGGCGCGGGCATCGAGGGCGAGGGCCGCCCGGCGCAGGGCATCCACATAGGATGGGTCCAGGTGCGCCAGGTCCAGGGAAGGGGGGGCTGTGGGGCCTCCCCCGGCCGCCGGCTGCGGTTCATAGTCGTACTCGATGGCAAGGTGCCGCCCCATGACCTCGAAGACCTTGTCGGCATCCAGGGGCTTCACCAGCACCTCCTGGCAACCCGCCCGCAGGATCTTGCGACGGTCTTCGGAAAAGGCGGCGGCCGTCTGGGCCGCGATGACCACCTCCATACCCCCCGGCAGGACCCGGATGCGGCGGGTGGCCTCGTAGCCATCTACCTCCGGCAGCCCCATGTCCATCCAGATGAAATGGGGACGCTTGCGCTGGAAGGCGCGCACCGCCGCCGCTCCGTCCGCTGCACCAGACACCTCGAAACCCACCCCCTCCAGCAGGGCCACGAGCATGCGACGGTTCTCGGGCTCGTCCTCCACCACCAGGACCCGGGGCGCCCGCTGGCCTGGCGCGAGACCCACGACGCGCCCCCGGGAACGCCCCGGCACCGTCCCCCCGGGGGCCTCGCGCAGGGGAATGGTGAACTCGAAGGTAGTGCCGATGCCGGGTTCGCTACGCACCGTGATGTCGCCCCCCATGAGCCTCACGAACTCCCGGCTGATGGCCAGCCCGAGGCCGGTGCCTTCGCCCATGGCGGCGGATGCCGGGGACTGATAGAAGGCCTCGAAGATGCGTTCCCGATCCTCGACCCCGAGGCCGGGCCCGGAATCGCTCACGGCGAAGTGGATGCCCTCCTCCATGGACGCCACCCGCAGTTCCACGCCGCCCTGTTCCGTGAACTTGACGGCGTTGCCCAGGAGGTTCACCAGCACCTGGCGCAAGCGGCTGCCATCCCCCCGGACATAGTGGGGCAGGGTGCCCCTGCGCTCCACACCGAGCCGCAGACCCTTGTGGCGCGCGCGCTCGCTCATCATCTCCTCGATGGTGCGCAGGGTGTCCTCCAGATCGAAGGCCTCCTCCTCGAGGAATACCCGGCCGGCCTCGATACGGGATATCTCCAGCACCTCGTTGATGAGTTCCAGCAGATGGCGGCCACTGCGGTTGATGGTGGCGAGGTTATTGCGATGCTCGCGACTCAGGCCATCCTCGCCCTCCATGAGTCGGGCGAAGCCGATGATGGCATTGAGGGGCGTGCGCAACTCGTGGCTCATGGTGGACAGGAAGACGTTCTTGGCACGGTTGGCCGCCTCGGCCTCATCCCGCGCCTGCTCCAGGGCGAGCTCGGAGGTCTTGCGCGCGGTGACGTCCTCCGACAGGCCGGCGATGCGTGACACCTCGCCGGCCTCGTCGAGGATGAGAAAACCCCGGTCATGGATCCAGCGGGTGGAGCCGTCGGGCCTGATGATGCGGAACTCCGCCTCGTAGCCGGTGTGGCCTGCGATGGCCCGGCGGAAGGCCTGCCTGGCCCTGGGGGCATCTTCCGGGTGCATGCTCCGGGCGCCCGCGTGCCAGTCCTCGTAGAAGACCGACGGGTCCTGCTGCCACAGGGTTTCGAAGGCCGGGCTGATATAGATGCCCCGATCCCGTCGCCAGTCCACCAGCCAGAACACCTCGTCGATGGTCTCGGCGATCTGCCGGAAGCGGGTCTCACTCTCCCGCAGGGCCTCCAGGGCCGCCCGGCGGCGGGTGGTGTCATTGACGAAGGCCACCAGGCGTTCCTCGCCCTCGAAATCCGTGCGGTACACGGTGATGTCCACCGGCAGCAGGGAGCCGTCCCGGCGCCTCAGCCGGCCCTCGAACCGCACCACGCCACGCCGCCTCATGACGCGGCGAAAGATGGGCCAGCGCTCCTCGGGGAGGTCCGGCCCCAGCTCCCAGGCCCGGCGCCCGAGGAGCTCCTCGCCTTCCCAGCCGAGGCTGTCCAAAGCCTCGCGGTTGGCGTAGATCACCCGCGCCGTATGGATGTTCAGCCAGAAGATGGCGGTGGCCGCGTGATCCACCGCGTACTGGGTCTGACGCAACCGCACCTCCATCTGGCGCCGTTCATCGATCTCCCGTTGCAGGCGCCGGTTGGCCTGCTCCAGGGCCCGCGTACGCTGGGCCACCATCTGCTCGAGGTGCTCGTGATAGCGCGTCAGTTCGCCCTCGATGCGCTTCTGGGCGGTGATGTCCTCCTTGATCTCGAGAAAATGGCTGACTTCGCCGGATTCCGCCACGATGGGGGACACCATCACGCGCTCGGTGATGGGACTGCCGTCCCGCCGCCGGCCCTGCCGTTCGCCCCGCCACGACTCGCCGGCCCGCAGCCTGCGCCACGGCTCCTGGGTGGCGAGCCCCTGTCCCCTGTGGAGACGGCGAATATCGCTGCCTATGAGTTCGCTGCGGTCATGGCCCGCGGCCTCCACGTAGGCCCCGTTGACATACTCGATGGTACCGTCCATGTCGGTGATGGCCACGCTGGCAGGGCTCTGCTCCACCGCCATGGAGAGCTTGCGCAGGGTGGCCTCGTGCTGCCGGCGCTCGCGGATGTCGCGCACCATGACCACCAGCAGGCCCTCACCGAGATAGCTGAAATAGCTGGCGAATACCTCCACCGGGAACTGCACCCCGTCCCGGGTGCGGTGAACCGTCTCGAAGGTGACGCCGCCAACCTTCGCCAGGCGTCGCCACACCTCATCGAAGCGCGTCCGTGAAAAGACGGGGTCCACGTCGAACACCGTCATGGAGGTGAGCACCTCCCGGGGGTAACCCAGCATGCGAGTGGCACCGTGGTTGACGAAATGGAACGCCCCGTTGCCATCGAGGATATACATGGCCTCGTCGGTCCGGTCCAGGGCGAACTGGTTGAGCCGGAGCTGGCGCTCCAACTCCCGCGGGGCGGTGATATCCCGCACGATACAGAACAGGAACGGCCGTCCCTCCAGCTCGATGGCCTTGGCCGAGACCAGTGCCGTCAGCCGACGGCCATCGCTGGCCACCAGTTCGGTCTCGAACTCCTCCGGGGGGCCCTGAAGGAGACGCTGCATGCGTTGATGGATCTCTTCGCTGCCGTGCCTGCCCTCGATATCGGGCAGACGCAGGGTTTCGAAGGTCTCGCGCTCATAACCCAGCATACGGTGCATGGCCGGGTTGAACTCCCGCATCGCCAGCTCTTGCGGCTCCACCAGCATCACGCCATAGGGCGATTCCGAGAACAGGGAGCGGTACTTGAGTTCGCTCGCCTCCAGGGCCTGGCGGGTACCCTCCCGGTCGCCGGTCCCGCCCGGGGACATGATGCGGCGGGATTCGGCGCGTGCCAGGCGCGCGCGGGTCTGCTCGAGTTCTGCCTCGAGGGCCCTGCACCGGCGGCTCAGGGCCCCGGCGTCGCCCGTATCGCAGGTCATATGCAGTGCCCCGCCGCCGCCTCCAGGTATGCGCCCATCTCATCCCCCGCCCGGGGTGGGGCCACCGCCGGCCCCTGAAAATACTCGCAGCCTTCGGCCTCGAGGAAGGCCCGCTCCGCCGCCGTCTCCACCTCCGTCGCCAGCAACTCCAGGCCGAGGATGCGGGCCGTGGCGATGATGGCCCGGGCCAGGGCCACCTGGGCCTCGTCGTCCGGTACACCGCGCACCACCGCCCCGTTCATGGTCAGGCCGCGGATGGGCAGCCGTCCCAGGAGTCTCAGGGACGAGCAGCCGCTACCGAAGCCGGCCACCCTCAGGCCCACCCCCGCCTCCTTCAGCCCCTGCGCGACGTCGCCCGCCGATTCCCCGAGCGGCGCCAGCACGTCCTCGGCGATCTGGACCTCCAGCCCCTCGGGCCGGGCCCCGGTGTCTGCCAGGAGCGCGGTCAGGCGCTCCACGAAATCACCCTTGAGCACGGGGCCTGGCGGGATGGTGACCGCCAACAGCGGGGACACGCCCCGCGGCTGCAGCAGGGCCTGCCAGTCGGCCAGTTGGCCCAGGGCCGTGCGCAACCACCATGCCACCAGGGGCTCGATGATGGCGGAATCCTCGGCCAGGGGCAGGAACGCTCCCGCCCCGATGACACCTCGCCGCGGGTGTCGCCACCGCATCACGGCCTCCACCCCCATCACCCGCCCCTCGGTACCCACCCGGGGCTCATACACCAGAAACAACTCATCACGCGCCAGGGCCCGCTGCAAGGCATGCTCCAGGTCGTAGCGTTCCTCGGCAATGGCCTGCATGCGGCGCTCGAAGAACTCGACCTTGCCGCGTCCCGCCTGCTTGGCCGCGTACATGGCGGCGTCGGCGTGACCGATGATGTCATCCACGGTCCGGCCATCCCCCGGGTAGAGCACGACTCCGATGCTCGCCCCCGCCCGCAGGTCGTTGCCCTCGACCCTCACCGGGGTGCCGATGACATTGGCCAGCTTGTTCGCCACCAGTCCCGCACTCGCCGCCGCCTCGTCGTCTCCACCCAATGCCGGCAACAGCACCACGAACTCATCCCCGCCCCAACGCGACAGGGTATCCTCATCCCGGAGGACGTCCTTCATGACACCGGCCAGCACCCGGAGGTAGGCGTCCCCCACGGCATGACCGAGGGCATCGTTTATGGCTTTGAAGTGGTCGAGATCGATGAACAGCACCGCGCCGCCACCGCCGTGGCGGGATACCCGCCGCAGCTCACGGGACAGGCGGTCCTCGAACAGCCGGCGGTTGGCCAACCCCGTCAGGGCGTCGTGATAGGCGAGGTGCTCCGCCCGAGACTTGGCGGCCTCGAGTTGGCGGGTACGCTCGACCACCCGCTCTTCCAGCACCCGGTTGGCATCCTCCAGGGCGCGCCGCGCGCGGGCCAGCTCCACGTGGGCCCTCACCCGGGCCATGACCTCCCCGGCGTTGAAAGGCTTGGTGATGTAATCCACCCCGCCTTCCTCGAAGGCCCGCAGCTTGTCCCCGGCATCGTGGAGGGCGCTGATGAAGATGATGGGGATATGACGGGAGCCGGGTCGGGACTTGATGCGCCGGCAGGTCTCGTAGCCGTCCATGTCGGGCATGCGGATATCCAGGAGGATGAGGTCGCAGCCATGGTCCGCCAGCCAGCGCAGGGCCATCTCTCCCGTCAGGGTGGCCCGGGTATCGTAGCCCGCCTGCTCGATGATGGCACCGAGCACACGCAGGTTGCCGGGGTTGTCATCGATGATGAGGATGGAGCCGTTATCCGGCAACGCCCCGTCATCCCCGTTGGCTGCCGTCAGCATAGTGCCCCCCGTACCCCTTTCATCCGATGTCCCCAACTATCTTTATAGCACCCCGGAGACACGGCCCGGCCCGCCACCGGGCGGGGCGCGGCAAATGGCGCCGAACCATGGGGTCCCGGCGCCGGCCCGGGCCGCCCGCGCCCCGACATCTCAGGCCGTCGCGGTACCCGACCAGCGCCCCAGAGCCGCCGCACATAACCCGGCTCCGGGGGATGGTCGGGCACGGGGTGGATGGCCCCCCCGGGCCCCCCTTGAGGGGCTGAAGATGGCCGCCTCATCATGGGTGCCCTCCTCTCACCCTCACATCCGCGGCCCCAGGCGCGGCGTGATCACCCACCGGATGGTCTGCATGGAGCGGTTCAGGGGGTTGACGGCATCGCGCCGCATGCGTCCCAGCGGTGTGGGCGGGCGGTGTGGGTCCGGCACCTCCTTGCCCCAACCCGGCTGGTCCACCACCACGCTGCCGAAGCCGTTGGCTACTTCGATGGCGGTGTAGCGGGCGGGCTCATCCTCCGGCTCCAGGTCCATGCCCTCTCCCCGCAGGGGTGCGATGGCACTGGAGACGAAGCGGAAGGCCCCGCGGAAGATGCGGGTCACGAACCGGCTCCCGGGGGTCCGGGGTTTGAACACATGGTGTCCGGCCGGCATCGCCGCATCGGCCCCGCGCTCGAAACGGCTGTCCTCAGCGCCCCCCGGAGGGCCAGCGCCCGCCGTGGGGCAGATCGCGGGATGGCGGAGCCGTCCCCCACTGCTCGTCACGCCCGCCCCGCTCTGTTGCGCGGGAGCGATCAGGCCAGTCGATGGCCGCGGGTGGCAGCGCCGCCCCGGGAGCCTGCTCCGTGAAACCTTCCCGGCGCAGGGGGCGGTCATAGCCCCTGGGCGCTCCCCAACCCGACGCACTACCGGACTGCCCTCCCGGCCACGTGTTGTGTTCGCCGCCTTCACCGCCGCCAGGCCCCAGTGACGGCGCTTTCGGCGGCCACACCGAACCCTCGTCACCATCCCAGGGCGTGGTGCGGGCAGGCCCGGCGGCGTCATCGTCACGGGGCACCGGATCAAGCCACGGGTCCCTCATCCCCGAACCCCGGATGGCATCGCCGGCTGGGGGGCGGGAACGACCGCCATCATCGGCGCCGTAGCTACGCTGCGTATCCTGCACCTCCGGGGCCGGCTCCCAGCCGTAATCCTGCCGGCCTTGGCCGTGGGATGGCAGGCCCTGGGCCGGTGCGTAGCCGGGCGCATAGCCGGGCGCATAGCCCGGCGCCATCCCCCTACCATAGGGGGCCCCGTAGCCATAGCCCGCGGGCGGGTAGGCAGGGCCATAGGCCTGGCCATAAGCCGGGCCGTAAGCCGGCGCCCCCGGACCGTAACCGGGGACGCCGTAACCGTAGTCGTCACCATAGCCGTGACGGTCCATCCAGCGCGTCGGATCCATCCAGCCCATGGGATTGAATCCCTGGGCCGAGACCATGGCCGGCAACACCCATGGACCGGCGGCCACCACCACCACCGCGGTCAACCTCAGCAGGTACCTGGTATTCAATAGAATCACTCCTTTATCCAGTGGATTTCCCGCCCCGTGACCATCGCCTGCATGGGACCTCCGGGAGACGGCGGCTTAGGCAAGCGCTGGACTATTCAGCGCTTTTCGTATGGTCCATGGAGGGGCCGCCGCATCAATCGCGTGGGCGATTGAAATACGGGAGTCGGGCCCGGGCATGTACCGGGACCCACCGGCTGATTTAATCCTGGCCGGATGAAATCGGCATTTCCTCAGGACACCGCGGGAAGGGCGCCACCCTTCTCCATGGCATCAAAGCCTAGGTGCGGCACCACGCCAGATCAATCGGCACGTGTTGTCCTGCGCCGGGGACTCACTGCCTGGGGGTCGGCATGAGGCAGATCAATATAGCCGGTGGTTTCTGACGCCACCCATCGCCGCGGGGCTTGTACCGCGTGCGCCATGACGCCAGACTCACACTGGTTGAGTTCCATGGAGCACCAGGCAAGATGGACAACACCCTGCAACGACTGCTCGACGCCGAATCCGCGGCGGAAAAGCTGGTGGAAGACGCCCGGGCCAAGCGTGCCGCCATCACCCGCCAGGCGGTGGAGGAATCCCGTCGCGCGGAGCGCCGCTTCACCGATCGGGCCTCCGAGATCCACGACTCCTTCCTCGGCAAGGCGAGGGAACGTGCCGACCAGAGCATAGCCGAGCTGCAGCGCCGCTACGACGAGCGTACCAACGAGTTGCGCAAGGCCGCCTCGGCCCGCGAAGAGGACGCCGTGGAGGCCCTCTTCGAGGCCCTGACGGATCCAGACGAGGTCTGACGTTGAACGGCTCCAACCTGGAATACCTCAATGCCCGCGTCACCCTCTTCAAGTCGCGAATGATGGGCCCCGAGACCATCGAACGACTGATCTCAGAATCCCAGCCCGAGTACGACCTGTTAACCCACATCGAGGGCATCGACGAATTCATGGCCGGTAACGCGGCCAGTTCGGCCTCCCTGGAACAGGCCTTGACCACGAGGCTCATGGGCGAGGTCCAGATACTCATGCGCGCCATGAACGGCGCAAGCCGCCGTTTCATGCGCTCCGTCGTGCACTGGTTCGAACTGGCCAACCTCAAGGCCCTCATCCGCGGCAAGCTGTCGGGCATGTCCGATGCCGCCATCCGCGAGCACCTGGTGGACACCTCGCCCTTCAGTACCCTGCCCATCGACCAGTTGCTGCGCGCCGACGACCCGGCCGAGATGCTGCGCCTGCTGGAGGGCAGCCCCTACGGTGATATCGCCGTCCAGGCCCGACGCATCTACGAGGAAAAGCGTGACCCCTTCTCCCTCGAGGCCACCATGGACCGGCGCTACTTCGTGGGCCTGCATCACCGTGCCAACGAGGTGGAGCGGGGAGAGCAGACCGCCCTCACCCAGCTGGTGGGCTGCCTCATCGACCGCTTCAACCTGCTGTGGCTTCTGCGCTACCGCTTCGCCTACGGCATCTCGGCGGCCGAGACCTTCTATCTGCTCATTCCCCTGGGCCATTTCCTAAGCTCCACGGCCCTCGCGGAACTGGCCCGTCTCGGCTCCATGGCGGAGGTGCTGGAGGCCCTGCCCCCGGACCTGAAACCCGTATTCGCGGGGGCCGCGACCCTCACAGAGGTGGAGAATCGCATGGAGCAGCGTACCCGGGACACCATGAACCAGGCCCTCGGCCGCTACCGCTTCGGCATGGCCCGGGCCTTCGCCTACGTCATCCTGCGGGATATGGAATTGCGCCAGCTGCTGGCGGTCATCAAGGGCCGGCGTCTGGGCTTCGATCCCGAGCTCATGGAACTGGCAGTGAGCACCGGACTGCATTGAGCCATGTTCAAACCCAAGACCATGTCCCGCATCAGCCTCCAGGTACTCAACGAGGATGCCCCCAAGGTCACCCTGTTGCTGGCCCAGGCGGGGGTCTTCGACCCCGAGCCGGTGGACGACCCGGAGGGCATGCTGCCGGAGCAGCCCGCCGAACGTTACCGCGCCGTGTACCAGTCGGCCCGCGCGCGCATGACCAAGCTGGAAGGGGCCCTCGGATGCAGTGACGAGCCCGCAGACCAGGACCTGCGGGTGGTGTCCCTGGAAGAACTGAAGGCCCTGGACGAACGCCTGCGCATCCTGTGGCAGACCTTCTCGGCCCTCGACGAGAAGCGCCACCAGCTGGACGAGGAGCGCACCACCCTCAACCAGCTCGATCAGAGCCTGCAGATCTTCTCCGGGCTGCGGGTGGACCTGGGGATGTTCCAGACCAGTGGCGGCTTCCTCACCCTGCGGGTGGGTACGGTGCCCACCATCAACCTCGATCGCCTGCAGGACGCCGCCACCCTGGCGGGCCATCTGGTGACGCCCTTCCACGAGGACCAGAACCTGCACTACGTGGTGGTGGCCGGACCGGCCCATGAGGCCCACGAGATGGACACCCTGCTCCACACGGCGTCTTTCCGTCCGGTGGCCATCCCGGCGGAATTCCGGGATTTCCCCGAGAACATCCGCCACGAGCTGGAGCGCCGGGTCGACGACATCTCCTGGCGCGAGGCGGCCTACGAGAAGGAGCGCGAAGACCTGGCCAGCGAATACCGGGAGGAGGTGATGGCGGCGTGCCGCACCCTGCACATGGCCCGCCCCTTCGCCGAGCTCGCCCAGAAACTGCGCGGCACCGGGGCCCTGGCGGTGGTGGAGGGCTGGATCCCCAAGGAGCGGGCGGCGGAGCTCCAGCACACCTTCCACACCCTGCTCGACCGGCCCTTCGTGTTCGACATCCGGGACCCGCGACCCAACGAGCTGCGCTCCGTACCCACCCTGGTCACATACTCCTGGCTCACCCGTCCCTTCGGGGCCCTGGTGAAGAACTATGGCATTCCCCGCTACGGGGAATTCGATCCCACCCTGTTATTCACCGCCACCTTCATCGCCATGTTCGGCATGATGTTCGGCGACATCGGCCACGGCGCCGTCATCGCCCTGGTGGGGCTGGCGCTGCACCGCCGTTTCCCCCCGGTCACGCCCTTCATGCTGGCCACGGGGCTGTGCTCGGTGGGCTTCGGTTTCGTCTACGGCAGCATCTTCGGCTACGAGCACGTGATCCATCCCCTGTGGATGTCCCCCCTCTCCGACCCCCTGTTGATGCTGGAGCTCGCCCTGTACTGGGGCATCGGCCTGATCCTCGTGGCCACGCTGCTGACCATCTACAACAACGTCGTGTTCGGCGATGTGCCGGCGGCCCTGCTGGACACCAAGGGCGTGGCCGGCATCGTGTTTTACCTGGGGGGCATCTACAGCGCCCGTCAGTGGCTGAATACCGGCCACATGGGGTGGCTCGAGATCGCCTATTTCGCCGTTCCCCTGGTGGTCATCATGGGCTTCAAGTGGAGTCGCAGCGACTCGCCCTTCGGGGAGCGCATGCTCATCGTCGCCATCGATGGTTTCGAGGCGGTGATGAACTACCTGGCCAACACCCTTTCCTTCCTGCGCGTGGCTGCCTTCAGCCTCAACCACGTGGCCCTGGCGGTAGCGGTGTTCACCCTCGCCGGCATGATGGATACCGCGGGCCACTGGATAACGGTGATTCTCGGTAATATCTTCATCATCGTACTGGAGGGGGCCATCGTCACCATCCAGATCCTGCGCCTGGAGTACTACGAGGGTTTCTCGCGCTTTTTCCGGGGCGACGGCCGGGAGTTTCGCCCCTTGAGTTTCCATAAGCGGGCCTAGTGTCCTGCCCCGTAAGAATGTTCGAGAAGTCGCGCCGGGCGCAGTGCGCCAGGCAAGGCAAGAGGAGGAGGCA
>JAABTG010000078.1 GCA_011389995.1 Thiotrichales bacterium
GGGGCTCGGGGTCAGCGCCCTGCACGGGGATCTCGCGGAATTCTCCAATGCCATCGATACCTTCGGGGTGTGCGTCGAGGCGTTGTCGGCCCGGGGGATACCCGGCGGGGCCGAGGGTGGCGTATGCAATGCCCCCGCCGGGGCCCCTACGGGAACGCCGGTGGACGGGCTGGGCTTCGCCGGGCCGGCCAATGCCGCCACCGACGCCAAAGTGAAGCTGGAGGGCGACGACTGGGGCTACGGCTTCAATGTCGGGCTGTTGTTCCAGCCCGACTCCCGCACCCGCATCGGTTTTGCGTATCGCTCCAAGGTAGAACTGGAACTGGACGGCCGGGCACGCTATGACGTGTCCAACGTCCCCGGGGCGTTTCGGACCAGTATCACAAACGCCCCCATCCTCAAAAATACCGGTGCCAAGGCAGACCTTACCCTGCCGGAGATCGTCTCCATCTCCAGCTTCCAACAGCTCAACGACCGCTGGTCCCTCATGGGGGACATCACCTGGACCCGCTGGAGTCAGTTCGACACCCTGGTGGTGGAATTCGATAACGGGGCCCGGGACCTCGTGGTGGAGGAGCGCTGGGAGAATTCCTTCCGCGTCGCCCTGGGCATGACCTACACGCCGTCATCCACGTGGACCTGGCGCTTCGGCGTCGCCTACGACGAGGCGGCAGCCCAGCGCAACGATCTGGTGAGTCCACGTATTCCCGACGAGGACCGTACCTGGGTGACCGCCGGTTTCAGCTTCGCGGCCACTCCCTCCATCAACCTGGACGTGGGCTACGCCCACCTGTTCATGCCCGATCGCAAGGTGCGTCTGGCGGATGCCACTACCGGTCACGTGCTGGAAGGCGAGTTCGAATCCAGCGTGGATATCCTGAGCGCGCAGCTGAACTGGACCTTCTGAGGGGGCGCCGGCAGGGCCTCTTCCCGCCCCGGGGGGTGCAACGCCCCCCACCCATCAGCGTGCGCTCATCCCCTCTTCGTACACCGCCTTCACATCGTCTGCATAACGCTCCAGCACCAGGTTGCGCTTGACCTTCATGGTGGGCGTGAGCAGACCCGAATCGATGGTCCAGGGGTCGAGGCTGAGCACGACCTTGCGCACCCGGGCATAACCGGGGAAATCCTGCAGGTGGGCCGTGACCCGCTTGGCCACCAGCTGGCGCAGTTTGGGGTCCTCCAGGGCCCCGGGGTCATCCCCGGACAGACCCTGGGACGTGGCGAACTCCTGCCACGCATCCGGATTCAATACCAGGATGGCGCTCAGAAAAGGCCGCCCCTCGCCGATGACGATGGCCTGGTCGATGAGTTCATCCAGGCAGATGGCACTCTCCATATCGCTCGGCGGCACCTTCTCGCCGTTGGAAAGCACCAGGATATCCTTGATGCGCCCGGTGATGTAGACGTGGTCGTTCTCGATGCGTGCCTGGTCGCCGGTATGGAGCCAGCCATCCGCGCCTATCATCTCGCGGGTGGCCTCCTCGTTGTTCCAGTAACCGAGCATGACGCCAGGACCCCGCACCACCAGCTCATCGCTTTCGTCGATGCGCACCTGAATCCCCGGCAGTACCACCCCTACGCTGCGCGGTTCGTTGTCCTGCAGGGTATTCACGCTGATTACGGGACTGGTCTCCGTGAGACCGTAACCCTGGAGAATCGGCACGCCGAGGGCGATGAACATGCGGGCGACGACGTCGTTCAAGGGCGCCCCACCGCTGACGGCAACCCTCAGACGCCCCCCCAGCTTGTCGGTTACCTTGCCCGCCACCAGCCGTTCCAGCACTGGCCATGCCGGCAAAGTGGGGGACCAGCCGCGTTGGCCCTGATGATACTGGAAGCGCCGCCAGCCCACTTCCACCGTGAAATTGAACAGACCGCGGGCGACCGCACCTTTCTCTTTCATCTGTTGCTGAATGCGGCCATACACCCGTTCGAAGATGCGCGGCACGGCTATCAATACCGTGGGGCGGACCTGCTGCAGATCGCTGGCGAGTTGGGCGATGGAGCGCGAGTAGGTCACGCAGGCCCCCGCCATCATGGGTAGATAATACCCACCGGTACGCTCGAGGGTATGCGAAAGGGGCAGGAAGGAGAGAAAGAGATCATCGAGTTCCACATCCACCAGCTGCAGGCCGGCATGGGCCACCGACATCATGTTGCGATGACTGAGCATGACCCCCTTGGGACGCCCGGTGGTGCCGGAAGTGTAGACGATGGAGGCCAGATCATCGCCATGCCCGCCGGGCCCGTCTTCCCAGTCAGGGACCTCCGCCGGCAGCCAGTCCTCCACCGCCGCCACCCGCGGGTCCGCCTCCTCCTGGCCTGGCCGCACCTGTTGAAGGAGCACGCGGGCCAGAGGGCTCCGGTCCCGCTGCGCCAGGGGTGCGATGCGCGACCAGAAATGGTCGTCCTGAAGCAACAGCAGGCGACTGCCGGAATCCTCCAGGATATAGGCCATGTTATCCGGCCGGTCATCGGTATAAAGGGGTACCACCACCAGTCCGAGACTCAGGGCGGCGATATCATAAAAGACCCAGTCGGGGCAGTTGCGTAATGCCACCGCCACGCGGTCTCCGCGTTCCAGACCTTCTCCCGCCAGGGCGGCGCGCCACCGACACACCTGGCGGTAGACCTGCTTCCAGCTCAGCTCCAGCCAGTCCTGCCGGGCACGGTGATAATGGCGATAGGCGGGACCGTCGGGAGTCCGCCGAACCCGTTCCAAAAACAAGCCATGGATTGTTCCAACTTCCTGCGGCTCAATGATGTCCGGCATGAACCATGCTCCTGTTTAATCGGGTTTAATCGGGTTTAATCGGGCTCGCCAACGCCAAAGAGCAACCGGGCCGAGATCACTGTTGCTGTTTGTATTATTCGGCCGATTATGCCCCAGATTAAGCGCGATGGTAGATGCACGATGGGCCGGCAACCTTACGGCACCATGCCGTGGGGCTCTTGAGGCGGGAAATTGTTATGCTTTGAGGATTCGACAATATATCCCCGTGGTCAGAGTGGCCGGGCCGAACAAAAGGATTTTCCATGCGTTTCATATTCTCCCTCCTACTGGTTGCCGCCCTGGCCTACGGTGCCTGGCCATACCTCCATGTCTACCGCCTGGACACCGCCGTCGCCGAGAACGATACAGGCACTATCCGCTCCCTGGCGGACCTGGAATCGATACAACGCCACCGTACGGCACAGCTGGAATGGCACCTGGAGAATCGCATCGACAACACCGTGGGCCAGGAGGGAACGCTGTCGGACATGCTCAAGCGGGGCGCCCGCTGGGTCCAGGAGCGGGGCGGGCCCGAGGCCATCGACCCCGCCTGGGTGCGCCAGCGCCTGCTGGAGGCCCGCACCAACGAGTTGAGCGGCCTGCTCCAGAGCATCGATTTCGCCTTCTTCGAGGGGCCCAACCGGTTCCTGGTGCGCATCGGCCAGCTGGGCGAAGGCCCCACTCATCTGCGTTTTGAACGACGGGATTGGCGGTGGTACCTGACCGCCATCTACGACTGAGGGCGGCCGGTTATGTTTATTTAAGCTGATTATTGGCCATCCCTGGCCAAAATCAGCACGGCTGGCGAAAACGCGGTTTTTGCCTGCCAGCATTTTCGATGGCACCGCATCGAAAATGGCGGGATGTCCTGACCCGAGGGATACGCGCCGTGTGTCCCTTACGGGCACGCCTGCTCCAGCTCTTCCAAACGCCTTTCCAGCTTCTTGATGGAGACCGGCACGCTGGTCTTCAATTCCTGGGCGAACAGGGAGACCCGCAATTCCTCCAACAGCCATCGGGTCTCGGCGATGGCGCCCTCCTGCTCCGGGGTCACCGCTTCCCGCTCGCCCAGGGTGCGGTGGCGCTCCGCCAGAGGTGCGAAGAGTGCGGTGAGTCGCTCATCACGGTCCGGTTGTTGCGCCAGGCGCTGGATGCGCACCTCCATGGCCCGCAGGAAGCGGGGCACATGCCCCAGCCAGCGGGCCGGGGTATGGAGCAGGAAACCCGGGTATACCAGGCCCGCCAGCTGCCCCTGGAGGTCGCGGCGGGCGGCGTCCGGCGCCGCCTGGGCGAGGCCGTCCATGGCACGCGCCACGCCGCGGGCGAGGCGCAGGATCTCCAGCACCGTCTCCCCGGTATCTTCCAGCTGTCCCACCAGTCGCCCCTGGCCGGCACTCGCCCGGCGGTCGAACTCGGCCCGGTTGCGGACGGGCTGGCCCTCTCCCATGAAGGTACGCTCCACCGCCGCCAGCACCAGGGCCGTGCGCAACTCATCGCAGTCGGCGGCGTGGCGGGCCGTACCCAGGGCCGCGTAAAGCAGGCACATCTGTTCCCGGTCGCGGATGCGCCGCGCCGCCTGCTTGAGTTGGGGAGCGAAGCGCAGGGCGAACAGCCTGCGCAGGCCGCGGCGGTGTTCACGGTGAGCGGCCTGGGCACGGTCGAACAGGCGCAGGGCCACGCGGTCGCCGCAATCCACCAGGGCCGGATAGCCGCGCAGGATGAGGGAACCGCGTGCCTCTTCCACCACCTCCGGGAGGTCGCCGAAATCCCAGTCCGTGATGTCCTCCCGTCCCCAACTCGCCCGCCCCCGGCCACCGAAGGCCACGGATGCCTGGTCGGCCCAGCGGGCCTTGAGGGCGGCGAGTTCGCGTCCCTCATCCAGCGTCTCACCCTCTTCGCCCACCAGCTCGAAGCGCATGCGCAGATGGTCGGGCAGGCTGTCCCAGCGCCATTGGTCTTCGGGCACCTCCGCACCGGTCATACGCCTGAGCTCCGCCGCCAGGGCCGGGCCCAGGGGCCCCTCTCCCCAGGGCAGGGCATCCGCCGCCGCGCGGGCGAAATCCGGCACCGGCACGAAACGCTTGCGATAGTGCTTGGGGAGGGCACGCAGGAGCCGTTCCAGGAGTTCGCGGAACAGACCGGGCACCAGCCAGCGCACCGCCTCGGCGTCGACGCGATTGAGCAGCGGCAGGGGCACCTCCAGGGTAACGCCGTCGTCCTCGGCGCCGGGGGTGTGGCGGTAGGTCAGGGACAGCCGCTGACCATCCACCTCCAGGTACTCCGGGAACCGCCGGGCATCCACCCCCTCCGGCATGGCATCGATGAGATCCTCGCGGCAGAGATGGAGGGCCCGGGACCCGCCGCCGCCCCCCCCACCGAGCCAGCGATCCAGGGCCCGGTTGCTGGCCACATCGCCCGGCACCCGGCCATCGAAGAACTCGAACAGACGCTCCGGCGTCACCACGATGTCGCGGCGCCTGGATTTGTGCTCCAGCTCTTCCAGCTCTGTCACCAGCCGCCGGTTGTGGACCGCGAAGGCCCCCCGTCCGCCGTAGCCTCCCTCCACCAGGGCCTCGCGGATGAAGATGGCCCGGGCCGCGGCCGGGTCGATGGGCTGGTAGTCCACTCGCCGCCCGCTGACCAGGGGCAGGCCGAAGAGGGTGACCCGCTCGAAGGCCATCACCCGGCCGGCGCGGGGCTCGTAGTGGGGGTCCTGATAGCTGCGACGCACCTCGTGGGCCCCTGCCGCCTCGATCCAGGGGGGCTCCACCTGGGCCACCACCCGGGCGTAGAGACGGCTGGTCTCCACCAATTCCCCCGCCACCACCCACTTGGGTCGGCGTTTCCCCAACAGGGTGCCGGGATGGATCTGGAAGGTGGTGTTGCGGGCCCCCAGGTAGCGTTCGTCCCGTTCCTTGAAGCCGATGTTGCCCAGCAGGCCGGTGAGCACGGCCCGGTGGACGGTCTCATAGTCCGTCTCCCCCGCCTTCACCTGGACCCCCTGATCGTGTAGCAGCCCCAACACCTGTTGATGGACGTCGTGCCACTCCCGCATGCGCGCGGCGTTCAGGTAGCGTTCCCGACACAGGGCCCGCAGCTTGTTACGGGACAGGTGGCGGGCCTGTTCGTGGTAGAAATCCCACAGCCCCACGAAGGACAGGAACTCGGAGCGGGGATGGGCCGTCTCGCGGTGCATGGCATCGGCCTCGGCGCGCTTGTGCTGGGGGCGCTCCCGGGGGTCCTGTACCGACAGGGCGCTGGTGATGATGAGGAGCTCCCGCAGCCCCCCGCCCTCCTCGGCCGCCAGGATCATGCGGCCCAGCTTGGGATCCAGGGGCAGGCGGGCGAGGCGCCGGCCGAGGGCCGTGAGCCCGTGGTGGCGGTCTATGGCCTGGAGTTGTTCCAGCAGCCGGTAGCCGTCGCGGATATACCGGCCATCCGGCGCATCCACGAAGGGAAAGTGCTCCACCCGGCCCAGTCCCAGCGCGGCCATCTGGAGGATCACGGCGGCGAGGTTGGTGCGCTGGATCTCCGGCTCGGTGTGGTCCGGGCGGGCCTCGTAATCGGCCTCGTCGTAGAGCCGTATGCACACCCCCGGCCCGAGACGCCCGCAGCGCCCCTTGCGCTGGTCCGCCGAGGCCTTGGAGACCGCCTCCACCGGCAACCGCTGCACCTTGCTGCGATGGCTGTAGCGGCTGATGCGCGCCCGCCCCTCGTCCACCACGTAGCGGATCCCCGGCACCGTGAGGGAGGTCTCGGCCACATTGGTGGACAGCACGATGCGCCGCCCCCGGCCGCTGGCGAAGACGCGCGCCTGTTCGGCGGCGGACAGGCGGGCATACAGGGGCAGGATCTCGGTGCCCGCGGGATGGTGCTTGCGCAGGGCCTCCTCGGCCTCCCGGATCTGGCGCTCGCCGGGCAGGAACACCAGCACGTCACCCGGGCCCTCGCGGGACAGCTCATCCACCGCCTCCACCACCCCCTGGGTGAAGTCCCGGCCCTCCTCCCCGTCCTCGCCGCGGCCCAGGGGCCGGTAGCGCACCTCCACCGCATGGCTGCGGCCCTCCACCCTTATCACGGGGGCATCATCGAAATGACGGGACAGGCGCTCGGGATCGATGGTGGCGGAGGTGATGATGACCTTGAGGTCGCGGCGGCGCGCCAGCAGGCCCTTGAGGTAGCCGAGGAGGAAATCGATGTTGAGGCTGCGCTCGTGGGCCTCATCCAGGATGATGGCGTCGTACTGCAGCAGCAGGGGATCGCCCTGGGTCTCCGCCAGCAGGATGCCGTCGGTCATGAGCTTGATATGGCTATCCGCCCCCACGCGGTCGTGGAAGCGCACCTTGAAGCCCACCCCCTCCCCCACCCGGGTATCGAGCTCCTCGGCGATGCGGGCCGCCAGGCTGCGGGCGGCGATGCGCCGGGGCTGGGTATGACCCACCTGGCCGCGTACTCCGAGCCCGGCCTCCAGACACAGCTTGGGCAACTGGGTGGACTTGCCGGACCCGGTATCGCCGCACACCACCACCACCTGGTGGGCGCGGATGGCCGCCACCAGTTCCGCCCGCGCGGCGGACACTGGCAGGTCCTCGGGATAGCGCAGGGAAGGCAGGGCGGCGCGGCGGCGGGCCACCGCCGCCCGGGAACGCTCCATGTCGGCCTCGAGGGCGGCCAGGCCGCGGTCCCAGGGCTTGCCCTGGCGCCGCCGCCGGCGCAGCCCCTGAATGCGCCTGCCGAAGGCCGGGGCGTCCCGCAGCAGACAGCCCGCGGCGGCGTCCTCCAACGCACCCCAGTTGGGGTCCTCCGTGTCCATCGCCGGCGCCCCTGCGCTGTCGTCGCCCGTCACGTCACACCCGCGAAGACCCTCAGGTCTCGATGAGGGGGATGGTGTATTCCAGCAGGGTGCGCACCCGTTCCATGCCCCGGTTCAGGTTCTCCTCGATCTCCGCCATGGTGATGGTGTCGCCGTCCCGCCCGGCGGCGGCGTTGGCCACCACGTTGCAGGAGGCGTAACACAGCCCCAGCTCCCGGGCCAGGCCGGCCTCGGGCATGCCGGTCATGCCCACCACGTCGCAGCCGTCCCGCTCCAGGCGGTCCACTTCCGCCGCCGTCTCCAGCCGCGGGCCCTGGGTGGCCCCGTAGGTGGCGCCATCGGCGGCCTCCACGCCGCCGGCCCGCCCCCCCGCCAGGAGGGCCTGGCGCAGGGTGGCGCAGTAGGGGTGGGTGAAGTCCACGTGGACCACGTGGTTCAGCCCCTCCTCGAAGAAGGTGTGCTTGCGGGAGAAGGTGTAATCGATGATCTGGTCCGGGATCACCAGGCCGCCGGGGGCCAGGTCCCCACGGATCCCCCCCACCGCGTTCACCGCCACCACGTTGCCGACACCACAGTGGTGCAGGGCCCACAGGTTGGCGCGGTAGTTGACCCGGTGAGGGGGAATGGTACTGCCGTAGCCGTGGCGGGCCAGGAACACCACCCGGCGGTCGGCCAGCAGGCCGTGGACGAGGGGGCCCGAGGGCTCGCCGAAGGGGGTGTTGACGGCCTCGCGGCGGGTCAGCTCGAGGCCCTTCAGGGTGGTGAGCCCGGTGCCCCCGATGATGGCCAGCAGGGGGGTATCGTTCATAGGTCCCTCACGGCGTAGATGCCTCGGGCGTTGCGCAGATAACCCCGGTAGTCCATGCCGAAGCCGAAGACATAGCGATCCGGCGCCTCGAGGCCCGTGAAGTCCGCCCGCGCAATACCGTCCTTGCGGTCATGGCGTTTGTCCACCAGCACCGCCGTGCGCACGCTGGCGGCCCCCTCGTCGCGGCAATAGCGCAGAATCCCGGCCAGGGTCAGGCCTTCATCGAGGATATCGTCCACCACCACCACGTGACGCCCCGCCAGGGCCTTGGCCGGGCGGGCGCGCCAGTGGAGCTCACCGCCCTTCACGTCGTCGCGGTAGCGGGTGGCGTGGATATAGTCCATCTCCAGGGGAAAGCCGAGGCGCAGGGTGAGTTCGGCGAAAGGCACCACGCCACCGATCATCACTGCCAGCATGAGGGGGTTGTCCTCGGCCAGCTCCGCCGTGACCTCCCGCGCCATGCGGTCCAGGGCCTCGGCCACGGCCTCGGCCGAGTGGATGAGCTCGGCATCCGCCTCCACCCGCATGATGTGCTCGGGGGTGGGACGGGACGGGTCTTCAGTCATGGGACATTTCCTCCGTAGGGGGCGATGGGGGCGCCTCCAGGGCGTGGCGACCCACCCAGTCGCGGGCGAACTGGTGGGCGCTGCGGCCGCTGCGGGAGCCCCGCCCGAGGGCCCAGCGCAGGGCCTCCCGGCGGGTGAGTGCGGGATCGGGGTCGTGGAAGCCCAGGGTCTCGAGCCAGCCTCCCACGATCCCCAGATAGGTGTCCTGGTCGAAGGGGTAGAAGGACAACCACAGGCCGAAGCGCTCCGCCAGGGAGATCTTCTCCTCCACCGCCTCAGCGTGGTGGATCTCGCCGTCCACGTTACGGGCCTGGTGGTTCTCCGCGAAGTATTCCGACACCAGGTGGCGGCGGTTGGAGGTGGCATAGATGAGCACGTTGGCGGGTACCGCCGCCACGGAGCCATCCAGGATCCCCTTCAGGGCCTTGAAGCTGGCATCCCCCTCCTCGAAGGAGAGGTCATCACTGAAGATGATGAAGCGCTCGGGCCGGCCCTGGAGGAGGTCGATGATCTCCGGCAGATCCGCCAGTTCCTCCCGGTCCACCTCCACCACCCGCAGGCCCCGGGGGCCATAGGCGTTGAGGAGGGCCTTCACCAGGGAGGACTTGCCGGTGCCCCGGGCACCCCACAGCAGGGCGTTGTTGGCCGGCAGGCCGGCCAGCAACTGGCGGGTATTGCGCTCCAGCAGGGTCTTCTGGCGTTCAACGCCTCGGAGCTCGGCGAGGCCGATGTCATGGAGATGGCGCACCGCCCGCAGGCCGCCGATACCGCGGCTGCGACGCCAGCGCCATGCCCACACATCATCGGCCAGCGGGCCGGCAGGGGCGGCGGGCAACAATGCCTCGACCCGTTCCAGCAGCCCCTCGAACCGCTTCATCACGGCACGCCGTTGCTTGCGGCCATCACCCATCAGCGGGGCCTCATGGGGCGCACCGGATGCACCGGGTGGCCGTGGGGTTGACCTCCAGACGGCCGGGAGCGATGGGCTCGTCGCACACCACGCACACGCCGTAGTCGCCGTCGTCGATGCGCTTCAAGGCCGCCGCGATGAGCGCCAGCTCGCCGCTGCGACGCTGGTTGGTGGCCCGAGCCATGGCCTGCTGCTGCATCGCATCCATGCGCGACAGCCGCCCCTGGCGGGTCTGGTCCAGTTCCACCGTATCGGCGGCGGCCGCGGCCCCTTCGGCGTCCCGTGATAATTCCTCGCGGCGCGCCTCCAGCAGGGCCCGGAAATGGGCGGTGTCGAGCTCGTCACCCATGATCGCACCTTGCGGGCAGCCCCACGTGGCGGGTTGAAATGCGTTTTCTCTCACGGAGGCACGGCGGCACGGAGAATGCCGAGGGATTATTCGTCTTCATGGACCCGTGCCGTCGTGAGAGGGATTCATGACGCCCTCTCATCGACCTGCGTGCCGCCCGACTGCGCCCCGACGATTCCCCTAACATTGATGGGGCGAGGCGCCCCATGCCAAGAGGATGTAAGGCCACTCGCCCCGGAACGTTCCCTCACCCCATCCCTCTTCCAGCGGGAGAGGGGGAAGCAGCGTGCCTGTGGCAAGTCTTTCCATTTAAGGAATTGCCCCAGTGGACTCCGTGCCTTTGTGCCTCCGTGAGAAAACATCATGGCAATCAACGGTCTATGGCCTTGTAGCGGATGCGGTGGGGTTGCACGGCCTCGTCGCCGAGGCGCCGCTTCTTGTCCTCTTCGTAATCGGCGAAGTTGCCCTCGAACCATTCCACGCGGCTGTCCCCCTCGAAGGCCAGCATATGGGTGGCCACGCGGTCCAGGAACCAGCGATCATGGGAGATGATCACGGCGCAACCGGGAAAGGTCAGCAGCGCCTCCTCCAGGGCCCGCAGGGTCTCCACATCCAGGTCGTTGGTGGGTTCGTCCAGCAGCAGCAGATTGCCGCCCTCCCGCAGCACCTTGGCCAGGTGCACGCGATTACGCTCGCCACCCGACAGGTCCCCCACCCGCTTCTGCTGGTCGGGACCCTTGAAGTTGAAACGCCCCAGGTAGGCCCGGGACTGGACCTCATAGCTGCCCACGGTGATGATGTCCTGACCCTCCGAGACCTCTTCCCATACCGTCTTGGCGCCGTCCAGAGAGTCCCGGCTCTGATCCACGTAGGCGGGCTGCACCGTGTCGCCGATGCGCAGGGCGCCACCATCCGCCTCCTCCTGCCCGGTGATGATACGGAACAGGGTGGTCTTGCCGGCGCCGTTGGGGCCGATGACCCCGACGATGCCCCCGGGGGGCAGGTCGAAGGAGAGGTCTTCGTAGAGCAGGCGGTCGCCGTAGCGCTTGGACAGGCCATCGGCCTTGACCACCACGTCACCGAGGCGTGGCCCGGGCGGGATGTAGATCTCGTTGGTCTCGTTGCGCTTCTGAAAGTCCTGGGACTGCAGTTCGTCGAAGCGGGCCAGGCGCGCCTTGCTCTTGGCGTGGCGGCCCTTGGGGTTGGAGCGCACCCATTCCAGCTCGTGCTTCATGGTACGCACCCGGGCGCTCTCCTGTTTCGACTCCTGCTCCAGGCGCTTCTCCTTCTGTTCCAGCCAGGAGGAGTAGTTGCCCTGCCACGGGATGCCGTGGCCGCGGTCCAGTTCCAGGATCCAGCCCGCCACGTTGTCGAGGAAGTAACGATCATGGGTCACCGCCACCACGGTCCCCGGATAGTCGTGGAGGAACTGCTCCAGCCAGGCCACCGACTCGGCATCCAGGTGGTTGGTGGGCTCGTCCAGCAGCAGCATGTCCGGCGCCGAGAGCAACAGCCGGCACAGGGCCACGCGGCGGCGCTCACCGCCCGACAGCTTGGCGACGTCCGCCTCCCAGGGGGGCAGGCGCAGGGCGTCGGCGGCCACTTCCAGCTTGCGGTCGAGATTGTGGGCGTCGGCCGCCTGGATGACGTTTTCCAGGCGTGCCTGCTCCGCGGCCAGGGCATCGAAATCCGCGTCGGGCTCGGCGTAGGCGGCGTAGACCTCGTCCAGGCGGGTCATGGCCGCCTTGACCTCCCCCAGGCCATCCTCCACGTTGCCCCGCACGTCCTTGGCGGGGTCGAGATCGGGCTCCTGGGACAGGTAGCCGATGTTGATCCCCGGCTGGGGCCGGGCCTCGCCCTCGAAGTCGGTGTCGATACCGGCCATGATGCGCAACAGGGTGGACTTGCCGGAGCCGTTGAGGCCCAGCACCCCGATCTTGGCGCCGGGAAAGAAGGACAGGGAGATGTCTTTCAGGATCTGTCGTTTCGGGGGCACCACCTTGCCCACGCGGTTCATGGTGTAGACGTATTGCGCCATGGTTATCTTTCGGACCTGGTTTGAATCGAACGGGACATTATACTGATTCAGAGAGGGATGGATGTACCCCTGAATTCGGCCATGGACCTCGCATCGAACCCTATCATCAGCACAGGCGACTCGACCATGAACCCCGTCCACGTCACCGCGGGACCCGCCCTCGCCCGCTACGGCTTCGGCGAAGCCCATCCCTTCGGCAACGATCGCCAGGCGGCGTTCCTCGAGGCATTCCGGGCGCGCGGCCTCCACCACCGCACCACCCTGGTGGAGCCGACCACTGCCGCGGCCGATGTCATCGGGCGTTTCCATACGCCGGCCTATATCCAGCGGGTGCAGGAACGTTCCCGGGACGGCCTCGGCTTTCTGGATCTCGGCGACACCCCGGCCTTCCCGGGGGTCTACGAGGCCGCCGCCACCGTGGTGGGCAGCGCCGTGGCAGCGGCCGAGGCCATCCTCGCCGGCCGCTGCCGGCGCGCCTTCATCCCCATCGGCGGTTTGCACCACGCCCGCCGCGACGGCGCGGCGGGCTTCTGCGTGTTCAACGATTGCGGCGTGGTCATCGAGACCCTGCTCGGGCCCCATGGCCTCGGCAAGGTGGCCTACGTGGACATCGACGCCCACCATGGCGACGGCGTGTATTACGCCTTCGAGGACCGGTCGGGCCTGGTTCTCGCCGATATCCACGAGGACGGCCGCTATCTCTATCCCGGCACCGGGGCGGCCCATGAGACGGGTCGCGGCGCCGGGCGCGGCAACAAGCTCAACATCCCGGTGGCTCCCGATTCCGGGGACGAGGTGTTTATGCGGGAATGGCAGCGGGTGGAGGAACTGCTGGTGGCCGAACGACCGGAGTTCATCATCCTCCAGGCCGGTGCCGACGGCATCGCCGGCGATCCCATCACCCACCTGCGCTACACCGCGGCCGTCCACGGCCATGCCGCCGGACGCCTGGCGGCCCTGGCCGACGAGATGTGCGAGGGCCGCCTGCTGGCCCTCGGGGGCGGAGGCTATGACCGGGGCAATCTGGGCCGCGCCTGGAGCGCCGTGGTGGAGGCCATGGTGGGGTCACAGGCCCCCGCGTGATGGCCCTAGACGTGCGCCGGGGCGGCCCATTGCCACCTATGGCGTGTGTTCACCCACCGGCGTCAAGTACATACCATCGGGCACATCTGATAGTATTTATTGTTTAAGTTCGCGCACCAGACCCTGGCCAACAGGGCAGGATGACACGCCCCGGCGCGCCGCCGGCACCGACCTTCACCATAGTCATGGACGGATCATGAATGGCCGGCGGCGCCATTGCCGGGTGCAGGCCATCCCGAACCGTCAGGCCGGCGCGAACCCATATCGATAAAGCAAACGAGCAGGAAAATCCTATCCCTATGTTTGACAAGAATATGACCATAGCCGGCTACGACGACGAGCTGGCCCGCGCCATCCTTGACGAAGAGCGTCGTCAGGAGGAACACATCGAGCTCATCGCCTCGGAGAACTACGCCAGCCCGCGGGTCATGGAGGCCCAGGGCACGGTACTCACCAATAAATACGCCGAAGGCTATCCCCACCGGCGCTACTACGGCGGTTGCGAGTACGTCGACGTGGCCGAGGACCTGGCGATACAACGGGCCAAGGAGTTGTTCGACGCCGATTACGCCAACGTGCAGCCCCACTCCGGCTCCCAGGCCAATGCCGCCGTGTTCATGGCCCTGTGCCAGCCCGGCGACACCGTGCTGGGCATGAGCCTGGCGGATGGCGGCCATCTCACCCACGGTGCCAAGCCCAACTTTTCCGGCAAGATCTACAACGCCGTGCAGTACGGCCTGGTGGCCGCCACCGGCGAGATCGACTACGAGCAGGTGGAGCGGCTGGCCCGCGAGCACAAGCCCAAGATGATCATCGCCGGCTTCTCCGCCTATTCCCGGGTGGTGGACTGGCAGCGCTTCCGCGACATCGCCGACGAGGTGGGGGCCTGGCTGCTGGTGGACATGGCCCACGTCGCAGGACTGGTGGCGGCGGGCGTCTACCCCAGCCCGGTGGCCATCGCCGACGTCACCACCTCCACCACCCACAAGACCCTGCGCGGCCCCCGGGGCGGCATCATCCTCGCGCGTGCCAATCCCGACCTGGAGAAGAAGCTGAACTCCCTGGTCTTCCCCGGCACCCAGGGCGGCCCCCTGATGCACGTCATCGCCGCCAAGGCGGTGGCCTTCAAGGAGGCCATGGCGCCGGAGTTCAAGGCCTATCAGCAGCAGGTGGTGGAGAATGCCCGCCAGATGGCGGCCGTATTCATGGAACGCGGCCACGACGTGGTGTCCAAGGGCACCGACAACCACCTGTTCCTGGTGAGCTTCATCGACAGCGGTCTCACGGGCAAGGACGTGGATGCCTGGCTGGACGCGGCCCATATCACGGTGAACAAGAACGCCGTGCCCAACGATCCCCAGTCCCCCTTCGTCACCTCGGGGATCCGGGTGGGTACCCCCGCCATCACCACCCGCGGCTTCGGCGTCGAGGAGAGCCGTACCCTGGCCGGCTGGATGTGCGACGTCATCGATGCCCGGGGCGACGAGGCGGCCATCGCGGCGGTTCGCGAGCAGGTGCAGGCCCTGTGCCGGCGCTTCCCCGTCTACGGCTCCTGACGCAGCGGCTGCCACCCCATGCGCTGTCCCTTCTGCGGTACCGACGAGACCCGGGTGGTGGATTCGCGCCTGGTGGGTGAAGGCGACCAGGTGCGCCGGCGCCGCGCGTGCACCAGCTGCCGGGAACGCTTCACCACCTACGAGACGGTGGAGTTCAGCCTGCCCAAGGTGGTCAAACAGAACGGTGACCGCGAGGGGTTCAACGAGGACAAGCTGCGGGCCGGCATAGAGCGGGCCCTGGAGAAACGACCGGTGGAGAGCGATGACGTGGAGCTGGCCATGAGCCATATCAAGCGCCGTCTCATCGCCCACGGCGAGCGGGAGGTACCCTCGCGCCGCCTCGGCGAGTGGGTGATGCAGGAACTGCGCACCCTGGACCAGGTTGCCTACGTGCGCTTTGCATCGGTCTATCGCAGCTTCCAGGACGTCCAGGAATTCCGCGACGAGATCGAGCGCCTGGAGGGTCAGGTGCCGCCGGAATCCCGGCGCCACCAGATCCCCCTCATACCCGATGACAACTGACACCGGCGACGACAACTGACGCCCGTCCCACGGAGCACGAAGCAGGAAGACCATGGCAGCCTCCCATGACTACCAGTACATGGCCCGCGCCCTGCAATTGGCGCGGCGCGGCCTCTATACCACCGATCCCAACCCGCGGGTGGGCTGCGTGCTGGTGAACGACGGCGAGGTGGTGGGCGAAGGCTGGCACGAGCGGGCCGGCGCGCCCCATGCCGAGGTCCATGCCCTGGGGCAGGCGGGCGAACGCGCCCGCGGGGCCACGGCCTATGTCACCCTGGAACCCTGCGTCCACCAAGGTCGCACCCCCCCCTGCGTCAATGCCCTGGTGGAGGCGGGCGTGGCGCGGGTGGTGAGCACCATGGAGGACCCCAACGCCCTGGTGGCCGGCAGCGGCAACAAGTATCTGCGGGAGCAGGGCATTCAGGTGGAATGCGGCCTCATGGCCAACGAGGCCCTGGCCCTGAACCCCGGCTTCATCAAACGCATGAAGACCGGCCTGCCCTTCGTGCGGTGCAAGATGGGCGCCAGCCTCGACGGCCGCAGCGCCATGGCCTCGGGCGAGAGCAA
Source organism: Thiotrichales bacterium (assembly GCA_011389995.1). Taxonomy (GTDB): domain Bacteria; phylum Pseudomonadota; class Gammaproteobacteria; order JAABTG01; family JAABTG01; genus JAABTG01. The sequence goes on from JAABTG010000078.1 coordinate 15,989, forward strand.
GTGGATCACGGGCCCCGACGCCCGCCGCGACGTGCAACGGCTGCGGGCCCGCAGTTCGGCCGTCATGACGGGCATCGGCACGGTGCTGGCGGACGACCCCTCCCTCAACGTGCGCGCGGACGATATCGGCGAGGTCGAACCCCCGGGCGGCTGGCGTCAGCCCTTGCGGGTGATCGTGGATCCCCGCCTCAGCACGCCGGTGGACGCCCGCATCCTCGCCCAACCCGGCGAGACCCTCATCGCCACCACCGCCAGCGACGACGACATCTCGGAACTCCTCACCAAGGCCGGCGCCCAGGTCATCCGCTTTCCCGGCAGCCCGGACCACGTGGATCTGCCGGCGCTGCTGCGCCACCTGGCCAAGCTGGAGGTCAACGAGGTGTTGCTGGAAACCGGCGCCATCCTCAGCGGCGCCATGGTGTGCTCGGGGCTGGTGGACGAACTGGTGATCTACATGGCCCCGGTGCTCATGGGGGACAAGGCCCGCGGTCTGTTCCGCACCCCGGAGATGGACCGCATGGAGGACAGCATCCGCCTCGACATCACCGACATGCGGGCGGTGGGCGACGACTGGCGCATCACGGCGATCCCGGTGAACCGGGACCCCCAATAGGAGACGGCGCGGTGTTCACCGGCATCATTCAGGACATCGGCCGGGTGGCGGCCCTCGAAAGGCGGGACGGTGACGCGCGCCTGCACATCCGCACCCACGAGCTGCCCCTGGGGCGCGTGGCCATCGGCGACAGCATCGCCACGGGTGGGGTCTGTCTCACCGCCGTGGCCCTGCCCGGGGACGGCTTCGTGGCCGACGTCTCCGGCGAGACCCTGGCCAGAACCACCATGGGTGAGCTGCGCCCCGGCGATGGGGTGAACCTGGAACTGGCCCTGACCCCGGACACGCCCCTCGGCGGACACCTGGTGAGTGGACATGTGGACGGGGTGGGCGAGCTCACGCAACGTCGGGAAGATGCCCGCTCCGTGCGCATGACCATCGCCGCCCCCGCCGCCCTCGCCCGCTATATCGCCACCAAGGGCTCCATCTGCGTCGACGGCGTCAGCCTCACGGTCAACGCCGTGGCGGGGGCCACATTCGAACTCAATATCGTGCCCCACACCCTGGCCCAAACCACCCTCGGTGACCTTCGCCCGGGGCAGCCCGTGAACCTGGAGGTGGACGTCATCGCCCGCTATCTCGAGCGCCTGCTGCTGGGCGACGACGCGGCCTCTCCCTCCACCGGCCTGACCCGGGAGTTCCTGGCCCGCCACGGCTTTGTCCCCTGACCGAAAGAGCCCCATGTCCCTCAATAGTGCAGAAGAGATCATCGAAGACATCCGCCGCGGCCGCATGGTCATCCTCATCGACGACGAGGACCGCGAAAACGAGGGGGACCTCATCATGGCGGCCTCGGCGGTACGCCCCGAGGACATCAACTTCATGGCCACCCACGGCCGTGGACTCATCTGCCTGACCCTCACCCGGGAGCGCTGTGAACAACTCCAGCTACCCCTCATGGTGCGGGACAACGCCGCCCCCCACGGCACCGCCTTCACCGTGTCCATCGAGGCGGCCGAGGGGGTCACCACCGGCATCTCCGCCGCCGATCGCGCCACCACCATCCGTGCGGCGGTGGCCCCCCACGCGCGCCCCTCGGACCTGGTGCAACCCGGTCACATCTTCCCCCTCATGGCCCAGCCCGGCGGGGTCCTCACCCGCGCCGGCCACACCGAGGCCGGCTGCGACCTGGCGCGCCTGGCCGGCGGCGAGGCGGCGGCGGTCATCGTGGAGGTATTGAAGGAAGACGGCACCATGGCGAGGCGCCCGGATCTGGAGGTATTCGCCGGGCAGCACGGCCTCAAGATCGGCACCATCGCCGATCTCATCCACTACCGCACCCTCAACGAGAAGACCGTGGAGTGCGTGGGTTCCTGTGACCTGCCCACGCGTCATGGTGATTTCACCCTCCATGCCTACCAGGACTCCATCGACGACGTCACCCATCTGGCCCTGGTGATGGGAGATATCGCCGCCGAGGAGGCGGTGCTGGTGCGGGTCCATGTCCAGGACACCCTGTGCGACCTCACCATGAGCCGGCGTTCCGACTGTGGCTGGCCCCTCGACGATGTCATGGGCCATATCGCCAAGGAGGGCAAGGGCGTGCTGGTGGTGCTGCGCCATCACGAATCCCCGGCCGAGATCATCAACCGGGTGAGGCGTTACAGGGCGGATGACCTTGGCGAGGAGCATCCGATCCACGAGAAGAAGACCACGGATCTGCGCACCTACGGCATCGGCGCCCAGATCCTCGCCGACGTCGGGGTACGCCGCATGCGGGTCCTGTCGGCACCGCGCCACATGCGCGCCATCTCCGGCTTCGGCCTCGAGATAGTGGAATACGTCACCGAATAACCGGCCTCGCCGGACATAGCGGTCACGCCGACCGGTCCTGCCCCGCCCCCGTCCAGAGGGCGGGGACAGCGGCGTCAGGCACAGGCGGCGTAGACCGCCTCGATATGACGATGGTCGGTGCCACAGCAGCCACCGAGCACGGTGAGGGCGGGCAGCAACGCCCGCAGTTCACGATACCGAGCCCCCAGCTCCAGGGGATCCCCCGCATCCAGGGTCTCGCACTCGTCGAGTTCGGCATGACTGCGGCAGGAGGCATTGGCGCGCACGCCGCGGATGCGGTGGGTCCACTCCGCCCCACCCTCCAGCACATGGCCGAAGTGGGTGGGATGGGCACAGTTGACCATATAGTAGGCCGGCCCCATCCCCGTCTCTTCATCCACCCGGCTGATGGCCCCCCCCAGGGTATCCCCGTCGGGCAGCCGCCCGTCGGTCTCTACCGTGAACGAGATGACGGCGGGGATCCCCGCGGCCCCGGCGGCGCGGGTGATGCCGATGGCCTCGTCGGCGGTGGTCAGGGTATGGGCGGTGATGAGGTCGGCACCGCCCTCCGCCAGAGCGGTGATCTGGTGGCGGTGGTAGGCCTCGGCCTCCCCCGGCGTCATGGCCTCCCCGGGCACGTAAGCGTCGCCCCGGGGGCCGATGCAGCCGCTGATGACGATGGGGGTCGCCGGGGTCTCGAAGGCATCCCGCAACTCCCGCAACAGGCCGATGGCATCCCGGTTGGCCGCGACGAGCGCGGCCGGGGTGTAGTCGAGCCGCGCCCCCCAGTCGGGGCTGGCACGCCAGGTGACGCTTTCCAGCACGAAGCCCACCCCCCGCTCCCGGGCCAGGGTCAGGTAGCGTTGGAAGTAGCGTCGCAAATGGGCCACGCCGGCGGCGTCCTGCAACAGGGAAAAGGCCGCGAAGCATGGCAGGTCCATGCCGTCGTGGAAGACCAGGGTGGTCTCCAGTCCGCCGTCGGACAGGAAGAGCCTGTCGGACAACTGGGGTAACGCATCTCTGTACTTTGCCATGGGGCACGTCCTCGCTGTGGGTGGTCATGCCGACCTGTTCACCGCCGGACGGCGGAATCGTCGGATGCAGGTCAGCGTAGGGGGGAGAAGGTGTCGCGCCCGCGGGCCAGGGGAACGGGGATGCCCGGCGCAAGACATAGGGCATCCGGTATGCCTTCTATCATCTTCTTCGA
>JAABTG010000079.1 GCA_011389995.1 Thiotrichales bacterium
GGAGCTGCGCGCCGCCAGCCGAACCCCATGAACTGACCCATGCAGATGGACAAAGGCGGCCCCGGCCGCCTTTTTTTATGGACCTTCCTTATTCGTGATGGCCATCACGCCACCGCACATCCCATGACTGCGATACCGCCATGCCCGTCGAACTGTGAGCCGGCTCACGGCAATGGTCGGGCTTAAACCGGACAATCCGCCCACTTTTAAAATTTAAGGAATCTGCCCATGAACGAAATCAACGGACGTCTGGCCGAAGACCCCGAATGGAAACGCAGAGAGCAGATGGCGCGGTCCCTGATGCAGCGCCGGATTATCATCTCCACCGGCCTCACGGTGCCCTTCATCGTACCGGCCATCTTCGCCCTCCTGACCTTCGCCACCTGACCCGCCGTCCCCCGACCCGGCGGGGCATACCGGCGGGACACTCATCCATCCCCCGCCTCACCGCGACGCCTCATACCCCTCCCCGCCCACCGTTCCACCGCCCCATTCCCTGCCCGCCATTGGGCGAAGGGGGGCGCCGCCGACGCCCCGCACGGCCGGCATCCTGGAATCACCGCCTCCGCGACTGGCCTCATCGCGCCTGCTAACATCATCCCTAGCAACCACCCACCAGCGGAGACCCGAAAATGGAAGCTGTGGCACTCATCGCCCTCGGCATGGGAACGGCCTGGGCCAGCGGCATCAACCTCTATGCCGCGGTTTTCATGCTCGGCGTGCTCGGATCCACGGGCCATGCGGCGCTGCCCCCCGAGCTGGCCATACTCACGGATCCCCTGGTCATCACCGCCGCCGGCTTCATGTACTGCGTCGAGTTCTTCGCCGACAAGGTGCCGGGAGTGGATACGGGCTGGGACGCCATCCACAGCTTCATCCGCATTCCCGCCGGGGCCGTGCTGGCCGCCGGGGCGATGGCGGAGATAGGCCCGGCCGCGGAGCTGGCGGGCCTTCTCATCGGTGGCTCCCTGGCCGCCACGTCCCATGTCACGAAGGCCGGCGGTCGGGTGTTGATCAACACCTCGCCCGAGCCCGTCAGCAACTGGACGGCCTCCCTGACGGAGGACCTGGCGGTGATCGCCGGGCTGTGGACCGCCCTCAATCATCCGACGGTCTTCCTGGTGCTCCTCGTGGTGTTCATCATCCTCGTGGCGTGGCTGTTGCCACGGATATGGCGGGGGGTGAAGTTCGTGGGCTGCCGCATCGCCCGGCTCTTCGGCGGCTGCAGGGAGCCTGAGCCGCCCCGGGAGCCCGAGGCGACGCCGGCGGATCTGCCCTCCCTCAAACCACCGGAGCGCGCCGACGCGGGCGATGGCACACCCCACAGGCCCTGATCCCCCGTTGCCGAGCCCTGCAGGAAACGCCGCTGCGTAAACCGCCCTTCAGGGCGATTCCGCGCCATTGGACGTCTCGCCTAACGGACATGGCGCGAGGCCACCCCGAAGGATGAAAGGTGCGCCATGTCCGTCCCTCACCCCGCCCCTCTCCCGGGGGGAGAGGGGGTCCAAAGGTGTCGCTGCGAAACCTTCTCGTTAATCCGCCTCTTCTTCGAGGAACAGCTCCGTGAGCCGGTCGAGGAAGCGGAAACCCAAATCCGTGGGCCGCACCCCGTCGTCCCCCGGCGCCAGCAGCCCCAGTTCCCGGCCCCGGACGATGGCCGCCCGCAGACCCGCCGCCGGCAGACCCGTGCGCGCACGGTAGAGCTCGAGGGACACCCCGCCGCGGACCCGCAGGGCGTTCATCATGAACTCCACCGGCAGCTCCCGGGGGTCCACCACCCGGCGACTCAGCACGCGAGCGGCGCCGGCGGCCTGGAGATAGGCGGTGGGATGGCGGTGCTTGACGGTCCTCAGGATGATGCCGTCGGCCCGCGAATACTTGCCGTGGGCACCGGCACCGATCCCCACATAGTCGCCGAACTGCCAGTAGTTGAGGTTATGCCGGCAGGCACGGCCGGGGGCGGCGTAGGCCGACACCTCGTACTGGGCATAGCCCGCCCCTTCCAGCAGACCGCGACCCTGGTCCCACATGGCGGTGACGGCATCGTCTTCCGGCAGCTCCGGGGGACGGGCATGGAACAGGGTGTTGGGTTCGAGGGTGAGCTGGTAGTAGGACACGTGACCGGGATCGAGCTCGAGGGCCGTCTCCACGTCGCGGGCGGCACTGACGGGGCCCTGGCCGGGAAGACCGAACATGAGGTCGAGGTTGATACCCTCGAAGCCCGCGGCGCGGGCCCCGTGGGCGGCCTTCAGGGCCTCCGCGGCCCCGTGGATGCGCCCAAGCCTCCTCAACATACGGTCATCGAAGCTCTGGACCCCGATGGAGAGGCGGTTGACCCCCGCCTCCCTGAACCCCGCGAAATGGCCCGCATCCAGGGTCCCGGGATTGGCCTCCAGGGTCACCTCGCAGCCGTCCACCAGTTCCACCCGCCGGGCGATCCCCTGCAACAACCGCGCGATGGCCGCGGGAGTGAACAGGCTCGGCGTGCCGCCGCCGATGAAGATGCTGTGGATGGCCCGCCCGGCGAGGGCCTCCGCCTCGTGGTCCAGGTCGTCGAGGAGGGCGCCGACATAAGCCGCCTGGGGTAGCTCACCGCCGCCGGCGTGGGAGTTGAAATCACAGTAGGGGCACTTGCGCACGCACCACGGAATATGGACATAGAGGGAGACCGGCAGCCGTGGGGCGTCCATGCCGGCCACGCCCCGTGGCCGCGGCGCCGGGCCCACGGCGCCCCCTGCCCCGGCCGCAGCCGGCGACGGTGCTTCAAGGGGCAAGATGGGCGAGCCTCGCCACCAGGCACGCGAGGGCCTGGCCGCGGTGGCTGAGGCGGTTCTTCACCGCGGCATCGAGTTGGGCGGCGGTGCACTCGTGGCCGGGCACCCAGAACACCGGGTCGTAGCCGAAGCCGTTGTCCCCCGCGGGGGCCCGGGTGATGCGTCCTTCCCAGGTGCCCTGGCAGATGACGGGGGTGGGGTCTGCGTGATGGCTCATGTAGACCAGCAGACATTGGAAGCGGGCGGCACGGGCCTCCTCGGCCACGCCGGCGAGGCGTTCCAGGAGCATCTCCACGTTCTCGGCATCCGTCGCGGACTCGCCGGCGAAGCGCGCGGAGAAGATCCCCGGCGCCCCCCCCAGGGCATCCACCTCGATGCCGGAGTCGTCGGCCAGGGCCGGCAGGCCGGTGATGCGGGAGGCGTGGCGCGCCTTGAGGATGGCGTTCTCCACGAAGGTCCCGCCCGTCTCCTCCACCTCCTCCGTCAACCCGAGTTGCGCCTGGGGATGGATGTCCAGATGGCATTGCGCCAGCACCTGGTTGAACTCCCGCACCTTGCCCCGATTGTTGCTGGCCAGCACCACCCGGGTCACGAGGCCGTCCCCAGGGCCCGGCGCTGGGCCTCCAGCACCTCCCCGCCACCCCTGACTGCGAGGTCGAGCATGGCGTTCAGCTCGTCACGCCTGAAGGCATGACCCTCGGCGGTACCCTGCACCTCGATGAAGGCCCCCGCGTCATTCATCACCACGTTCATGTCCGTCTCCGCCTCACTGTCCTCGACGTAGTCCAGGTCGAGAATGGGCTCGCCGCCATGGACCCCCACCGAGACGGCCGCAACGGCACCGTGAATGGGCGAGCGCGCCAGGACCCCGCGGGCCACCAGCCCCGCCATGGCATCCGCCAGGGCCACGTAGGCACCGCTGATGGCGGCGGTGCGGGTGCCGCCATCGGCCTGGATGACGTCACAGTCCATCACCACCCGCCGCTCCCCCAGGGCCTGGCTGTCCACCACCGCCCGCAGGGCACGCCCGATGAGGCGCTGGATCTCCATGGTGCGCCCACCCTGGCGCCCCATGGCCGCCTCCCGGCCCATGCGGCTGCCCGTGGACCGCGGCAGCATGCCGTACTCCGCCGTCACCCAGCCACGGCCCTTGCCCTTCAGGAAGCGCGGCACGTTCTCCTCCACGCTGGCGGTGCACAACACCCGGGTGTCGCCGAACTCGGCCAGCACCGAGCCTTCGGCGTGCATGGTGTAACCGCGGGTGAACCTGACCTCGCGCATCTGATGGGGGGTACGGCCGCTGGGGCGCATAGCACTGCTCCTGATGTATTGTGGGTGGCCCTCGGGACCGGGACGAGGGGCGGGATTATACGCAGTTGAGCCCCCCCCTTGGCGACGATGAATCGGGCGCGATTTCTGACATAATGAAGCGTCCGATTTGCTGCCGCTTAGCGATGCACCATCCACGAGCCGGGACACACTTATGCTACGCAGTATGACCGCCTACGCTCGGCGGGAGAAAGAAGGCCGGTGGGGCACAGCCGCCTGGGAGCTGCGCTCCGTAAACCACCGCTTCCTGGACATCTCCCTGCGCCTGCCCGATGAACTCCGCCATCTGGACCCTCAGGTACGCCGGCGCATGGCGGACCGGCTGCGCCGGGGCAAGGTGGAATGCCAGTTGCGCCTGCAGATGACCGGCGCTGCCGCTGCCCTGTCCCTGGATATGGAGCTGGTGAAGAACCTGGCCCACATCAGCCGCCAGGTGGACGAACAGGTGTTCAACCCGTCGCCGGTGTCCTCCATGGACCTGCTGCGCTGGCCCGGCGTGATCCAGACACCCCAGGCCCCGGTGGACGACATGGAGCCCGACGTGGTGGCCGCCCTGGACGAGGCCCTGGACGAGCTGGTGGCCACCCGTGACCGCGAAGGCCGGCGCACCGGGGAACTCCTGCTGGAACGGCTGGACGCCATGGCACCCCACGTCGCCACGGTGCGCCGGCGCATGCCCCAGGTGATCGCCCAGACCCGCGAGCGCCTGCAAGGCCGCCTCGAAGAGCTCCGGGGGGAGCTGGACCAGCAGCGCCTGGAACAGGAGCTGGTCTACTTCGCCCACCGCATGGACGTCGCCGAGGAACTGGACCGCCTGGACACCCACATGGAAGAGGTGCGGCGGGTCGTCACCGAAGGCGGGGAGGCCGGCCGGCGGCTCGACTTTCTCATGCAGGAGCTCAACCGCGAGGCCAACACCCTCGCCTCCAAGTCCGCGGCCTCGGACACCACCCAGGCGGCGGTGGAGATCAAGGTCCTCATCGAACAGATGCGCGAACAGGTACAGAATATCGAATGAGCCAGGGTAATCTCTTCGTGGTCGCCGCCCCATCGGGGGCCGGCAAGACCAGCCTGGTGAGGGCCCTGCTGGAGGCCATGCCCGGGGTCATCCTCTCCATATCCACCACCACCCGGCCGGCGCGCGCGGGGGAACAGGACGGGCGCGATTATTTCTTCGTGGACCGCGACCTCTTCCAGCAACGCCGCGCCCAGGACGCCTTCCTGGAACACGCGGAGGTGTTCGGCAACTTCTATGGCACCCCCCGGGACTGGGTGGAGGAACGGCTGGCCCAGGGCCTCGACGTGGTGCTGGAGATCGACTGGCAGGGTGCACGCCAGGTGCGGGAGCGCATGCCCGGCGTGGCGGGTATCTTCGTGCTGCCGCCGTCGGTGGAGACCCTGGCTCAGCGCCTGGCGGGACGGGGCCAGGACGATGACGAGGTCATCGCCCGGCGCATGGCGGCGGCCCGCGATGAGATGGTCCACTACGATGAGTTCGATTACCTGGTGGTCAACGATGAGTTCGACGTCGCCCTCGAGGACATCAAGGCCATCATCCGTGCCGCGCGCCTCGGGACCTCCTCCCAGCGGGTGCGCCAGCGTCCGCTGCTGGAAGACCTTTTGGCTTTGCCCGCCCCGAATGAGTAGAATCGACGCCATCAGGCCGGGAAAGGCTTCCCGCATCAGGCCCCTGGCGCCCCACGGAGGTCGGCGCCGCCAATCCAGCTCCCCCGTCGAGGCCGGGCATGCCCGTGTCAACCGGTCCGGAGCATCCTAGAATTCAACCCGTAAAGGAATCCCCATGGCCCGCGTCACCGTTGAAGACTGCCTCGACAACCTCGATAACCGTTTCCAGCTCGTGCTGGTGGCCACCAAGCGCGCGCGCCAGGTGGCCATGGGTGCGGAGCCCTTCGTGGATCCGGAGAACGACAAACCCACCGTCATCGCCCTGCGGGAGATCGCCGAAGGCAAGGTGGGGCGCGCCATACTCGATGACGTGGCCGCACGGGACCACCTGGGCGGGTCCCTGGTCAACGAGGAAGAGCTTGTCGAAGAGACCCGCCAGCAGTAAGCCCGCGGGCGGGCAGGCGCGCCGGCCCGCGACGGGCGGGCCGCCCGCCGCCCGCCGCCCCTCGAGGTAACAACCGGTGGCTGCCGTCCCCGCCGCCGAGGCCCGCCCCCATTTCCTCATCAGCGACCTGTGCTCGCTGCTGGAGACCTACCTGGAGCCCCATCAGGTCAAGGAGGTCTATCGCGCCTATCTGATGGGCGCCCAGGCCCACGAGGGCCAGCGCCGGGCCTCCGGCGAGCCCTACATCTACCACCCCATCGAGGTGGCCCGCATCCTGGCGGATCTGCGTCTGGACTACGAGACGGTCACCGCCGCCATCCTCCACGACGTCATCGAAGACACCGCCATCGACAAGCAGGAGATCGCCGCCAGCTTCTCGCCGGAGATCGCGGAGCTGGTGGATGGCGTCAGCAAGCTGACCCAGGTGGAGTTCGAGAGCCGCGTGGAGGCCCAGGCGGAGAACTTCCGCAAGATGCTCCTGGCCATGACCCGGGACATCCGCGTCATTCTGGTGAAGCTGGCCGACCGCCTGCACAACATGCGCACCCTGTCGGCCCTGGGGGCGCCGAAGCGCCGGGCCATCGCCCGGGAAACCCTCGACATCTACGCCCCCATCGCCCATCGCCTGGGCCTCAACGCCCTGCGCCTGGAACTGGAGGAGCTGGGCTTCGCCGCCCTTCATCCCCTGCGTTACCAGGTGCTGGACAACGAGGTGAAGAAGGCCCGCGGTCATCGCAAGGAGATCGTCACCCGTATCGAGGTGGCCCTCAAGGAGCGCCTGCGCCAGGAGGAACTGACGGGCGAGGTGCTGGGCCGCGAGAAGCATCTGTACAGCCTCTACCGCAAGATGCGGGACAAGCGCATGTCCTTTCATGACGTCCTCGACGTCTACGCCTTTCGCGTCATCGTCGACAAGGTGGACACCTGTTACCGGGTCCTGGGCGTCATCCATAACCTCTACAAACCGGTGCCGGGACGATTCAAGGACTACATCGCCATCCCCAAGGCCAACGGCTACCAGTCCCTCCACACCACCCTGTTCGGCCCCTATGGGGTGCCCCTGGAGGTGCAGATCCGTACCGCCGAGATGCAGCACGTGGCCGAATCCGGCGTGGCGGCCCACTGGCTCTACAAGACCACCCATGGTGGCTCCAACGCCGCCCAGACGCGGGCCCGGGAATGGATGCGGGAGATCCTCGAGTTGCAGAAGAATGCCGGCAACTCGGTGGAGTTCATCGAGAACGTCAAGGTGGACCTGTTCCCGGATGAGGTCTATGTCTTCACCCCCAAGGGCGAGATCATGGTGCTGCCCCGGGGCGCCACCCCCATCGACTTCGCCTATGCGGTTCATTCGGACCTCGGCAATACCTGCGTGGCCGCCAAGATCAGCCGCCGCTATGCGCCCTTGAGCACTCCCCTGCTGAGCGGCCAGACGGTGGAGGCGGTGTGTGCCCCCTGGGGGCGGCCCAACCCCAGCTGGCTCAACTTCGTGGTCACCGGCAAGGCCCGTTCGGCCATCCGCAGTTTCCTCAAGAACCTGCAGCAGGGGGAGGCGGTGGAGTTCGGCCAGCGTCTGTTACGCAACGCCCTGGCCGGCGAATCGGCGCTGCTGGAGGAGATCCCCGACGACAAGATCGACGCCCTCCTGGAGGAGTTCAAGCTCTCCGGCCTGGAAGAACTGCTGGCGGACATCGGCCTCGGCAACCGCATCGCGCCCCTGGTGGCGCGCCGCCTGGTGCCCGCCGGGGGGGACGATTCCCTGGATCACGACGGTCTGGAGGACCACGCCCCGCCCCTCACCATCAAGGGCACCGAGGGCATGGTGGTGAACTTCGCCAAGTGCTGCCGGCCCATTCCGGGTGATCCCATCCATGGCTTCGTGAGTGCCGGTCGCGGCATCGTCATCCATGCCCAGTGGTGCCGCAACACCGCAGAGCACGCCCATCATCCCGAGAAGCTGGTGGACGTGGCCTGGGGCAATCGGGTGGATGGCGAGTTTCCGACGGAGGTACGGGTGGAGCTGGCCAACCAGAAGGGGGCCCTGGCCACCGTGGCCTCGGCCATCTCCGGCGAGGGCGCGAACATCGAGAACGTCAACATAGAGGACCGGGACGGGCTGTACTCCAACATCATTTTCCTCATCGACGTGGCCGACCGCGCGCACCTCGCCCGGGTCATGCGCCGCGTGCGCTCCATCAGCCTGGTCAACCGCATCTCCCGCAGCCGCAGCTGACGCCACCCTCCTTCAACCCCACAGGCGTCCCCGGCTTGGCCAGTAATCCACCGCCCCTGTTCGAGCTGCCGGTCACCGCCCTGCGCGGCATCGGTGAACGCCAGGCGGAGAAGCTCGCCCAGCTCGACGTGCGCACGGTGCAGGACGTGCTCTTCCATCTGCCCTACCGCTACGAGGACCGCACCCGCCTGCTGCCCATCGGTACCCTGCGCCCCGGTACCGAGGCCATGGTGGCCGGCACCATCGAGATGGCCCAGGTCCGCTTCGGCCGCCGCCGCTCCCTGATGGCCTATGTGCGGGACGGCAGCGGCGGCCTGTGGATGCGTCTGTTCCACTTCTCCGGCGCCCAGCAGAGCCACCTGGTGAAGGGCGTGCGGGTACGCTGCTACGGCGAGGTGCGTGCCGGCCCCACGGATCTCGAGATGGTGCATCCGGAATACCGCGTCCTGCGGGATGACGAGGAAGCCGCGGCGGAGCCCTGCCTCACCCCCGTCTATGCCGCCACCCAGGGGGTGAGCCAGCATACCCTGCGGCGCATCTCCGCCCTCGCCCTGGAACTCATGGAACGGCGCCCGCCCCCGGAACTGCTGCCGCCCGAGGTGCTGGACGCCATGGGCCTGCCGTCCCTCGTGGAGGCCCTGCACACCCTGCACCGGCCGCCGCCGGACATCGGCCTTCAGGACCTGGTGGAACGCCGCCATCCGGCCCAGCAGCGCCTCGCCTTCGAGGAGTTGATGGCCCACCAGCTCATCCTGCGCAGCCTGCGCAAGCAGGTGCAGCACCAGGACGCCCCCGTCCTCGCCGCCACCCAGCGCCACTGTGCCCCCCTGCTGGAGGCGCTGCCCTTCGACCTCACGGGCGCCCAGCAACGGGTATGGGAGGAGATCGCCCGGGACCTCGGCCGGCCCCACCCCATGCATCGCCTGCTCCAGGGCGATGTGGGTTCGGGCAAGACGGTGGTGGCCGTGCTCACCCTGCTGCGGGCGGTGGAGAACGACTGTCAGGCCGCCCTCATGGCCCCCACGGAACTCCTCGCCGAGCAGCACTGGCAGACCCTGGAGGGCTGGCTGGCCCCCCTCGGCATCCCCGCCAGCTGGTTGTCGGGCAAGGTGGGGACCCGGGCCCGCAGGACCACTCTGGCGGACATCGCCGCGGGCCGCAGCCGGGTGGTGGTGGGCACCCATGCCCTGTTCCAGGAGGAAGTGCGCTTCGAGCGCCTGGGCGCCATCGTGGTGGACGAGCAGCACCGCTTCGGCGTCCACCAGCGTCTGGCCCTGCGGCGCAAGGGCGAGGGCAGCGGGCTGCGGCCCCACCAGCTCATCATGACCGCCACCCCCATTCCCCGCACCCTGGCCATGACCGCCTATGCCGATCTGGACGTCTCCGTGCTGGACGAGCTCCCTGCCGGACGCCGGCCGGTGGAAACGGTGGCGGTACCCGACAGCCGTCGGGACGACGTCATCGAGCGCATCCGCGCGGCCTGCGCCGGCGGTCGCCAGGCCTACTGGGTATGCACCCTGGTGGAGGAATCGGAGGCCCTGGAGGCCGAGGCCGCCACCGACACCGCCGGGCGCCTGGCCACGGCCCTGCCGGAGGTGCGTGTGGGCCTGGTCCACGGGCGCCTGGGGCCGGCGGATAAACAGGCCGCCATGGCCGACTTCAAGGCCGGCCACAGCCAGCTGCTGGTGGCCACCACGGTCATCGAGGTGGGCGTCGACGTGCCCCGGGCCAGCCTCATGATCATCGAGAACGCCGAGCGCCTGGGGCTGGCCCAGCTCCATCAGCTGCGGGGCCGGGTGGGCCGCGGCAGCACCGCCAGCAGCTGCGTGCTGCTCTACAAGGCCCCCCTGTCGGATATCGCCCGGGAACGGCTGGCAGTGATGCGGGAGACCAACGATGGCTTCTGCATCGCCCAGCGTGATCTGGAATTGCGCGGCCCGGGCGAGGTCCTCGGCACCCGCCAGACCGGCCTGGCGCGGCTGCGGGTGGCGGATCTGGTGCGGGACGCCGCCCTGCTGCCGCGGGTGGAAGAGGCGGGCACCCGCCTGCTGGACCACCACCCCGAGCGGGTGGCGCCCCTCATACGGCGCTGGATAGGTGATGGGTTACACTATGCCGACGTCTGAGAACCGCCCGTCGGAGCCCCGTCCCCACCCCGTGCCAGCCGTTCCCCTCAACCCCGACACCCCATGATCGCCGGCCCCATCCCCCCCTGGAGGCATCGCGTCCTGGTTCATTCCCGCATCCCCGCCCCCCTGCGGCCCTGGGTCTACGAGCCCCATTCCCTGACCCGCCGGCTGGCCCGCCTGTGCGGCGAGGAAGTGACCGTGGGCCTGCTGCGCCACGGCTGGCGCCGCCCCTTCCGGGACGAGCCCCCACTCCTGGGCCTGGGGCCCCAGGAGAAGGCCCTGGTGCGCCAGGTGCGGCTGCAATGCGGTGACCGGCGGCTGGTGTTCGCCCACAGCGTGATCCCCCGGGCCACCCTGACGGGGCCTTTCCGCCGGCTGGCCAGCCTGGGCACCCGTCCCCTGGCGGACATCCTCTTCACCAGCCCCGCGGTGGTGCGGGAGGCCATGGAGTTCGCCCGCCTGACGCCGGCCCTGGCCCTCCACCGCCTGGCCCGCCAGGCCCTGGACCTGCCGGAAGGGGGGGAGTTGTGGTGCCGGCGCTCCCGCTTCCGCCTGCGGGGACACCCCCTCCTGGTGACGGAGGTGTTCGCCCCCGCCATTGCCGAGGCCCCCGCCAGCCGTGCCTGAGAACGGGCTCACCACCCGGCTGCGGGAGTACGGCCGCCTGATGCGGGTGGACCGGCCCATCGGCACCTATCTGTTGTTGTGGCCCGCCCTGTGGGCCCTGTGGCTGTCCTCGGCCGGTCGCCCCCAGCTGACGGTGCTGCTGGTGTTCGTGGCAGGGGTCTTCCTCATGCGCTCGGCGGGCTGTGTCATCAACGATTACGCCGACCGCCACTTCGACGGCCACGTGGCGCGCACCCGCGACCGCCCCCTGGCCCGCGGCGCCGTGTCACCCCGCGAGGCCCTGGTACTGTTCGCGGTGTTGTGCGTCCTCGCCTTCGCCCTGGTGCTGCTGCTCAACCCCCTCACCGTGGCCATGTCCCTGGTGGCGGTGGCCCTGGCCGCCGTGTATCCCTATTTCAAACGCATCACCCACCTGCCCCAGGTGGTGCTGGGACTCGCCTTCAGCTGGTCCATTCCCATGGCCTATACCGCCCATACCAACGCCCTGCCCCCGGTGGAGGCGTGGCTGCTCTATGGCGCGGCGGTGTTGTGGACGGTGGCCTACGACACCATGTACGCCATGGTGGATCGGGCGGACGACGTGCGCATCGGCATCAAGTCCACCGCGGTGCTGTTCGCGGGTCTCGACCGCCTCATCATCGGCATCCTCCAGGCCCTGGTGCTGGTGCTGCTGGCGGCGGTGGGACTGTTCCACCAACTCGGCATCTGGTACTACGCGGGGCTGGCGGTGGCGGCGGGCCTGGCCGTTCGCGAGCAGTTCATGATCCGCGACCGCGAACCCGGGCGCTGCTTCGCGGCGTTCCTGCACAACAGCTGGTTCGGCGCCGCCGTCTTCGGCGGCATCTTCCTCCACTACCTGCTGGGCTGAGACGGACCGGCGGTCCCGGCCCCGGGCCGGCCCGCCGGGGACGATGCGCCGGCCCCCGGCGCCGACAGGAGCTCGTTCACCAGGGTCCGCTTGGCCTGGGCGATGGCGTTGTCGGTGTCCAGGGTAAGGGCCTTGTCGTAAGCGGCGGCGGCCATGCGGGCGTAGATATCCCCCAGGTTCTCGTGGGCCGCAGCGTAGCCCGGATGGGTGCCGATGGCCCTGAGCAGGGCGTCCCGGGCCTGGTCGTACCGGCCGTCCGCCGCGTAGAGCACCGCCAGGTTGTTGTGGGGCTCGGGCAGTTCGGGAAAATCCCCCACCAGGTCCTCGAACACCTCGATGGCCTCGTCCCGGCGTTCGAGACGGGCCAGCACCAGCCCCGCGAGAAAACGCGCGTTGGGGTCCCCGGCATCCACCGCCGGATGCCCCTCCAGAGCCGCCCGCGCGGCATCCAGTTCCCCCGCCGCCATCAACCCCCGGACCTCGGCGATGGACGGCGCGGCCGGGGCGTCCAATGCCAGGCTCAGGGCGAGGGCGGCAATCAAACGGTGGCATCTCATGGCTCCATTATCCCGTAGATCCCCTGCGCCGACCATGGCGCGTGCCCCCAGCGACCCCCTCCCGTGATGCGAGGGGGTTTTGTTCCGGCGCGGTGCTGGCGGTCCGGTGCCTGTCCGTAATCCCGACACCCCGGCCCATCGGCCGCCGCTGCAACAAGTATTTGCGGTTGCAGGATGGGCGGGCCCGTGTAAGCTTCGCTGCTTTGCGTTAAATCCTGCTCGCCATAATGCGCCTGAGTCGTCGTCATCCTGCCCTGCAAGGTGCCCTCATCACGGCCCTGCTTTGGGGCCTCGCTGCCGTTCCCGCCGGCGCCGAGACGAATATCGCGGTCACGGGCGGTGATGGCGCCATCGAGAACAACCTGCGCCTTCACCTGCGCCTCGTGGACCAACCCTGCGATATCCGGCCGGCAAGGCTGCGCCAGCTCTTCGCGGCCGTGGAAGAGGACATCAGGCCCGCCCTCGAGGCCCTCGGCCACTACGCACCGGAGATCCGCAAGGAACTGGATACCGGCGGCGACTGCTGGCAGGCGACCATTGAAGTCGACCCCGGCCCGCCGGTGCGGGTGCGCAATCTCACGGTGGAAATCCGCGGCGACGCCCGCGACGATGCGGCCTTCGGGGAATTTCTCGCCGATCTGCCCCTGGAGGAAGGGGACCAGCTACACCACGGCCGTTACGAGTCCATCAAGGCGGGCCTGCGCAGCCTGGCCCTGGAGCGGGGTTATTTCGACGCCCGTCTGGCCCGCAGCACCCTGCGCATCCACAAGTCCGAGAAGGCGGCGGACATCGTCATCGATTTCGCCACCGGGACACGCTACCGCTTCGGGGAGCTGCTCCTCGGCGACCAGCCCCTCGAGGAGTCCTTCGTGCGCCGCCTCGGGGCCTACGAACCCGATACCCCCTATGAGGTGGATACCCTCGTCCGCCTCGACCGCAACCTCAGCAACTCCGGCTATTTCCAGTCCGTGGAGGTGCGGCCCCTGCGTGATCAGGCGACCGAGGAGCGCGTACCGGTGGCGGTCGCCTTCACCCGCGAGTCCCGCCACCTCTGGCGGGCCGGCGTCGGTTTCGCCACGGACAGCGGGCCGCGGGTATCCGCCGGCTACGAGAACCGCTATGTCAACCCCCGGGGCCATCGTTTCTCCGCCGACGTGCGCCTGTCGCCGGTGATATCCACCCTGTCGGCGGAATACCGCATCCCCGGCAAAGACCCCCACAAACAGAACTACCGCTTCACCGGGGCCTTGGAACACGACGACACCGACAGCTTCACCAGCGACAGCCTCAACCTCGGCTTCTTCGACAGCCGGCGCATGGGGGCCTGGAACCACAGCCGCTTCATCAAGGTACTCACGGAGCGCTCCGACATCGGCAATGACGACGTGTCTTCAAGCTTCGTGCTGCCGGGCCTCGGCTGGAACCGTATGGAGGCCGACGACCCCCTGCGCACCCGCCGTGGCTACCGGGTGGGCCTGGAGGCCCAGGGTACCCACGAGGCCCTGCTCTCCAGCACGTCCCTGTTCCAGGTGAACGCCCACGCCAAGGGCATCTACCGCTTCGCGGGCTGGGGCCGGGTCACCGGACGGCTGGACCTGGGCACCACCCTGACCCCGGACTTCGCCGACCTCCCCGCCTCCCTGAGATTCTTCGCCGGCGGCGACAACAGCGTGCGCGGCTACGCCTTCGAGAGCCTGGGCCCCCGGGACAGCGACGGCGAGGTGGTGGGCGGCAAGCACCTGCTCACCGCCAGTATCGAATACGAGCACCCCCTGGGGAACGAGGACTGGTGGGGAGCCGCCTTCGTGGACGCCGGCAACGCCTTCGACACCAACGACATCCGCGTCAAGCAGGGCTACGGCGGGGGCCTGCGCTGGTACTCGCCGGTGGGCCGTATTCGTCTGGACATCGCCTTCCCCGAGGATACCGCCGAGGACGATTGGCGCATCCATTTCGGTCTCGGGGTCGACCTCTGACATGGCACGGCGCTGGCGATGGACCCTCACGGGGCTGGTGGCGGCGGCCCTCCTGCCGCTGGTCGCGGCGGCCCTGGTGGTGACCACCGAGGCCGGCAGCCGCTGGCTGCTGGGTACGGCGGCCGGGCTGGCGGGAGACCGCGGCATCGAGGTGGAGTTCGAGGCCATGGAAGGCACCCTGGCCGGCACCCTGGCCCTGGGCGGGCTCCATATCCAAGGCGCCGGTCTGGACCTCACGGTGGATCGCCTCGGCCTCAGCTGGCGGCCCCTCGCCCTCCTCGACGGACGCCTCCACGTGACGGCCTTCAATGCCGGCGGCATCCGCTACCAGATAGAGGCCACCGACGAACCGGCGCCCCCCGCCGCGCCCCCTACCCTGCCGGATATCAGCCTGCCCATCGCCATTCAGGTGGACCGGCTGCGGGTGGAGGAGCTGTACCTGCCGGGGGAGCCATCGAAACGCCTCGATCACCTATCCCTTTCCGCGCGGCTGGACCACGACGGCCTGGCCATCGAAGACCTCGAGCTGCAAGGCGAAGGCGCCACCGTGACGGGCCAACTGGCCCTCGCCGCCGTCGCCCCCCATACCCTGGGCGGCGGGCTCACGGCCACCCTGCCCGTGCCCGAGGCGGGGCCGCTGGAGGCCCGCCTCGATGTCGCCGGGCCGGCCCTGGAGCCCAACCTGACCCTGCGTACCGCCGCCCTGGTGGAGGCCACGATGGAGGCGGAGCTGGATCTAACCGAGGCGGAGCCGCGATTCACCGTCACCCTGGATGCCCCGCGTCTCGCCTGGCCCCTCGCGGGCACGGCCCGGATGACGGTGGAGGACCTCGAGGCCAAGGTCACGGGTAGCGCCAATGACTACGCCGTCGACGCCACCGCCACCCTGGGGGGGCGGGAGCTGCCCGCGGTGCGCATCGCCTCCTTCACCGCCAGCGGCGATACGGGCGGCCTCGAGGACCTGGATATCCTGCTCCATACCCTCGAGGGTACCCTCGCCGCCACCGGCAGCGCCGGCTGGGCCCCCGAGCCCCGCTGGGACCTCGGCCTGAGGGCGCAGGAACTCGACCCCGGGGCCCTGGCCCCCGACTGGCCGGGGCGACTCTCCGCCCGCCTCTCCAGCCGCGGCAGCGTGCCGGCGGCGGGGCCCCGGGCCACGGTGACGGTGGAGGGCTTGGAAGGGCGGCTGCGGGAACTGCCCCTGGCCCTGGCGGGCGAGCTCGCCTACGCGGACGGCCGCGCCACCGTGGACACCACCATTACCGCCCTCCATGGCGAGCTGCGGCTGGCAGGGCACCTGGAGCCCGCGGCGGCCATGGCCTGGGACATGACCCTGGAGGCGGATGGCATCGACCCCCAGGGCCTGCTGCCCGAGTGGCCGGGCCAACTGAACGCGCGCCTCCACGGCACCGGCAGCCTGCCGGCGGATGACCCCAGGGCCACCATCGAGGTACGACGCCTGGACGGCCGGCTGCGGGACCAGCCGGTGATGGCCCGCGGCACCCTGGCCTATGGGGGCGGTGTCGCCACCACCGACGAGTTCGTCGTCGCCTCCGGCGACAACCGCGCGACCCTGAGGGGCGAGGCCGGGCAACGGCTGGACCTCGAGTACGCCATCGAGGCCCCGGATCTCGCCGCCGTCTACCCCGGCCTGCGGGGCGAGATCCGGGGCGAGGGGCGGGTAGGCGGCACCCCCGCCACCCCCAACCTGCGGGCCCGGCTCACCGCCCGGGACGTCGGTTTCGAGGCCTACGCCGCCGCGGGCCTCGATGTCGACGCCACCTGGACCGGGGAACGCGCCGACCTGCGGCTGGAGGCCACGGGCCTGGCCGCGGCGGGGCAGCGCATCGACGACCTCGCGGCCATCATGGACGGCACCCCCGGGGACCACCGCATCACCCTGAACGCCACGGGCCCGGCGGGCAGCCTGGAGCTGGCCGCCCGCGGTGGCCTCGACGACGCGCGCTGGGACGGCGAGCTCACCACCCTGGCCCTCGACGCCGCCCTCCCCGGCCCCTGGGCCCTGGCGGAACCGGTGGCCCTCGGCCTGTCCCCCGAGGTGGTGGACGCCGAGCCCCTGTGTCTGACCCGGGAGGATGCCCGCCTGTGTGCCGGCGGCGCCTGGCGGCGCGGCGGTGAGATGGACGTGGCGGGGAGCCTGGCCGGCCTGCCCCTGGCCTGGCTGGCCGTGGCCCTGCCTCCCGAAACCCGCCTGGAGGGGGCCCTGCACGGTGACTTTGCCGTCACCGGCCCCGCCGCGGCTCCCCGGGCCACCCTGAGCCTGCGCCCGGATGACGGCACCATCACCGTGGCCACCGGCGAGGAGGAGCCCCTGGTGGTGCCCTTCGGCGACGTGCGGGTGGATGCCCGCTACGGGCCGGCGGGCGGCTTGGCCGAGGCCGGACTGCGCCTCGCCGGGGACGGCGCCCTGAATGCCCGCATCCGTCTCGGGGCCGGCCAGCCGGCGGCCCTGGAGGGGCGCATCGATGCCAGCCTGCCGGACCTGGCCCTGGTCAGCGGCTTCGTGCCGGCCCTGGCCGACGTGGAGGGGCGCCTGGCCCTCGACGTGGCGGTGGGGGGCACCCTTGACGCACCCCGCTTCGACGGCCGCCTGGAACTCGCCGACGGCCGCAGCGACGTGGCGGCGGCGGGGTTGGAGCTGCGGGACATGAACATCGCCCTGGAGGGCGACGGCAGCGGGCCCTTCGCGTTGACGGGCAGCCTGCGCTCCGGCGAGGGCACCCTCGAACTGGCGGGACGCCTGGACCCCTTCGCCGTCCCCGGACCCGGCATCGAGCTCACGGTCACGGGACAACGGGTGCAGGCCGCAGACCTGCCGGAGGCCCTGGTGGTGGTGTCCCCCGACCTGCGCATCAGCGGCAGCGGCCGCTACCACGTCAGCGGGCGCCTCGCCGTGCCCCGGGCGCGCATCGAGCTGAAGCAGCTGCCGCCCTCGGCGGTGAAGGTCTCCGACGACGCCGTGGTGGTGGACGAACAGGGTGCCGGGGAGGCCGCGGAAGATGCCGCGCCGCCACGTCTCACCGCCGACGTCAACGTGGTGCTGGGTGACGACGTGCGTTTCGAGGGCTTCGGCCTCACCACCGGCCTCACCGGCAAGCTGGACGCCAAAGTGGGGGCCGAGGGCTCCCAGCTGTATGGCCGCATCGACATGGTGGACGGCGCCTACAAGGCCTACGGCCAGGAGCTTCGGGTGACCCAGGGCCGCCTGCTGTTCAACGGCCCGGTGGGCAATCCCACCCTGGACCTGAAGGCCGTGCGCACCTCCACCGACGGCAGCGTCAAGGCCTTTCTGGCCATCAACAGTCCGGCGAGCAACCCGCGCCCGCGCATCTACACCGAGCCCCCGACCTCCGACGCCGAGGCCCTCGCCTATCTGGTCACCGGCCGCGGCCTCGACCAGGCCGGCGAACAGGACGGCTTCGACATGACCGCCGCCGCCCTGTCCATGGGCTTAAGCCGCAGCGCACCGGTGCTGCAGAACATCGGCCAGCGCCTGGGCCTGGACGAACTCCGGGTGGCGGGCGGCGAGGGCGGCATCGCCGACAGCTCCGTGATCCTGGGCAAATACCTCAACCCCAACCTGTATCTGAGCTACAGCCAGGGCGTGCTGGACACCGTGGGGGAGGTGATCCTCAAGCTCCGCCTCACGGACCAGGTACGGGTGGAGAGCCGCTCAGGCACGGAGCAGGCCCTGGATATCTACTATCAGATTGAGCGCTAGGCCGCACAGCCCGGGACGGAAACTCGCTTTTAGTGAAACATTTCCTATGCTTAGGGGGTCTGACAAAGATATAGAGCGAGCCCTGCCACCGGCACTTTGCAGCCATGCGCGACGACAAGACCCAGAGATCCACCGACAGCCGGCGGCAATCACGGCGCCGCCGGGACGGCCGGCGTTGGTCCGAACGCCGGGTATCGGATCGACGCCAGGGCGAGCGCCGCGCCGAGGCGGCCGACCTGCACCCCATGGATATCCACGTCCTGAAAATGGAACGGCGCCAGGGCGAGCGCCGCCTCCATAGCCGCCGCGCCGGGGAAAGGCGCCGCGATGATCGCAGGCACCTGGAGCGCCGCAGCGGCAGGATACGGGTGCGCCGGGAACTCCCTGCCGCCGATGTCCTCTCCGACGAGGAGAAGGCATTCCTGCGGGCCCTGACCACCGAACCCCGACGCAACCCACCGAACTGAGTCCCCATCCGGCCGCGCCCGGGTTTTCCTGAAGACATTTTGCCTGAAGACAATGCAAGCCGCGGTCGGCGGTCTAGAATTTCCAATGGACGTGCGTTTGGTGGAAGACGGATGTCTTTCGTCCGCAATCGAACCAAGCCTGTCCGACCCGGCACATTATCCGGGGTACCAGACCAGAAAGGAGGCCGTAATGAGCAACAACATGGTGGACGTAACCGTACATATCGATGAAAACGTGGATGCCGAGAGGCGGGAAGCCCTCGCCGAAAAGCTGCTCTCCGTCAACGGCGTCATGGCAGCCGCCAGCCACGAGGAGAAGCCCCATCTGATGGTGGTGGAGTACGACCCGGCACTGGTCAACAGCGGGGAGATTCTGGATACCGTGAAGAGCAGCGGGGTCCACGCCGAACTCATCGGCCTGTAGAAACCCGCGCCCATAAACCCACAGTGCCCATAAACCCAGAGTGCCCATAGGGCACCCCGTGTCCCCTCCCCCACCCCGTGGGGGAGGCCGGGAGGGGGAACCCCCCCCC
>JAABTG010000080.1 GCA_011389995.1 Thiotrichales bacterium
ATGAGCGGCGAGGGCATAACCCTTAGCCTGGCTCCGCATCCCCTCACCCCGGCCCTCTCCCCAAGGGAGAGGGAGAGCCCGTAGGCTGGGTTGAGCGCAGCGAAACCCGGCATGGCAGCATCATGGATGCTGGGATTGCGCGAGGCTCCATCCCAGCCTACGCGAACCGGAAGGGTAAGGTCCCTTCTCCCTCGGGGAGAAGGACAGGATGAGGGGATGAGCGGCGAGGGCATAACCCTTAGCCTGGCTCCGCATCCCCTCACCCCGGCCCTCTCCCCAAGGGAGAGGGAGAGTAACTTTTCAGGGCCCTCTCCCCAAGGGAGAGGGAGAGCAACTTTTCAGCCCGTAGGCTGGGTTGAGCGCAGCGAAACCCGGCATGGCAGCTAAAGGATGGTCATGCCTCGCCCTGGAGATGCTGTTCGTAGGCCTCTTCATTCATCAGCCCATCGGGCAGGCCGCCGCCGGCATGGACCACCAGCAACCAGCCATCGCCGTAGGGATCGCTGTTGGCCAGGGTCGGGTCCTCTTCTACGGCCGCATTGGTCTCCACCACTTCACCTTGTAATGGTGCGACCAGATCGTTGACCACCTTGATGGACTCCACCGTGCCGAAGGCCTCACCGGTGACGATGGACGTCCCCGTCGCGGGAAGGTCGAAGTACATGATGTCGCCGAGGTTATCCTGGGCGTGGTCGCTGATGCCAACCACAAAGAGGCCATCGCCCCGTGGCCTGCACCACAGATGGTTCTCATGAAACCGACATGCTGATGGCTGGCTCATGCCTGCCCTCCTGTTGGATACGTGGCTTGTGCAGGGCCTGCCCCAGGGTGTCTTCCGCGGCCTCCTGGAGGGCCTCCGCGAGGGTGGGATGGGCGTGTACGGCCGTCACCATCATCTCCATATCGCAGCCGTTGGCCAACAGGGTGGCCGGCTCCTGAATGAGCTCGCCCGCGTGGGCGCCCACCATGTGGGCCCCCAGTACCTGACGGCTGGTGGGATGGGCAATGAGCTTGACGAAGCCGCTGAGCTCACCGAGGGCATGGGCCTTGCCCAGGGCCCGCAGATCGAAACGCCCCACCCTGATGTCGCCATAGCGCTCCCGGGCCTGTTGCTCCGTGAGCCCCACGCTGGCCACTTCAGGGTCCGTGAAGGTGACCCGGGGGATGTGTTCGTTCACATAGCCATGCCCCTCCCGGCCCAGCATATGGCGCACGGCCACCCGCGCCTGGGCGGAGGCCGCATGGGCAAGCATGCACTGGCCGGTGACATCACCCGCCGCGTAGAGCCCCTCGACCCCGGTTCTCATGAACTCGTCCACCATCACCTCGCCACGGCGGCCCATGGACAGGCCCATATGCTCCAGTCCCATGCCCGCGGTGACGGGCGCGCGCCCGACTGCGACGACGACCCGCTCGGCCCGGGCCATTTCTTTACCGTCACCGCGCAGTGATACCCCATCATCGTCGCAGCGGACATCGTCGATGGTCATGCCGGGCAGGAAGCGAATGCGGCGCTTCTTCATTTCCCTGGCGATGATCTTCGAGACCTCCGTGTCTTCCGCCGGCAGTGGGCGATCCGCCATCTCCACTATCGTGACCTCGACATCCATGGCCGCGAGTATGAAGGCAAACTCGCTGGCAATGACGCCCCCGCCCACGATCACCACCGAGCGCGGCAGGCTTTCCCATCCAAGGACATCATCGCTGCAACCGATGCGTTCGCCATCCATCGGAAATGCCGGCGGTATGGCGGGACGGGAACCGCTGCACAGCAGCACCCGGCCCGGCTCCAGCCGTTGCCCGTCCACCTCGACCCTGGTTCGCCCGTCGTCACCGCGCAGCACGCGGCCATGGCCTTCCACCAGGCTTACGCTGCGGTTGCGCAACAGTTCACCGATGCCGCGCACATTCGTATTCACCACCCTGTCCATGCGTTCGCGCAGGGCGCCCCAGTCGGGCCTCACGCTGCCTTCCAGCACCAGCCCGTACTCGCCTGCCTTGCGGGCCTGGGTCAGTACCTTACAGCTGGCGATGAGGGTTTTCGTCGGAATGCAGCCCCGGTGCAGACAGGTGCCCCCCGTGTCATGGGTGCCCACCAGGGTGACCCTCGCCCCCAGATCGCTCGCCTCCAGGGCCGCCACGTAGCCTGCAGGACCGGCGCCGATAATGATGACGTGCTCAGGCACCGGGGGCCGCCTCCGCGCGGGCCAGGGAGATCTTGACGCGGCTTTCCGGCGACTGCTTCAGGGTATTCATAACCTTGCATGCCCGCTCGCACATGGCAACCATCTTCTCAACCTCTTTATCTTCCAGGTTGCCCACCACCCTGACCCGCGTCTCGATCTCCGCCACGCGGGTCGGCCCTGGCACCACTTCCCCCACGCACTCCACACCGAGATGGGCGACGTCCAGCTCCCGCGCCTGGGCGTATTCCACCAGGAAGAAGTTGAGGCAGGCAGCTGCCGAAAGCAGCATCAATTCCACCGCCCGGTGGCCCCCCTCACCGAACATGGGCACGGTGCCGTAAGGCGTATGCGCATCGTAGCCATCGGAGGGGGACCAGTTACATGTTGCAAAATGCTCGTCCGCCATTCTTCATCGCTCCTCGTCCATCCGCTGCCGATAAAAGGCGGGGCCGGAGGCCCCGCCCGCACCGGCATGGCGTCACTCCAGGGGTGACCTAGTTGATCCAATCGGGGAGGTCGTCTTTACCCTTGACCACGCCCACGGGTGACTCGAGTCCCATCTCGGCCAGGGCCTGGCGCAGGGGTTCCTCGTTGATGGGGTGGTCCGGCATGTCGGGTGAGCGCAATACCTTGACCTCGTGGAGGAAGGCGTAACCGAGCCTCATCAGCTTCATCACGTCGTCGTCGAACACCATCTTGCCGATATAGTTCGCCTCGGCACCGCCGATGCGCTCGGGGTTCTGCTTGTAGAGGGCCGCCCAGATGGCCTCCTTGGGGTACCCGGTGAGTTCATCGTGGAGGATTTCCACCGTCTCCCGGGGATTCTCGGCCATGAACCGGACCGCCTCGATCTCCGCCTTCATCCAGCCCTTGGCGGCCTCCGGATTGTTGGCGATGAAGTCCTGTCGCATGAGGGTGAAGTCAGCGTCCGTCTCGTTCCATGGCGCCCCGGTGGCCGCATACTTGGCGTTGCCGAGGACCACCTGGCGGCGGGCATGGGGCTCCCACATGGCGGCGGCATCCAGATTGCCGGCCTCGAAGTTGCTGGCGATGACCTCGATGGGCATGTTCAGCACTTTGCCGGGCTTGAAGGCCCCCTTGCTGATGACGGACTCCACGAAGCGATTGGCACAGGTGCCGCGGTGGACCGCGAAGTTGCGACCATCAATCCAATCCATGGCCTCGTCGACGGAGTCAAACTCCGGGGCATCCTTGCGCACCAGGATCTTGTTGCAGTTCTGGCCATTGCTGAACATGGGAACGGAGACCAGCCGGATGTCGGCGATACGGGTCTTGGTGGTCGCCACCAGGGAGGGCATGTCGCCCATGGTGCCAATCTGCATCTTGTCCGCCAGCAGTGCATTCACCATGGGCGGGCCGGTGAGATGAGGCTCGAACTTCACCTTGCTGCCCTCGGGCAGATGCTTCTTCCACAGGCCTTTGGCCTTGATGATCACGCCGTTCCAGCCACCGGTCCAGTACGGGTGGTAGCCGTACGTGATGTCCACCGGATCGGCGGCCTGGGCCAGCGGCGACATGGCCAACGCCACAGCGCCCACCAGCATGCCAATACTACATCTCGTTCTACTCATCGTGCTTTTCCCCCTTTGGTACTGCTTGAAGGCTGTGATGGTTTATGCAGGGACCACGCCGCCTCCGGAAAGCGCGCCCCGGTCGCCCCTTCAGGCGAGCTCTTCCAGTCCTTCCACACCGACGTACAACTGGGCCATGGCCTCCCGTTTGAGGGCGAGATATTCCGGACTGTCCAATACCTCGAAGGTCCTGGGATGAGGCAAATCCACGTCGATGGTGCGTACGATGCGCCCGGGCGTGTCACCCATGAACAGGATCCTGTCCGCCAGGAAGATGGCCTCTTCCAGTTCCGATGTGATGAACAACGTGGTCAGGCCGGTCTCCTCGAAGAGCTTCATGTAGTATTCCTGCATGAGCTCCCGGGTCATCTCATCCAGTCCCCGGAAGGGCTCATCCATGATCATCACCCGCGGTTTGTTGATGAGGGCCTGGGCGATCTCGGCACGGCGCTGCATACCGCCGGACAACTGGCCGGGGTACTTGTCACGAAAGTCCCGCAAGCCGAATCGTTCGAGGAGCTTCAAGGCGGCCTGTCTGGCCTCGGCATCGGACATCTCGCCGCGGGCGACGGGCCCGAACATGACGTTGTCGTTCACGCTCATCCACGGCCACAGGGCCGTCTCCTGGAATACCAGCACCCGATCGGAGCCGGGCCCGGTGATGGATTCGCCATCCAGGGTCATACGGCCGGCGTCCGGTTTCAGGTAGCCGGCGAGGTTGTAGGCCAGGGTGGACTTGCCGCAGCCCGAGGCCCCCATCACCACCGTCAGCTTGCCCGGCTCCACGTCCAGGGAGCAGTCCTCGAGCACCACATCCGGCTCCCTGCCCTTGCGCTGGTAGCTCATACGCAGGCCCTCGGCCTTGAGATGCCCGACCTTGGTTTGTGTCGTCATTGGCTCGACTCCTGTAAACGATGGGTTCAGTGGCCTTTGCGCCAGGGCATCATCTTCTTCTCGACGATGTCCACCACCAGGGTGGACAGGTACCCGGCCAGGCCGATGGATATCATGCCGATGATCACCACCGGCCCTGTGCTGCTGACATAGCCCTCCCAGGTGAGGCGGCCGAGGCCGCTGTCGCTGGCGATCATCTCGGCGGCGATCACCACGTTCCAGGTGACGGCGATGCCGAGGGTCATGCCGACGGCGATGGAAGGAATGACGGACGGGATGATGATGCGACGAAAGATCAGGAGGGGGCTCGCGCCCATGGACTGGGCCAGCCACAGGTGCTCTTTCTTGATGCTGCGCACCGAATCATGAACATTGATGACGATGATGAAAAAGGCCCCGATGAAGGTGATGAAAATGATGCTGAGCTCGGTCGTGGGCCAGAACAGAATGGACAGCGGCACCCAGGCCAGGGGTGGAATGGGCCGCAGCAGTTCGATGACGGGATAGAACAGGCCGTTGAGCAGGGGCCGCGTGCCCAACAACAGGCCCAGGGGGATGCCGAGGAGCTGGGCTGCCACGAAACCATAGAGCACACGCTGGAAGCTGGCCCACCAGGACATCCAGTAGTCGGCGCTGGTGAGATAGCCCTCGACGAATGCGGTGGCCACCGCCAGGGGCGAGGAGATATGGGCGAAGCCACCCAGCTCCCAACGCACCAGCAGATCCCACAACACGAAAAAGGCCACCACCGACAAGGTGCCCCGCCAGCCGGGAACGAAGCGCGCCAGGCGCCGCGGTCGCAGGGTGCGGCCCGTGGCACGGCCCGCGGGTGGAATGGTCTTCACATCTTGTTCTACTGCACTCATGGATGATTCTCCTTTAGGCCTGCTCGCGCTCGCCGCGAACGAAGGCCTTTTTTGCCTCTTCATGGACGGTGGCGGACAGCTGGAGCTTCAGCTCCCTGAATTCCTCACTCGTCAGCATGTCGGTGGCGCGGGGACGGGGCAGCGTGATGTCGAGGGATTTCTTCATGGTCCCCGGCCGGGAGGTCATGATCATCACCTTGTCGGCGAGGAAGACGGCCTCCTCGAGGTCATGGGTGATGAAGATGATGGTCCGCCGACACAGCCGATACATCTGCAGCAGATGGCGGTGCATGGTGGTCTTGGACACGGTATCCATGGCCCGGAAGGGCTCATCGAGCAGCAGGATGCTGGGGTCGTTCATGAGGGCCCGCACGATCTCCACCCGCCGCTGCATGCCGGAGGACAACTGGGGCGGATAGGTGTCCGCCACGCGGTCCAGTCCGCCGCACTCCCCCAGCAGCCCCATGGCCTTGATCCGCGCCTCGTCCGCGGACAGCTTGCCCTGCACCATGGGGCCGTAGGTGACGTTCTCCAGCACCGTCTTCCAGGGGAACAGGGCACCATGCTGGAACACCACCACCCGATCGGGGCCGGGCCGCGGCGCCAGTTGCGGAGAGGCCAGGGGCACGCCATCGAGCATGATCTCGCCGCTGGTGATGGTGTCGAAGCCCGCGATGGCGTTCATCAGGGTCGACTTGCCGCATCCGGAGGGCCCGACGATGGCAACGAAATCACCGGCCTCCACCTCCACGTCACAGTCCTCCACCGCCACCACGGCGGCGCCTTCCGGGTCGTAGATCTTGCCCACATTGCGCACCGACAGCTTGCCGACGTCGGGGCGCTCCGCCATCACGCCGCGCGTGCTGGAGGCCTCCGGATTCCGTTGTGCCAATCCTGCATTCATCTGGGTTCAACCCTCCATTCCGAGCGCCTGTTCGCGCCACTGCATGAGCCTTTTGCCGACGACCCGTATCAGGGCCGAGCTGATGTAACCCGCCAGTCCCAGGGTCGCCATGCCAATGACGATGGTGGGAAACTGGATGAGGTTGTAGGATTCGAAGACCAGAAAGCCGAGGCCGTACTGGGCGGCGATCATCTCGCCGGCCGCGAGGGAGAACCAGGCGGCTCCCATGGCGATCTGCAGCCCCGTGAAGATATGGGGCAGGGCCCCCGGGATGATGACGTGCCGCAGCACCTGGGTGGGGCTGGAGCCCAGGCATTCCGCGGCGCGGAAGTAATCCTTGTCGATGGAGCGCACCCCCACGAAGGTGTTCATGGTGGTGGCGAAGAAGGCCACCAGGAAGGTGACGAACACCACCGCCGCCTCGGGCTGCGCGAACAGCAGGATGGCCACCGGCACCCAGGCCAGGGGCGGAATGGGCCGCAGCAGGCCGAACAGGCCCGAGGCGTATTCGTTGAAGCGCGTGCTCCAGCCCATGAGAATCCCCAGGGGCACCCCGAGGGCCACCGCCAGCAGGAAGGCCGTGGTGGCCCGCGCGACGCTGTACAGGATGTGGGTGTAATAGGGCGCGGTGAAAATGGATATGCCGTAGAAGGGGTCCGGGTTGACCCATTCGGTAATGACCTCGATGGGTCCGGGGAGGCGGTTGAAGGCGGCGATGGGCAGCCAGTTGGTGCTGCCATACCACATCAGCATGAAGAGGGCGTAACCCGCCCACATCAGCCAGAAGCGTTTGCTGGTCAACAGGTCTTTCATTGGTGTGGTCCTTGTCGTTGTCCTGGGATGGCGGCGTCGGGTCGCCCGCCAGCCGTGCTTGCCGTCAATCCATTGCAGGGGCCATGCCAGAAGCCTTATCCGCCGCCAGGCCAAGGACTTGCGTGAAGCTGGGCGACGGATTCAGGAACGGTTGCCTGAGAACGCGACAGGAGGTTGTTGCAGAACTGGACAGTGGATGGATGCGGACGGGGGACCGTCCGGGGCCACGGTCCGGGAGGAGTCAGTCGAGGCCGAGGCGCCGGCGCAGGGTCGAGCGGCTGATGGCCAGGGCCTTGGCGGCCGCCACCTGGTTGCCGTGGTAGAGGCTCAAGACGCGGCGGATATGGCGCAGGGTCATGTCCTCGAGGGCCAGCCTGCCGTCGCCTCCGAGGGCCTCGGCTTCGGCGCTATCCGGCGGTTGCCCCGCCGTGCGCTCCAGGTGTATGTGTTCGGCCTCGATGACCGGACCGCGAGCCAGGGCCACGGTGCGCTCGAGGATGTTCTGGAGCTGACGTACATTGCCGGGATAGTCGTACAACGACAGCTTCTCCCAGGCCTCGGGGCTCAGGTTTATGGGCTTGCCCAGACGCTCGGTGAGTTCCCCGATCACCCGTTCGATCAAGGGCTGGATATCGTCCGGGCGGTCGCGCAGGGGAGGGATGTGGATGGGCACCACGTTGAGGCGGAAGAACAGGTCCGAGCGGAATTCGCCGGCCGCCATCATGGCCTGCAGATCCCGGTTGGTGGCCGCGATCACCCGCACGTCCACATCCACCAGGGAGCTGCCCCCCACGGGGCGCACCTGGCTCTCCTGCAGCACCCGCAACAGCTTGGCCTGCAGGCGCGGACTGATATCCCCGATCTCGTCGAGGAACAGGGTCCCCTGGTGGGCCTGTTGGAACAGGCCCTTGCTGGTGGCGACGGCGCCGCTGAAGGCCCCCTTGACGTGGCCGAAGAGCTCCGAGTCCAGCAGGTCCTCCGGCAGGGTGCAGCAGTTCACCGCCAGCAGGGACTTGTCGTGCCGCGGGCTGCTGCGATGGATGGCCCGTGCCACCACCTCCTTGCCGGTGCCCGTCTCGCCGGTTATCAACACCGGCACCTCGTTGTCGCGTATGCGGTGGATGACGTCGACGATCTCCCGCATCTCGGGGCTTCTGGAGACGATCTCCCGCTGGTCGCGCAACCGCACCTCGGCGCGCAGCCGCTCCACCTCCTCGGCCAGGGAACGGTTGCTCAACGCCTTCTCGAGGCGGATGAGCAGTTCCTGGGGCTTCACCGGCTTGGTGAGGTAATCGAACGCGCCGAGGCGCATGCACTCCACCGCGCTCTCGATGGAGCCGTAGGCCGTCATGACGATGCTGTCGGCAGGGTATTTCGTCTCCCGCAGGAAGGTCAGGATCTCGGTACCGCTCTCGCCCTTGAGGCGCAGATCGGTGATGACCACATCCACCGCGTTCCCGGACAGCTCGCTCTTGGCGGCGGCGACGTCACGGGCCGTGAACACCTGATAACCCGCCTGGCGCAGCAACAGGGACAGGGTGGTCAGGATGGACGGTTCATCGTCCACCAGAAGTACCGCAGTCATCGCCTAAACCCGCTTGATTTCAAATGCCATCTGTGTGCCCAGACCCTCCTGCGAGTCCACCTCGAGTTCACTCCCGTGCTGGGCCAGGATGCGCGCCACGATGGACAGTCCGAGGCCCGTGCCGTTCTCCCGGCCCGTTACGAAGGGGCGCGTGACGCAGTCCTGCATCTCGGCGGGGATACCGCGACCGGT
This sequence comes from Thiotrichales bacterium, assembly GCA_011389995.1. Classification (GTDB taxonomy): domain Bacteria; phylum Pseudomonadota; class Gammaproteobacteria; order JAABTG01; family JAABTG01; genus JAABTG01. Next base: position 9,033 of record JAABTG010000080.1, read on the forward strand.
GTCCCGCACCGTCACCCTCACCTCGCCGTCGGCAGGGGTGATGGCCACGGATACCCGCCCTCCTTCCGATACGGCCTGCACCGCGTTGGTTAGCAGATTCCATGCCACCTGGCGGATCTGGTCCGGGTCGAAATGGGCGTGGATACCCTCCTCGTGGAAAGTCGTCTGGATCTCCACCCCCGCCACCGCCGCTTCGTTGCTGCGGGTGAAGGTCTCCACCGTCTCCCGCAACACCCCCGTCAGGTCGTGAGGCGCCAGCTCCGTCGGCTTGAGGCGGGCGAAATTCAGAAACTCCTCGAGGATGCGGTGCAGGCGCTGGGTCTCGGCATTGACGATATCGGCCACGCTGGCCCGGTCCTCGTCCCCCAGTCCCGGGTCGGTGAGCAATTCCAGGGAATTGACGATGCTGGACAGGGGATTACGGATCTCATGGGCGATGCTGGCGGAAATCTCGCCGACACAGGCGAAACGCTCCGCCTGGACGCGCTTCTCCTGCTCCGCCTGGAGGCGGCGCGTGGCCTCCGCCAGCCGGGCCTCCGTCTCCTTCTGGGCGGTCACATCCACGTGGGTACCCACCACCCGGTAGGGTCTGCCGCCGGCATCCCGCAGGGTCTGGCCGCGACTCAGGATCCAGCGATAGGAACCGTCCTTGTGGCACAGCCGGTGCACGCTCTTGAACTGCGCCAGTTCCCCGGCGATGTGGCGATCGAGGTCCCGCAGCACCCGCCGCCGGTCGTCGGGATGGAGGCGGTCCTGCCACTCGCGGGGATCGTCGGTGAGTTCATGATCGGCATAACCCAGCATGTCCTTCCAGCGCGGGGAGAAGTACACCGCGTCGGCCTCGAGGTCCCAGTCCCACAGGCCGTCATTGGCGCCCTTCATGGCCAGATTGAAACGCTCCTCGCTCTGGGCCAGCCGGTCATAGGATTCCTGGAGCACAGCGCACATGTCGTTGAAGGCGTTGACCACGTCATCCAGCTCATCGGGCTTGTCATCCTTGGCAGGCGCCCGGTTGAGGGAAAGGTTGCCGGAGGCATCGTCGAGGCGTTTGTCCCGCACGAACCTCGACAGATGCCCCAGGTGGCGCACCACCAGCCACTGGAACAACAGGAGCATGAAGGTGGCCACCAGGAAGGTCTTCACGGCCTGGGAGCCGAAGATCACCAGCACCCGGTCGTAGAGACGGCTGTATACGTTGTCGAGGCTCGCCACTACTCGCAGGGTCCCCAGGTCGATCTGCTGGTCCCGATAGCCATAGGTGAGGGAAAAAACGCGGCTGATGCGGTCACGGCCCTGGTCGGCGCCCACCGAGATCACCGGCATCCCGTTGGCGTCGATCTCCAGATATTCGATGTCCGGCAGGGCCTCCACCCCCTCCAGCTGGGTGCGGATCTGGTCATGGTCCATGCTCCACAGGCTCAGCGCGATGCTGTGCAGGTGGCTGTGCTCGATCTGCTCCAGGCGGGCATCGATGGCGTGTTTGTCCCGCGCGAACTCCATATAGAGCTGGAACGCGGTGGCCATGAAGGTCACCACGGAACTGAACAACAGGGTATAGAACACCGCCTGGGGGGCGAGGCGCCGCCGCGGCGACGCCTGCCCGACCGTGGAGGGCAGCGGATCAGCGAAGGGGATCGTCAAGGTAGGCATGGTCGAGTTTCTCGTGTTTGAGGCGTCCGTATACGCCGTTCGCCCTGGCCTCCCGCAACCGCGCGGTCAACGGGCCCACCAGCTGGGCATGCCTGCTGTGCAGGTAGAGATACATGGGCGTGGTGGCCAGGGGCGGCGACAACACGTTGTAGTCTTCCAGCCCCACCCTCCTGGCCATGGCATGGCCGCTGAAACGGTCGATGACCGCCACCTCGGTGCGGCCGTCGTTCAACAACCGGAACAGACCCTCCGGATGCTTGACGCTGAGCAGTTCCGCATGGCTCCTGATGTTGCGCTCGAGGATCTTCCATCCCGTCACCATGGCCACACTGTAGGGGGCCAGGCTTTTCCAATCATCGGTGTCGAACACCAGACGCTTGGTGAAGGCGACGAATTCCACCTCCATCACCGGCTCCGGCACCCGCATCAGATTCGGGTAGTGGCGGGTCAAGCCGGGAATGCGCGGCCCGTCGCCATCGTCGAGCCCGGAATTGGCCAGCAGCAGGGCCCGCTCGGCGGGGGGTGTCTGGATGGTGACGTCATAACCCAGGGGCGCCAGCAGGTAATCCATGAGATGGTTGAAAAAGCCATCGGGACCCGCCACCGGAAGCCCGAAGGCGGTATTGATGTAGAGGGGTTGCCGCGCCGCCCCCGCCACCCCGGGCCGACTTGTGGCCAGGGCCACCAGGGCGGCGCCGGAGGCCGCCATGAAGCGGCGCCGGCCCCGACGTGGAGACGTGGGATGCGTAATGCCCGACCTCAATGGAATAAGGTGATGGCGAAACGAAACGCCGGGCCCTGACTGGGCGTGGCGTTAAGGCACGCATGATGATGACGAAAGGCGTTCATTCTCATCCCCCTGGTTCGAAGCGGCCTCTTAACGGACCTTCCGTGACGCATCAATCTAGTGCAGTTCGCCCCGATAGGACAAGGGCCGCTGTAGTCACCGGAGTTGAAGGATGGAATATCAGTAATTCAGAGAATGATGAATAGGGAATAGGGAATAGGGAATAGGGAATAGGGATGGTAGCAGTTTGGATGCCTGGGGGGGCGTGGGCCTCCTTCGGGGAAGGAGGCCGTGGGTAGCCGGGGTCAGCCGGCGTCGGAAGTGGCCATGAGGTCGCGCAGGAAGGCCTTCATGGCGGGGGTGTCCCATTCCCGCGGCCCCACCGCCCGATAGACCCGGCGGCCCGTGGGGTCCACGAGAACGGCGGTGGGCAGGGCCATGACCTCCCAGCCACCGAGGGACAGGTCCTCGTCCACCAGGATGGGGAAGCTGACGGGCACCTGCTCCAGGAATTCTCCAATCTTATCACCGCCGGGGCCCGCGTGGATCGCCAGGATCTCCAGCTCCTCCCCCGCCATGTCCTGGTACAACCGCTCCATGGTTGGCATCTCCTTCAGGCACGGCGAGCACCAGGTGGCCCAGAAGCTCACCAGCACCCATTGTCCGCGCAGGTCCTCCAGGCGAATATCATCGCCCTTCCATCTCTCGAGTACGAAGTCGCCGGCCATGGGACGGCCCGATTCAGGGTCCATGGTGCGCTCCGCCGCCGTGGCCTGGGAGGTCATCAGGAGGAGACACGCCAGCAGCGTGCCGGGCAATGGGATTTTGAATGGGTTCACGGGAACTCCTGCTTCAGGGTGGGGAGGAATCGTCATAGCGGCTGCCCACGTCCCCAATCGGGGCAACGAAGGCATCGAGCACCAAAGGCCGGTAGTCGCCCGTCAGGGCCTCGAGGAAGGCCAGGAGATCGGCCTCCTCCTGTTCGCTCAGGCCGAGGGGACGAATACGCGGGTCCAGCAGCGGATTCGGCACGCCGCCCCGGTTGTAGAACGCAACCACTTCCTCCAGGGTGAGCAGCGAACCGTCATGCATATAGGGTGCGGTCAGGGCCACGTTACGCAGACTGGGGGTCTTGTAATGCCAGCGGTCGTCCACGTCGCCCGTCACCTCGTAGCGCCCGAGGTCGTTGCCGGAGCCGGGGGCCGAGACCATCGCCACCACGTCGGGGTCCACCATCACGAACACCCCCGGCGCCAGGGTCACCGGCCGCGGCGTCGGTGCGGGCGCCATGGCGCGCTCGTAACCGGTGCCGATATTGTGCAACTGTTCGTCGGTGAACAAGGCGTGGTCCTCGCCGATGGTATGGCAACCGCTGCAGCCGGCCTTGCCGCTAAAGAGCTCAAAGCCGCGCTGCGCCGACTCACTCATGGCCTCTGCGTCTTGACCGTAATACCAGCGATCGAAGGGGGAATCTGCCGCCAGCAGGGTGCGCTGATAACTGGCCAGGGCTTCGGCCACCGTGTTCATGTCCATACCCCGCTCACCGAAGGCGGACTCGAACAGGCCGTCGTAGTCCTCGAACTCCCGCAGCTTGGCCATCACCCAGCCGATGGACGGGTTGGCCATCTCCAGCGGATTGATCATGGGTTGCCACGCCTGCTGCTCCAGGGTGGATTCCCGGGCGTCGTGGAAGAGCCGGGTCTTGTAGCCCACGTTGTAGAGGGTGGGCGAGTTGCGTCCCACGTCACGTCCCTCGAGGCCCACGGCCGTGGCCAACTCGTTGTTGGTGAAGCCCTGTTCCGGAATATGGCACATGGCACAGGACTGGGTGCCGTTCAGGGACAGGCGGCGGTCGAAGAAGAGCTTGCGCCCGAGTTCCACCTTTTCCCGCGTCAGGGGGTTGTTCTCAGGCACCGGCAGCGGGGGCAGCCCGAGAGGCGTGTCACGGACGATGGCCAGCAGATCGGCCTTCTTCCCGATCCGCGACTCCAGCGAAAAGGAGCGCGTGACATAGTCCGGGCTGTCGTAGCTGCCCTTGTAGTCGCCGGGGCCATCCGTGACCGGCCCCGCCGCGCCCACGGCGAAACCCAGGGCAGAGAAAGCCACGGCAAGAAAACCCGGGGCTAGCAAGCGCACAACCCCATGACCGCGTGTGCACCCGGGTGCCAGCCGGGAAAGGCCCCGGGGCCTCATGATCCCTCACCCGCCGGCACGCCCACGGGTGCCGCCTCGGCGTCCGCCTCCAACAGCCGCAGGTTGTCGCCGGTGAGGGCCTTCAGGAAGGCGACCAGATCCGCCTTGTCGGCGTCGGAGAGTCCGAGGGGGCGAATGCGTTCGTCCTGTTCCGGATGCTCGAATCCGCCCTGGTCGTAGAACTCCACCACCGCCTCCAGGGTGGGCAGGGAACCGTCATGCATATAGGGCGCCGTCTCGGCTACGTTGCGCAGACCGGGGGTGCGGAATTTCCAGCGGTCCACCGGGTCCTGGGTCGCCTCGTAGAGCCCCAGGTCGTTGTAGGACCGCTCCTCCGTACCGGCCAGCGCATCCATGTCCATCTCGATGCGGATCCCGCCCCCCAGCTCCATGACCTGCCGCCGCGGCTCCTTGCCCATGGAATGGTGCCAGCCGATACCGGTGTTATGCAGTTGATTGTCGGTAAACAAGGCGTGGTCCTCGCTCACCTCATGACACGAGGCACAGCCGGCGCGGCCGGTGAACAGTTCGTAACCCCGGGCGGCGGCGGGGCTCATGGCCCCCTCCTCGCCGCCGAAACGCCAGCGATCGAAGGGGGAAGTGCCGGACACCAGGGTGCGCAGATAGGTGGCCATGGCCACGCCGGTGGTCACCATGTCGGCGCTCTGGCCGTCGAAGGCATCCTCGAAGAGGTCCTCGTAATCGGGCAGGCCGCGCAGCTTGTCCAGCACCACCCCTACGGAGCGGTTGCCCATGCGCTTGAGGTCCAGCAACTCGCTCCAGGTGAGGGTGTGAAGATGGCGCTCACGACCGTCCACGTAAAGGGGATCCTGCCACGCCAGGTTATAGAGGCTGGCGGTGTTGCGCCTCAGGGACTGGCCCTCCATGCCCACCGCGCGGGACATGGTGTTGTTGGTGAAGCCCTGCTCGGGGATGTGGCACATGGCACAGGACAGGGTCTCGTTGCCCGACAGGCGCCGGTCGAAGAACAGCTTGCGCCCCAGGTCCACCCGGGCCGCGGTTATCTCCTGCCCCTCGGGTGCCTCCAGGGGCGGCAGCCCCAGGGGGGTATGGCTGGCCTGGGCCATCAATTCCCGGGTCCGCAGGGGCGGCTTGCTCTTTGCCGCTGCCGCCTGGTAGCCACCGGCGGCGGCCTCCTGCATCAGGGTGCGGACGTCCGCCAGCACCAGATCGGGGTGCAGGAAAGAGACGCTGTAGATGTTGCGTATGCGGCGTTCCGGGTCGATGAGGAACACCCGCAGGACATGGGAGATCTGCCCGGTGGATTCGCCCTCCTCGTTATAAACCCGGTTCACGCCCTGGCCATAGTCGGCCAGGATGGGGGCGAGGACGTCGTTGGATTCGGTGGTCAGGAACAGCCAGTCGGCGCCCTTGCCGGCGAAATTCTCGGCGTACAGGCGCATCACCTCCGGAGTGTCGTTCTGGGGGTCGAAGCTGAGGCTTAGCAGGCGCATGTTCTCCGCCAGCTCGGGATTCTTCTGCATGGTCTGGTACAGGCGATACAGGACGTAGGTCGCCAGGGGACAGCCATTGACGTCGTCACAGGTACTGTAGATGAAGCTCAGCACCACGTACTTGTCACCGAAGGCATCATGGAGACTCGCCTCGGAGCCATCGGTCTTGAGTACCCGGCCGTCGGGCGCCGGGGCGATGGGCGGCAGGCTGTAGGTACCCGCATCCGGCGGGTCGAAACTCAGGGCCGTATATCCGGGGGCCAGTACCTGCGGGCGGTCGATGGCGCCCTTCACCGGCTCCTTGGTCTTGGCGGGGACCTTGGCGGCCTCTTCCGCGCCGGCGGCAGGCATGGCGCCCAAAGCGCAACCGAAAACAAACACCAATGCCTTGGGGAACCTGGCTATGCTCGGGTACATGATGATATCGGACTCCTCGGCCTGAACCAGCGGCCATGAGCTGTACGTAGAAACCGCCCGACCACACTGTGGCCGGGCGGTCATGCTGCCGGGGGCCGGCTTACACCCAAGCCCCGTTTTGGTGACTACAGCATGGGAATGACCTCAGTCGGTCGACTCCGCAACGGCCACGCCATCACCCAGCTCTTCCTTCTTTCCCGCGATATTGGTCTCGAACAATTCGTTGGAGTTGAAGGTCATGAGATGGGCACGCCCCAGCTTCTCCTTGTAGAAGTCCACCTCGAACACCAGGTTCAGGTCTTCGCCGTCCCAGTTGTACATCTTGAGGAACTGCTCGTCGGCCTCGCCCTTCTTGTCCCAGTTCCCCAGCAGGGAGGAGGTGAAGTACAGGCGCTCGCCGTCCCAGCTCTGGGAGACCATGTTCACCTGGGAGCCGATCTTGTGCTCGCTCACCAACTTGGCGTTGAAGGGGTCGGAGACGTCGAAGCGACGGGTGGTGCCGTCCATGAAGGTGTTGATCCACAGATAGCTGTCATCGGCCGTGATGGAGAAGGCCACCGGCAGCGGCACCTTGGAGGGGTCGCCGATGGTACCCACTTCACGGGCCGTCCAACCTTCGTTCTTGTCCTCGTAGATCAGCCAGATCTTGGAGGTCAGGGCGGTGGTGGTGAAGCAGTAGTTGCTGCCCCAGGCACAACGGATCTCCAGAGGGGCGCCGGGGATGTCGAAGATCTTCAGGGGCTTGCGCTTGTGCAGGTCCCACACCATGGCGGTGTTGCCGAAGCGCTTCATGGCCTCGGGATCGTTCAGCATCTTGCCGAAGTCCATCATGTAGTTGGACCAGCCGGTAAAGGAACTGGTCACCATGATGTTCTTGGCCGGCAGGAAGCGCACGTCGTAGCCGTAACCGTCGGCATACTTGCCGGTCTTCTCGGCACCCCGCAGGTTGTCATCCGTGGGCATCCAGTAGGTTTCCACGTATTCGCCCTCGTTGGTGTATTCCACCATCGCGGTGCGGCCACCGTGGTCCTTGTTATTGGACAGGGCGCTGATCATGATGCGCCCGGGCAGGGCGAAGAAGCTGTGGGGCCCCACCACGCCACCGGTGACCTTGACGAAGTCGTCGATGACCTTGTGCAGCTTCGGCTTGCTCGGGTCGGTATGGACGTCGAAGATGAAGATCTTGTTGGTATCCAGGGTGCCGGCCCACAGATAACGGCGGTCATCGCTGTATCCCGAGTGATGGGCCTCGTTGCGCCCGCCCACGGAGAGGGAATGAATGACCTCGCCAAAGGTGTCCGACTCGGGATCCGTATCGATGGTGACGAGCTTGTCCTGCTCATCGCCGATGCCCTTCACGCCGAGGGTCCAGACGTGAACGAACTGCTCCTGGCCCGTAATCTTAGGCGAATAGGGCGAGACGCAGGTCTCATCGGCACTGACGGTGGCCGGGAGCATCCCGATAGCCAGGGCCGAAGAGGTTGCCAGGGCAAGCGCGGTACAGGACCGACGCAGCCTGTGTATTGGGTTGGGACGCGTTTTCATAGACTCCTCCATCATATTTCTCACCATTCAGAACTCCCGAAAGCCGCGAAGTTCACATCACTGCAACCCCGCGTATGTTTCATTGGGTGCACCTAAAGTTCTTCGTCCTGCTCGGGCAGCCCGGGCAGGTTCCAACCAATTTTGGTGCAACAAAAGTGCCAACCGATCGTCGCTGCGCCAGCCTGCGTCACCAGTGGCATTCCCCTTCACTCGCGAAACCGGACTGTGCCGCGGCAGTGACACCCATTGCCCGGGGTGTGTGATGGACGGTACGTCAACCCTCACGATGCCAGGGGTATGGAGGCTCGAAATCGGGCCATGGCGCGGTTGCGCCGGGCCCCGGGGAGTTGGAATGAATAGTGCAACCGAGGCAGACCATGAAAACAAGGCTTCTGGCTACATGGCTTCTCTTCGTCATCTCCACGGCGAGCTGGGGCCTGGGCGGCGATTTCCGCCTGACGGCACATGACGGCACCACCTTCGCCCTGGAGGAGGCCCGGGGCAAGGTGGTGGTGATGGCCTTCGGCTACACCTACTGCCCAGACGTCTGCCCCATGATGCTGGCCCGCATCGCCGATGCCCTCCGCACCCTGGGGCCGCGGGCGGAGCACGTCATCCCCCTGTTCGTGTCAGTCGACCCGGGCCGCGACACGCCCGAACGACTGGGGGAATATGTCCGCTGGTTCCACCCCTCCATCCTGGGCCTGACGGGTTCACCCGAGGCCCTGCGGCAGGTTGCCAGCCAGTATCGGGTGCCCTTCAGCGTCAATGATGGGGGCGCCTCGCCGGACTACACCGTCGACCATGGCAGCAGCACCTACGTCATCGGAGCGGACGGCCGTCTGATGCGCATGATCCCCGACGGCCTGCCTTCCGAGGTCCTGGTCGACACCCTGGACCATGCACTGACCCGTGCACGGTCGAATTCAACCCTAGAGGAGTAGCACACCATGAAAGTCAATTGGGATTCCAATGTCTGTATCCACGCCGGCAAGTGCGTGACCAACGCGCCCGAGGTGTTCAAGATCGAGAACGACACCCTGGCCATTTATCCGGATGCCGCCGATGAGGGACGCGTCCGCGAAGTCGTGGCCATGTGTCCGTCGGGCGCCCTCACCGTCGAGGAATGAAGGGAGCCGGGCCGGGCCGCGGCGCGACGACGCCCGCGGTCCGGCCCGGCAGCGGTGCCCCCCGAACGCCCCCTCAACCAACCCCATGGAGCCTTTCGTGATATGAGATATTCGCCCCCCTTCCTGGCCCCCACCCTCCTCGCCACGCTGCTGGCGGGGGCGTCCATTGGGCCGGCAGCGGCCGATCAGGCCCCCAGACTCCCGGCCGACTATCCCAGCCACCAGCTGGCCGGCGAATGCGACAAGGGTACATGGTTGGCCAAAAGGCATGCCCTGGAGCAGGACCTCGATTCATACAATCACGCCCGCCTGGAAGTGGCCGGCATGCTGCGCCAGATCGTGCATGAATACGAACTGGAGGCCGCCACGGGCCAGCAACTGCTGAACTTCGCGAACACCTTCGAGGAGATGGCGGCCACCATTCCGGAACCGGACCCCGACAGCAACGAATTCCGCAACTTCGACTTCCGGGTCGGTCTGAGCTTCGCCGCCGTGGCGGCCTACCTCAACGACAACGATGCCCTGGCAGCGCGCTTCCACGCCGACCGTCTCGATCCGGAGACCACGGTAGGACGCTATCTGGCCCGTCTGGACGTCTCGCGGGACACCTATCAGGCCTCTCTGGAGCGGGCCCGCGCCGAGGCCGCCGAGGGTGGCCATACCTGCTCGTGAGGAGTCCATCACGGCGCCGGTACGGCCGACGGCGGGGTGGGCCCCCTCAGGACTGGTCTTCTTTCTGCGGGGCTTACCGCCCTGCCGGGGCACGGGGCCTGACCCAAGGCGGGTGATGGCCCGGGATCAGGACAGCGGGCATTGGCCTGCTGCTTCTTTTCAAGACATCCCCCCTCTTCTTCTTACTGGCCGAACCGCCGCCCCCGCGGGTCATTACAAGCCAGTCAGTCCCCCCACGGATGCCCTGGGCTAATGCCTGTGCAC
>JAABTG010000081.1 GCA_011389995.1 Thiotrichales bacterium
GTGGCGGTGGACACGGAGCGGGTGGAGCAGGAGGTGCAGCGCCTCCAGGACCTGGAGCAGCAACGCAAGGACGAGCTGGCCGCCGAGACCGAGCGCGCCCGCCAGGCCCGCCTGGCCGAGGAGCGCAAGCGCGAACAGGCGGCCGCCGAGCGCCGCCAGGAGGAGGAGCGCCGGCGGGCCGCCGAGGCCCGGCGCAAGGCGGAGGAGGCCAGACAGCAGGCCGCCGCGGCGCAGGCCAGACAGGCCGAGGCCCGGCGCATCGCCGAGGAACAGAAACGCGAGCAGGCCGAGGCGGCCCAGCGGGCGGCGGAGCAGCGGCGCCGGGAGGAAGAGGCCAAACGCCGCGCCGAGGAACGCAAGCGGGAGGAGGCGGTGGCCGCGCGCCGGGCCGAGGAGCAGCGCCGCCAGGAGGCGGAGCAGGCCCGCCTCGCCGAAGAGCGCAGACGCCAGGAGGAGGAGGCCAGGCGCCAGGCCGAGGAGCAGCGCCTGCGGGAGGCGGCGGCCATGCGCCTGGCGGAGGAGCGCAAGCGCCGGGAGGCCGAGGCGCGGCGCAAGGAAGAGGACCGCAAGCGCCAGGAGGCCGAGGCCAGGCGCCGGGCCGAAGAGCAGCAGCGTAAGGAGGAGGCGGCCCGGCGGGCCGAGGAAGAGCAGCGCATGCAGGCCATCCTGGCCGCCGAGGAGGGGGAGCTGGCGCGCCGTCGCCAACGGCTGGAGGCCCGGGAGCTGGACGAATACCGCCAGGCCATCGCCGACCGCGTGGAGCGCTTCTGGCTGAAACCTCCGGGCACCCCCGTTGGTCTCAAAGTGGAAGTGCGCGTCACCCAGATCCCCGGCGGCGAGATCATCAACTACAAGATCACGCGCAGCAGTGGCAACATTGCCTTCGACAGTTCCGTGGAGAAGGCCCTGGCCAAGGCCTCGCCCCTGCCCCAGCCCCGTAACCCCAGTCTGTTCCAGCGCGAGCTCAAGTTTGTTTTCGAACCGGAGGGATAACACCTTGTTCCACAGACCCCGCGGCCCCCTGACGGCCATCATCCTGCTGTGCCTGGCGTGGACCCCGGTCCAGGCGGTGCTGACGGTGAAGATCACCCAGGGCACGGAGGGGGCCCTGCCCATCGCCGTGGTGCCGTTCCAGTGGCAGGGCGCCACCGCCGTGCCCCCCCAGCGCTTCCACGCCATCATCGGCGATGACCTGAGGCGCAGCGGGCGCTTCCGGCCGGTGGCGGAAGGCGACCTGCCCGCCCGCCCCCACCAGGGCAGCGAGGTGGATTTCGGCAACTGGCGTAAGCTCGGCGTGGACAACCTGGTGGTGGGCCGCCTCGAGGCCCAGCCCGGTGGCCGCTACCGCGTGGAGTTCCAACTCTTCGATGTCTACAAGGGGGTCCAGCTGGCGGGCTACAGCATCCCGGTTGAAGGGGGGGAACTGCGTCGCACCGCCCACCACATCAGCGACATCATCTACCAGAAGCTGACCGGCGAGCGCGGGGCCTTCGCCACCTACATCGCCTACGTCACCGAAGATGTGGACCCGGCCGGCAAGCGCCGCTACACCCTGGAAGTGGCCGACAGCGACGGTGCCAATCCCCAGACCCTGCTCACCTCCGGCCGCCCCATCATGTCACCCGCCTGGTCCCCCGACGGCAGCCGCCTGGCCTATGTGTCCTTCGAATCGGGCAACTCGGCGGTCTATGTGCAGCGGGTCAAGACGGGCGAGCGCGAACAGGTATCGGGCTTCGAGGGCATCAACAGCGCCCCCGCCTGGTCCCCGGACGGCCGCTTTCTGGCCCTCACCCTGTCCCGGGACGGCAACCCGGAGATCTACACCCTGGCCCTGGACAGCGGCACTTTCCGGCGCATCACCCGTCACGGGGCCATCGACACGGAGCCCAACTGGTCCCCCGACGGCCGCCATATCGTGTTCACCTCCGACCGCGGCGGACGGGCCCAGGTCTACCGGGTGGCCGCGGGGGGTGGCGAACCGGCGCGCCTCACCTTCGAGGGCGACTACAACGCCCGTCCCCGCTACTCCCCGGACGGCGAGCGCCTGGCCATGGTCCACGGCCTCAAAGGCGCCTATCATGTGGCCATCATGGACATGGCCACCGGCAGCCTGCGCATCCTGAGCGACTCGTCTCTGGACGAGACGCCGAGCTTCGCCCCCAACGGCAGCATGGTCATCTACGCCACCAACGATGCCTCGGGCGCCGTGCTGGCCGCGGTCTCCGTGGACGGCCGCACCCGCCAGCGCCTGTCGGTGCAGCAGGGCCGGGTCAGGGAACCCGCGTGGTCGCCGTTCATCGAATAGAGAGCCTCACCACCCCCGTAACCACCAATCCCGGAGAACGACGAATGGGTCCATCACCTTACACACTGCTGCGGTCGCTGCTGGCCGCCGGCCTGGCCTTCGCCCTGCTGACCGGCTGCGAGACCATGGGGGGCAGGGAAGACGATGCCGCCGCGGGCGGTGCGACGGTGGAAGACCGGGGCCTCACGGCCGATGAGATGGCGGCCGAAGGGGCCAGCGCCGGCGCCATGACCGGCGGCGGCGCCTTCCAGGGCCATCCCCTGGACGACCCGGCAGGGCCGTTGTCCCAGCGCACCATCTACTTCGACTTCGACCGCGCCGAGATCAAGAACGAGTACCGGGATATCGTCGATGCCCATGCCGCCTACCTGGCGCGCAACGCCGGGGCCTCGGTAACTCTCGAGGGCCATACCGACGAACGCGGCTCCCGCGAGTACAACCTCGCCCTCGGCGAGCAGCGGGCCCAGGCGGTGCAGCGGGTGATGGAACTGCTCGGGGCGTCGCCGTCCCAGCTGCGGGTGGTGAGCTACGGCGAGGAGCAGCCCGCCGAGTTCGGCCATACCGAGGAGGCCTGGGCCGCCAACCGCCGGGTCGAGATCATCTACAAGTCCCGTTAGCCCATGAACAGACTCATCACGACCCTGCTGTGCCTGACCCTGGCCCCCGCCGCCGCCTGGGGCCAGGGCAGCGTCGAGGAACGGCTGGAGCGCCTGGAGCGCAAGGCCTCCAGCGGCGCCCTGATGGAGCTCCTGGAGCGGGTCCAGGACCTGCAGAAGGAAGTGCGGGAGCTGCGCGGCCGGGTGGAGGAGCAGGGCCATCGCGTGTCCCAGATGAGCGAGCGTCAGAAGAACCTCTACGTGGATGTGGACCGCCGCCTCCAGCGCATGGAGGCGGGGCAGACGACCACCCCGGCCCCGACGGAGCCGGCAGCCCTCACCACCCCCAGTGGGACCCCGTCACCGGCCAATCCCCCACCCGCCACCGTGGCCACCGCTGACCCCCTGGAAGAACAGGCGGCCTACGAGGGGGCGTTCGGCCTGTTGCGGGATGGCCGCTACAAGCGGGCGGGCGAGGCCTTCAACCGCTTCCTCGACAAGTATCCCGCCAGTGGCTATGCGGACAATGCCCTCTACTGGCTGGGCGAGAGCCACTATGTCATCCGCGACTTCGATGCCGCCGCGGCCGCCTTCCGGCGGCTGGTGGCGGAACATCCGGACAGCGACAAGACCACCCACGCCCAGCTCAAGATCGGCTACATCCTCCACGAGCAGGGAGAACTGGACGAGGCCGAGCAGGTGCTCACGGAACTGGTTGACGGGCATCCCGACAGCACCGCCGCCAGGCTCGCGCGGGAGCGCCTCAAGCGGATCCGCGCCGAGCGCAGCTGAGGGCCATGGCGGACCACGCGCTGCGGCCCCGGGAGCGGCTCCGCATCACCGAGATCTTCTTCTCCCTCCAGGGGGAGAGCAGCACCGCGGGGATCCCCACCACCTTCGTGCGCCTCACCGGCTGCCCCCTGCGTTGCGGCTACTGCGACACCTCCTACGCCTTCGGCGGCGGCGAGTGGATGACCGTGGACGCCATCCTCGAGGCCGTCGCCCGCCATCCCACCCGCCACGTCACGGTGACGGGGGGCGAACCCCTGGCCCAGGAGCGCTGCCACGGCCTGCTGCGGCGCCTGTGCGACGCCGGCTACCGGGTGTCCCTCGAGACCAGCGGCGCCCTGCCCGTGGGCGAGGTGGAGCCCCGGGTGGTCAAGGTGATGGACCTCAAGACCCCCGCCTCGGGGGAGGCGGCGCGCAATCGCTATGAGAACGTCGACCATCTGGGGGCCACCGACGAAGTGAAGTTCGTCATCTGCGACCGCGCCGACTATGACTGGGCACGGCAGCAAATCACGCGCCTGGGGCTCGCGGGCCGCTGCGGTATCCTGTTCTCCCCCTGCGCCGGCCGCCAGGACCCCGCCGAGCTGGCCCGCTGGATCCTGGAGGACGGGTTGCCCGTGCGCTTCCAGATGCAACTCCACAAGCTGTTGTGGGGCGACGAGCCCGGGCGATGACGGCGGCGGCCGGCACGAGACGGGCCGTGGTGCTGCTGTCGGGCGGCCTGGACTCGGCCACCTGCCTGGCCCTGGCGCGGGACGCCGGCTTCGCCTGCCATGCCCTCAGCGTGGACTACGGCCAGCGCCACGACGCCGAACTGGCGGCGGCCCGGCGGGTGGCGACGGCCCTGGGGGCGGTGCGCCACCTGGTGGTGGACGTGGACCTGCGGCCCGTGGGGGGGTCCGCCCTCACGGACCCCGCCGTGGCGGTGCCGGAGACCCCCGGGGAGGGGATCCCCCCCACCTACGTACCCGCCCGCAATACCCTGCTGCTGTCCCTGGCCCTGGGCTGGGCCGAGGTGCTGGGGGCGCGTCATATCTACACCGGCGTCAACGCCGTCGACTATTCCGGCTATCCCGACTGCCGGCCGGAGTTCATCCAGGCCTTCGAGGCCGCCGCCAACCTGGGGACCCGGGCGGGGGTGGAGGGCGACGGCTTCACCATCGCCACGCCCCTCATCCATCTGCCCAAGCATGAGATCATCCGCCTCGGCCGGGGCCTCGGCGTGGACTACGGCCTCACCGTGTCCTGCTACCAGGCCGACGACGCGGGGCGGGCCTGCGGGCGTTGCGACGCCTGCCGCCTGCGGGCCGCCGGCTTCAGCCGCGCCGGCGGCCCCGATCCCACCCGTTACCAGGCCTGATCGGGCACCTCCGCCAGCTCGCGGTGGCGCACCAGCACCGCGGGGCCGCGCTGGGCCTGAAAGGCCGCGGCGAGGCGTTCGGCCATGTAGACGGAGCGATGCTGGCCGCCGGTGCAACCCAGGGCGACGGTGAGATAGGCGCGGTTGCCGGCCTCGAAGCGCCCCAGCCAGCGGCGGATGAAGCCCTCGATGTCGCCCTGCATCTCGGTGACCATGGGCTCGGCCTCCAGGAAGTCCGCCACGGGTTGCTGACGCCCCGTGAGCTGGCGCAGCCGCGGCTCCCAGTAGGGGTTGGGCAGGCACCGCAGATCGAACACGAAGTCGGCGTCCCGCGGCACCCCGTGCTTGAAGCCGAAAGACTGGAACAACAGGGACAGGGAGGCCCCGGCCGTACCCCCCACGCGATTCTTGATGAGGTCCCTGAGCTGATAGAGGGTGGTGCGGCTGGTGTCGATGCGCAGGTTGGAGCTGTCGGCGAAGTGCTCCAGCAACAGCCGTTCCTCCTGGATGGCCTCGGCCAGGGACAGGCCCTCGACGGTGAGGGGGTGACGGCGGCGGGTCTCGCTGAAGCGCTTGATGAGGATGTCGTCCTCGGCCTCCAGGAACACCACGTCCACCTCCACGCCGAGGGCCTTGAGCTGTTCCAGTTCACTGGGAAAGCGGCGCAGATCCTCCGCCGGACTGCGGGCATCGATGCCCGCCGCGGCGCGCTCGTAGAAGCCGTCCCGGAAGCGCAACAGCTGGCGGGTGAACTCCGGCAGCAGGTTGGCGGGGAGGTTGTCGGTGCAGTAGAAGCCGAGGTCCTCCAGGGTGTGCAGGGCCACACTCTTGCCGGCACCGGACAATCCGCTGATGACCACGAGTCTCATGATGGTTGGCTCGATTGAGGCACGGGGGCTCCGATTAACGGTGGGTGGCGCGGGCCCATCCACCGGCCCCGTCCGGGGGTGGGAACAGGCGCCGGCCGGCGGCGACACCAAAGACGCCTAGGTTAGCCCGCGCGAGTTGGCGATTAAAGGGACCCGGCATGGCGGCGCGACCCTTCTTCAGACCCCACCCAAGGCCTTGTCCTGGCAGCGCACCAGGTGGCCCGCCGTATCGTAGCCTTCGAGGGCCAGCCGGTGGCGCGTCACCAGGGCCTCCACGACCGCGGGGCCCGGCCACGGGGAGGCCAGCCTCAGCACGGCCACCGCCACGCCGTGACGGACCTCCATGGCCACGGGCGGCTGCAGGGCCACCTCGTCGACCCCCGCCGCGGGATCCAGTTCCATGATCAACTGGAGGGGGTGACGGGGACACAGGGCGCCGTCGCCGTATTGGCGCCGGATGTTGAAGGCACCGAGACCACGCACATGCAGGAAGTCCCCGGTATGGGGTGGGGGCGCCCCCACCAGACCCTCGGCCGTGACCCGGAACAGGCCGCAGTCATCGGCCACCAGGGCATGACCGCGGGCCACCAGCTCCAGGCCCAGACGGCTCTTGCCGGAACCCGAGGCGCCCGCCAGCAACACCCCGAGGTCGTGGATGACCATGAAGACGCCGTGCAGGACCCGCTCCATGGTGCAGCCCCCGGCAGGCCGGCCTCAGCCGCCCTCGGACTGCTCCAGCAGCAGCCGATGGATGGCCGCGGGGTCCTCCTCGGCCCGCAGGCGGGCGCGGAAGTCGGCGGCGCGGAACATCTCCGCCAGGCGGGCCAGTACGTCCAGGTGCTCCTGGTTGGCCTCGGCCGGTACCAGCAGCCCGAACAGCAGGTCCACCGGCCGGTCGTCCACGGCATCGAAATCGAGTTCGCCATTCAGTTTGATGAAGGCGCCCACCGTGCCGTCGCTGTGGCGGTGGCGGCCGTGGGGCAGGGCGACACCCTTGCCGATGCCGGTGGTGCCGAGGGATTCCCGCTCGTACAGGCAGTCGAAGGCCTCGAGGCCGTCGAGGCCTTCATGGCCGCTGGCCAGCATCTCCGCGAGGGCCTGGAGGATGCGTTTTTTGCTGGCCGGATCGACACCGCTGGCGACCCGATCGACGGTAATGATGTCGGAGATTTTCATATTATTATTTCGATAGGAGGCCGGCGACAGGGCGCCGGCGAGGGTGGCCGGAGGCGTCCCACGCCCCCGGCCACCGGGCATCAGATGACCTTGCCGGCTTCCTTCCGGTGATGGTTGGTACGCTTTTCCTTGTGGCGCATGATCTGGCGGTCGAGCTTGTCGGCCAGGGCATCGATGGCGGCATACATGTCCGCATGGACCGCATCGGCAAACACCCGCGCCCCGGCGATGCGCAACGTGGCCTCCGCCTTCCGCTCGAGCTTGTCCACCGTCAGGACCACCTCGGCATCGGTCACGTTGTCGTAGTGCCGCTCAATCTTCTGGAGCTTGTTGTTGACGTAGTCCCGCAACGCAGGCGTCAACTCGATATGATGACCGCTAAGATTGATCTGCATAGACAGCTCCTTCAGCGCCTGCCTCGAGCCCGCATTTCTCACCAGTCTTCGAACGCACCAGACGCGGCGACAGGGACACGGTGATCCCCCGGTGGGTAACCGGCCCGGGTTCTGCGCCTGCCTGCATGGTGTGGTGTGGTTCCTGGTTCAAGCTGTTGAGAAATGCGGGCTACGTGAGCCGCTTTCGTTCGTTTGATGAGGAAATGGCCATGGCCTCACGGTACTTGGCAACGGTCCTGCGCGCCACCCTGATCCCCTGATCGGAGAGGATGGCGGCAAGCTTGCTGTCACTGAGGGGCTTGGCCGGATTTTCCGCGGCGACGAGCTTTTTTATCAGTGCCCGGATCGCCGTGGAGGATGCCTCGCCACCTGCATCGGTAGCCAGGTGGGAGGAGAAGAAATACTTGAGCTCGAAGATCCCCCGGGGGGTGTGCATGTATTTGCGCGAGGTGACGCGGGAGATGGTGGATTCGTGCATCTCCACCGCCTCTGCCACGTCATGGAGCACCATGGGCTTCATGGCCTCCTCGCCGTATTCCAGGAACCCCTGCTGGCGTTCGACGATGGCGGTGGCCACCTTGAGGAGGGTCTCGCTGCGGCTCTGGAGGCTCTTCATGAACCAGCGCGCCTCCTGGAGGTGGGTGCGCAGGGTGGTGTTGTCGGCGCTGCTGTCGGCGCGCCGCACCAGGCTGGCGTAGTAGGGATTGATGCGTACCCGGGGCACCGCGTCCGGATTCAGTTCCACATGCCAGCGCCCGTGCTGCTTCTTGACGTAGACGTCGGGGACCACGTACTCCGGGGTATCGTCGGCCACCTGACGACCGGGCCGTGGATCGAGACGCTGCACCACCGCGAGCACCTGCTGGAGCTCCTCGGAGCTGAGCTTCATCTGGCGACTGAGCAGGGTGGTGTCCCGTGCCGCCAGCAGGTCGAAGTGCTCGCCCACCACCTCCATGGCCCGGGCGCACAGGTTGTCCTGGCAGGGCAGTTGGCGCAGCTGCAGCAGCAGACATTCCCGCAGGTCCCGGGCCCCCACGCCGGCAGGGTCGAAGGCCTGTATGCGATGCAGCACCGCCTCCACCTCGTCCAGCTCCACGGGCTCGGCACCGCCCACGGAATCGCGGATCTCCTCCACCGTCTCGGTGAGAAAACCATTGTCGTCGATGGCATCGAGGATGGCGGTGGCGATGGTGCGATCCGCCTCGGACATGGGCGTCAGCATGAGTTGCCACGACAGGTGTTCCCGCAGGCTGGTGCCGCTGGAACCCCGGTTTTCGTACTCCGTCTCGGGGGCCGTCGGCGCGGTGGGGGTACCGAGGTCGTAGACATCCTCCCAGGCGCTGTCCACCGGCAGGTCCTGGGGCAGCCCCGTCGGCTCCATGTTGAGGTCCGAGTCCTCGGAGCCCAGGGTCTCGTTGAAGCCATCGTCACTGCTGCCGGCCTCGGCGGCGGGACCTTCACCGCCCGTGTACTCGGCGCTGGCCGTCCCGCGCTCCTCACCCTCGTCGCCGTCATCGCCGCCCGCCTCTTCCAGCATGAGGTTGGAGTCCAGCGCGTCCTGGACCTCCGTCTGCAACTCCATGGTGGACAACTGCAACAGGCGTATCGCCTGCTGCAGCTGCGGCGTCATGGTGAGGTGCTGGCCAAGCCGAAGCTGTAACGATTGCTTCATGGATTCCTGGGTAGAAAGGGGTTATCCCTGGTTTGATTCTAGCGCAGGCGGGGGGCGTCATAAACAAACAACTGCACACTTTGCGCCAACCACTCCGAAAGTCCCCTTAAGATCCGCCTCCGCCACCCCCAGAAAAGCCCGACGACACCCCTCGGATCCTGCTGAGCGGGGCAGGATGCCCCGCCATTTTTCATGGCGTATGCCATGGCGTCTCACTACAGCGAAAACTCCTCCCCCAGGTAGACCTCCCGGACCTGACGGTTCTGGAGTACCGCCTGGGGATCCCCCTCGGCGATGATACGGCCCTCGTTGACGATGTAGGCCCGATCACAGGTACCCAGGGTCTCCCGCACGTTGTGGTCGGTGATGAGCACGCCGATGCCCTTGCTGGAGAGGTGCTTGATGATGCGCTGGATGTCCAGCACCGAGATGGGGTCCACGCCGGCGAAGGGCTCGTCGAACAGCACGAAGCGGGGCTCCGCCGCCAGGGAGCGGGCGATCTCCACGCGGCGGCGTTCGCCACCGGACAGGCTCATGCCCCGGGCCTCCCGCAGGTGGGCGACGTGGAGTTCCCGCAACAGGCCCTCCAGCCGGCGCTGGCGCTGGGCCGCATCGAGGTTGGGGCGGGACTCGAGGATGGCCAGGATGTTCTGCTCCACCGTGAGTTTGCGGAACACCGAGGGCTCCTGGGGCAGATAGCCGAGGCCGAGGCGCGCCCGCACGTGCATGGGGGCCTCGGTGAGGTCATGGTCGTTGACGACGATACGCCCGCTGTCACAGGGCACGAGGCCCACGATCATGTAGAAGCTGGTGGTCTTGCCCGCCCCGTTGGGGCCCAGCAAGCCCACCACCTCGCCGCTGTTGACCGTGAGGCTGACATCGCTGACCACCTGGCGCGCATGGTATTGCTTGGCCAGGTGCTCGGCCTTCAGGACGCTCATTCTTTTTTGTCGCCGTCCTCTTTCTTGCCCGGCTGGAAGATGATGCGCACCCGCTTGTCCTTGCTCTTGGAGCCCCGGGCCTCCACGCGGTGCTGCTTGGTGTTGTAAGTGATCTCGTCGCCGGAGAAGCGATCCTTGCCCTGATTGACGAGTGCGTCGGTCTTGAGATTGAGGAGGTCCTTGGGCTCCAGGTACTCCATGAACCTGGCGTTGGCGCGGATATATTCCTCGGCGTCGTCCGGCAGCTGACGGAACTCGGCGGGATTACCCACGGCGGTGATGCGTTCCAGGGCCCTGTCGTCGTCCATGTACACGGTGAGCTTGTCCGCCAGGATACGGATGGAGCCCTGGGTCACCACCACGTCACCTTCATATTCGGCCACGCCCTGGGTCTCGTCCATGATGGCGCTGTCCGCCTCGATGTTAACGGGCTGTTCGCCATCCGACTCCAGGGCCCCGGCGGCCAGGGGCAGCAGCAGGGCGGCTGAGAGCAGGAGGTCAAGGGGTCTTCTTGGGATCATAGGTGGTCTGCACTTGGCTGATGAGCTCCAGGCGGTTGCCCGCCATCCAGGCCTTCAGGCCGACGCTTCTGGACTCCCCGGAGGGCGTCCGTATGAGGGCGGTCTCGTCGGTCTCGGCATAGTCCTCGTCATTGTATAGGGTGAGGTTACTGGTCAACACCTCGAGGCGCCGCCGGCCCTCGTCGTCATCCTCCCAGATATAGACCCGACCCTGGAGGATTATGACACTCTGGTCCGCCGACACCCATCCCCGCTCCGAGCGCACCTGGGTGGGGGTGTCGTCATCGCCATGGATCAGCACGTGGGGCTCCAGCAGTTCATGGGTGTCCGTATCCGGAAAGTGCTCCATGCGTTTGGCCCGCAACTCCTCGGCCGGGACGCCCTCATCATCCATACTGACTCTGACAAAGTCATTGAGGAAAAAGTCCGGATCGTGGCGCAGTTCCGCGTCTTCCTCCTGCGGGGCCTCGGTGAGGCGCTGCATCAGCCAGCCACTGCCCACCACCAGCAGCAGCAGCAGGACGGCCGGGGCCCAGCGGGCCATCATTCCAGGTAGCGGGCCAGGGTATCGTCGAGGACGCCATGGCCCTCCATGACCAGCTCGCACACGTCGCGCCCGGCGCCGCGCCCACCGCCATGGGGGGTCTGCCAATGGGCGTGGCGGGCCACCAGGGGATGGGCGTCGGCCACCGCGATGGCCAGTCCCACCCGCAGGATGATGGGCAGGTCCACCACGTCATCCCCCACGTAGGCCACTTCATCGGCCCCGATGGCGAGTTTGGCCAGCAGGTCCTGGAAGGCGGGCAGCTTGTCCAGCCGCCCCTGATAGACGTAGTGGATGCCGAGGGAGGTCATGCGATGCTTCACCACCTCGGAGGTGCGGCCGGTGATGACGCCGATCTCCACGCCGGTGGACTGCAGCATCTTCATGCCGTGACCGTCCCTGGAATGGAACGCCTTGTACTCCTGACCGTCGTCCCCCAGGTACAGGGAGCCGTCCGTCAGCACCCCGTCCACATCGAATACCACCAGCTTGACCCGGGCGGCCTTGTCCAGAACATCACGCATGATCCGTGTCTCTCCTTTGCTTGGCTGTAGGCCCCGCTGCGGCGGCTGGTGGGTTGATCCCGCGACCATGGGGCGCGGAGTCTTGCGGTTTGCCGGGCCGCCGCGGGGGATTATGGACCGGCACGGCGCGTTTTAAATAACCCCGGCGCGCAGCAGGTCGTGCATATTGAGGGCGCCGATGAGTCGGCCATCCGCGTCCACCACCAGCAGGGCGTTGATCTTGCGGCGATCCATGATCTCCAGGCCTTCGGCGGCCAGCAGATTCGGCCCCACCGTCTTGGGATCGCGGGTCATCACCTCGCCGATGGGCACGCTATGGACATCCAGGCGGTGGTCCAGCACGCGCCGCAGATCCCCATCGGTGAACACCCCCAGCACGCTATCGTCGGCATCCACCACCGCGGTCATACCCAGGCCTTTGCGGCTCATCTCCACCAGGGCCTCGCTGATGCGCAGATCCACCGTGACCCGGGGGACGGCGGCATCGCGATGCATGATGTCGGAGATATGCAGCAGCAGGCGCCGCCCCAGGGTGCCCCCGGGATGGGAGCGGGCGAAATCCTCGGCGCTGAAGTCCCGCGCCTCCAGCATCGCCACCGCCAGGGCATCGCCCATGGCCAGGGCGGCGGTAGTGCTCGAGGTGGGTGCCAGCCCCAGGGGACAGGCCTCCTTGGCCACGCTCACGTCGAGGTGTACATCGGCCTCGGTGGCCAGCCGCGAGCCCGGGTTGCCGGTCATGGCGATGAGGGGCACGCCGAGGCGCTTGATGATGGGGATGATGGTGATGAGTTCGTTGGTCTCGCCCGAATTGGACAGGGCCAGCACCACGTCGCTGGGGGTGATCATGCCGAGGTCGCCGTGGCTCGCCTCACCCGGGTGGACGAAGAAGGCCGGCGTCCCGGTGCTGGCCAGGGTGGCCGCGATCTTGCCCCCGACGTGGCCGGACTTGCCCATGCCCGTCACCACCACCCGGCCCCGGCAGGCCAGCATGTACTCGCAGGCGCCGGTGAAGCCGCCGTCCACCCGCGAGCACAGGGCCGCCACCGCCGCGGCCTCCATCTCCAGCACGGCCACCCCAAGGGCCTTGAGGGCCTCCTTGTTCATTCAGGTACCCGTGAGGTAGAGCAGCCACTCATATCCAAAGAACCCCGCAAGCAGAATGAACCCCTCGAAGCGATTGATGCGCCGCTTGTTGCCCCGGAAGCCGTAGGCCATGGCGAACAGCAGGGCGGTCATGAGCAGCATCACCGGATAATCCCGCAGCAGGATCTCGTCGGCCACGGGGCCGGGGGCCAGCAGCCCCGGCATGGCGAGCACCGGCAGCAGGTTGAACATATTGGACCCGATTATGTTGCCCAGCGCCAAATCCGGCTCGCCCTTGAGGGCACTGGCCACCGACGCCGCCAGCTCCGGCAGGCTGGTGCCCACGGCGACGATGGTCAGGCCGATGAGCACGTCGCTGACCCCCAGGGTGGTGGCGATGTTCACCGACCCCCACACCACCATGCGCGAGGCGATGAGCAGCAGCACCAGCCCCAGCAGGGCGTGACCCAGGGCCCGGGGGGCGGTGAGGGTGGTGGGTATCTCCGCCGTGAGCTCCGCCGTCAGGGGATCGGCGCCCCGGGACTGGAGGCCGATGCGGGTGGCCCAGACCAGCAGCAGCACGGTGGCCGCCACCAGGATGAGGCCGTCCAGGCGACCGAGGTCCCGGTCGAGCATCAGCGCCAGGGCCAGCAGCATCACCGCCGCCATGGCGGGAAACTCGCGCTTCAGGATGGCCGAGCTGACGGTGATGGGCATCACCACGATGGTGACCCCGAGCACCAGGGCGATATTGGCGATGTTGGAGCCCACGGCGTTGCCGAAGGCCAGACCCGGGTTGCCGTCCAGGGAGGCGATGGCGGACACCAGCATCTCGGGGGCCGAGGTGCCCATGCCCACCACCGTGAGACCGATGATGAGGGGTGAGATGCCGAAGGCATTGGCGGCCCCGGCCGCGCCGTAGACGAAACGGTCGGCACTCCATACCAGCAGGGCGATGCCTGCCACCACGACGGCCAGATTGAGGAGCATGGGCTAGTGTCCTGTCCCGCAAGAATCATTCGATTCTCGCTTGTTCGCAGCACGCCACGGGGCGTTATTCGTCGTCGGCATAGCGGTGCTATGCCTCCTCCTCTTGCCTTGCCTGGCGCACTGCGCCCGGCGCGACTTCTCGAACATTCTTACGGGGCAGGACACTGGAACGAACCTATGGATTAACAGGATTGACGAAAGCGGCTATGCTGCCTGGGGCTTGCCTGGTGGGCCGTGCCATGGCATGGGCACCAAGCGATCCACCATGGTGAGAACCTTCGAGGCAGGGCGATATTATCAGAAACTCCGCTGGCACCGACGGTGGCGTGACCCCCGCCCCGCGAGCCACCAGCCATGAGCTGGAGGCCTGGGCCCGCCGCGTGCTGGGCTCGGAGCGGCCCTGGCTGGAGCCCATCGCCGGTGACGCCGGGACGCGGCTCTACTTCCGGGTCCATGGCTGGGGCGACGAGGCCCTGGTGGTCATGTACGACCCCCACCAACCCGAGGCCCTGGCCCGCTACCTGGACGTCCGGCAGCGCCTGGCCACGGCGGGGGCGCGGGTGCCCGCCATCCGGGCCGGCGACCCGGCGACGGGCCGCCTCATGATCTCCGACCTCGGCACCACCCATTATCTGGACGTCCTCGACGCCGCCACGGCGCCGTCCCTCTACGGCGCGGCCTTGGAGACCCTCCTGCGCCTCCAGCGGGACGCGGCCACGGCCGGCCTGCCGCCCTATGATGAGGCCCTGCTGCGCCGGGAGCTCGGGATCTTCCGCGAGTGGTACCTCGGGGTCCACCTGCAACGCCGGCTCGGTCCTGCCGAGGAGGCCTGCTGGGACGCCCAATGCGACCTCCTGGTGGCCAACGCCCTCGCCCAGCCCGTCGCCTTCACCCACCGGGACTACCACTCCCGCAATCTCATGACCGGGGGCGAGGGGGGGCCTGGGGTGCTGGACTTCCAGGACGCCGTGACGGGCCCCGTCACCTATGACCTGGCGAGTCTGCTGCTGGACTGCTACGTGGCGTGGCCCCGCCCCCGGGTGCGGGAATGGGCCCTGGCTTATCGTGATCGCCTGGCGGCGGCGGGTGTGATGGCGCCCACGGACGACGACGTCTTCCTGCGCTGGTTCATCCTCATGGCCACCCAGCGCCATCTCAAGGCCATGGGCATCTTCGCCCGCCTCCATCACCGCGACGGCAAGTCGGGCTATCTGGGGGACATTCCCCGCACCGCCGCCTATGTGAAGGCCGCCGCCCGGGAATACCCGGAACTCGCGCCGCTGGTGCCATGGCTCGGGGATGACCCTGCGGCCGCGCCCGGCCCATGAGCCGGGCGGCCATGATCCTGGCCGCCGGCCGCGGCGAGCGCCTGCGCCCCCTCACGGACAGGCTGCCCAAACCCCTCGTCGAGGCCGGCGGCGAGACCCTCATCGGCCGCCATGTGCGACGCCTGGCCGGGGCCGGCTACCAGCGGCTGGTGATCAATACCGCCCACCTCGGTCACCTCATCGAGGAGGCCCTCGGCGATGGCCGCCACTACGGGGTGGACATCGTCTATTCCCGGGAGGACGGCACCGCGCTGGACACCGGCGGCGGTATCCTCAACGCCCTCGAGTTGATGGGTGGAGGCCCGTTCGCGGTGGTCAACGGCGATATCTGGACCGACTACCCCTTCGAGGGACTGGCCCTGGCGCCGGGGGACCTGGCGCGGCTGGTGCTGGTACCCAACCCCCACCACAACACCGCCGGCGATTTCGCCCTGGCGGCGGGCCGGGTGACCGCCCGAGGCCCCGGCCCCCTCACCTTCAGCGGCATCGGCCTCTACCACCCGGACCTGTTTTGCGGTTGCGAGCCGGGGATCTTTCCCCTCGCCCCCCTGCTGCGGGCAGCCGCGACCCGGGGCCGGGTGGGGGGGGAATGCTACAGCGGCGCGTGGACCGACGTGGGCACCGTCGAACGGCTGGAGGAGCTGAGACGGAGTGTGGGCTGAGGGAATTTGTGCCAGCTTGAAAGGCGTTTGTTACCACGAAATACGCGAAAGGACGCGAAAAAAGAACAAGTTATATGGGAATCCATTGGGATGGCCGACTGAGGATCGAGACGGATGACGTGCAAATGGTGATCCGGACATACCTCATTTCCGATGTGAAACACCTCGCCCAGATCGGTCACCGCGGTGATGAGCTTATGAAGCGAGGCTGAAAGCCTCAATCCACCACTGGAGTTTTCCCTTTTCGCGTCCTTTCGCGTATTTCGTGGTTCCAGATTCTTACGCCTATCCCCGGGATCATCACGGCCCGGACCAGGCACCAGAGCGAAAAAAGCGGGCCGCAGCCCGCTTGATGTAGCCTCCGTTAGGGGGCCTACTTGACCGTCAACCGGGTCCGGTTGCTCTCCACGGTCTTGGCCCCGATGCCTTTGACGGCCGCCAGTTCGTCCACGGACTTGAACGGACCATGGGCATCCCGGTAGGCGACGATGGCGCTGGCCTTGTGCACGCCCACACCCTTGATGGATTCGGCGATGGCCTCGGCGCTGGCGGTGTTGATGTTCAGGGCTCCGGTGGCGAGGGCCAGGGAAGGCAGGACCAGGGCAAGGGAAAGAATGACACTCCTTAGAATCTTCATGATTCACGATCTCCTTTGTTTATCAAAGTTCCATTTTAGGTAAGGGCTGAATAAATCAGCGCTTCCTTGGGTGTCGTCTCCGACGACGGTCTAAAGATTAGGCCAAATCGCCTGCCAATTGAAGCCCTACCAGAGCTTCGCGCCCGTCTCGGCGAGGCGCCGGATCTCCTCCTGGAAATCCGGCGGGCCGTAGCCGATGGCCTGCTGGTCCACGGCATAGCCCTCCGGCGTCAGCACCTGCTCGGTGTAGATGAGGGGGCGGGCCTGCTCCGTGGCATAGCGCTTCAACCAGTCCAGGGCGCGGCCGGGGATGCGCCGCCCCACCGGCACCGCCAGGTCCACCGGCCGCCCCTGCCACGCCCGCACCCCGGGAATGATCAACACCTTGGCCCGGTCGGGGCGCATCCATTCGGGGTAGGGGCTGTCCTCCATGCGCCAGCCGCAGATGAAGTTCTTGCACGGGTCCGCCGGGCGCTCCTCGTAGATGGCGCAGCCCGCCCCGGTGCTGAACCGACAGGGCTTGCCCGGCGCCACCTCGTGACCGTAGACCTCCATGCGCACCCAGCCGTCACAACAGCCGGTGCAGGGTTGGCATTCACGACTCATGGCTTCAACTCACGGGGTCAGGCTTGAGTTGTTGAGTTAACGCTCACGGCAGGAGCTCCGTCACCGCGAGGTGCGCGCCGTCCAACGCCAGGGGTGCAACGGTATCATCCGGTTTCAACTCCCGGCGGTCTTCGTAGGCCTCGCCGCGCGGGTCGCGGTGAACCTCCAGAACCGCCTCGGCGAGGTTGACGATCCAGTACTCCGGAATGGCGTTGCGGGCATAGATGCGCTGCTTGCGGGTGCGATCGAGGCCGAGGCTCGATTCCGCCACCTCTACAACCAGCAGGGCCCTGGAAGGATGAGCCTCGATGTAGTCCCGGGGCACCCCCGGCACCACGGCCACGTCCGGCTCGGGTTCAGAATGGTCGTCCAGGGCCAGGGGAAGCTGGAAACGCACATGGGCATCCCTCGGGCAGACCTTACGCAAGGCCTCCCCTGCCAGCTGAACCACGCCGGCGTGGCGGCTTCCCTGGGGTGTCATCTCTATGACCTCTCCATCGATGAGCTGCACCCGGGTGTGGGGCCCCAG
Source organism: Thiotrichales bacterium (assembly GCA_011389995.1). Taxonomy (GTDB): domain Bacteria; phylum Pseudomonadota; class Gammaproteobacteria; order JAABTG01; family JAABTG01; genus JAABTG01. The sequence continues at coordinate 17,528 of JAABTG010000081.1, forward strand.
GATCCCTTCTTCCACCATGCGGTCGTACATCTCCCGGGTCCAGCGAAAGGCTTGTGGTGCGGCGATGGTCATCCCCAGGCTCCGAGACATCCGCGTGATGCGGCTAAGTTCGTTGATAACAAAAAGCCGCCAGCGCGTAAAGCGGCAGGCCCGATCCCGGGGTTTCTGCCGAATGCGGCGGAAAGAAGCCAGGGATGGTTGACCGAGCCGGGCCGAAACGGTTTCTGACAACGTAATCCCAGCCTGCCGGGTCGAGCGGGGGTAGCGGGTAGGCTGGGTTGAGCAACGCGAAACCCGGCATCGAGGATGGCATGGCGTATGGGGATGCTGGGATTACGCGACGCTCCATCCCAGCCTACGGACCTGCCCATCGCACCGAGGGGCAAAAGGTAACTACGAAAGACGCGAAATGCGCGAATAAGGAGGTCGGGGCTCCAGGGGCATCACCGGGATAAGCGGCTACGCCTTGGACACCCTTGACCCGGTCGCCATGGGCAGGGAGCATGCTCCCATCCCTTGGTGCCTTCGTGCCTCTGTGAGCGGTTGTTGTCTTTCGCGTCCTTTCGCGCCTTTCGTAGTTACCCAGGGTGAAAACGGTTCCTGACACCGTCATTTCAATCGTCTCTTGATCCGGCGGCTCCGGGGCCGAATACTCGCATCATCCGCCCGCAAGGCGCCGTCCAACGAAGGGGAGTCCGTGTATGACGAGCGGTTACCAGGAGCGCATTACCATCGAACCGGGGAAGCGTGGCGGAAGGCCCTGTATTCGCGGCATGCGAATCACCGTGTACGACGTACTGGACTGGCTTGCGGCGGGAATGAGCGAGGCCGAGATTCTCAGCGAGTATCCTGAGCTGGTGGCCGAAGATATTCGGGCCTGTCTGGCCTTCGCTGCCGATCGGGAGCATCAGATCTCCATCCTCGGCCCGGCTTGAAGCTTCTGCTCGACCAGAACCTCTCGTTTCGCATGCTGCAGCAACTGCTGCCGGCGTATCCCGGGTCGTTCCAGGTGGAGGCGGTCGGGCTGGATCACTCCGATGACATTGCCGTATGGAAGTATGCAAAGGACAACGGGTTCACCTTACTTACCAAGGACTCCGACTTCCATGAACTCACCGTGCTGCACGGCAGCCCTCCCAAGGTCATCTGGTTGAAATGCGGCAACAAGCCGAATTGGTACGTCACCGCCCTGCTCATCAGACATCGTGATGAAGTGGCGGCCTTCTTGGCCGACCCCGAGTCGGGCTGCCTGGAGATCTACTGAGGCGTCTCAATTGGTGTAGTTTCCATGGGCTTCTAATCCCGGAACCGCGTGCCAGCACCGGGTCATCAGCCCGTTGGGTAGGCCAAGGGTAGCGGACCTGCCCATCGCACCGGGGGGCAAAAGGTAACTACGAAAGACGCGAAATGCGCGAATAAAGAGGTCGGGGCTCCAGGGGCATCACCGGGATAAGCGGCTACGCCTTGGGCACCCTTGGCCCGGTCGCCATGGGGGAGCGGGGACACTCCAACCCCCTGGTGCCTTCGTGCTTCTGTGAGCAGTTGTTGTCTTTCGCGTCCTTTCGCGCCTTTCGTAGTTACCCAGGGTATAAACACTTCCAGACATCGGGTCGAGCCAGGGCA
>JAABTG010000082.1 GCA_011389995.1 Thiotrichales bacterium
CCCGACCCCCGACCCCCGACCCCCGACCCCCAATTCAAAATTCAAAATTGCCCTTCCCTCCCCCCCTGTCGTATAGGCCGATAGGAAGCGCTAGACTATGCTATTAACGGCTTCCGGACGGCCATACCGGGGCGCCCGCCCCCATAGAACCAGCGAGGACACCGGTACGTGGAGCGGATTTTCCAGTACTTGACCGAGAAAGAAGAGCTCGCGCTGCTCCAGAAGGGCGGGACATCGCGTTTCTCCCCGGAGTCGGTGATCGTGCGCGAGGGGGACCGCCACAGCGCCATCTACGTCGTACGCCACGGCGAAGTGCGTGTGGAGAAGGGCAGCATGGGCTTTCCCCTGGAGCTGGCCCGCCTCGGGCCCGGGGAGATCTTCGGCGAGATGTCCTTCATCGACGGCTCCCCTGCCAGCGCCAACATCGTCGCCGACGACTTCGTGGAATGTTACGTCATCGACCACATGCTCATGAAGCCGCTGCTCAAGAGCTATCCCAGCATATACGGCCGCTTCTATCAGTCCCTGGCGGCCATCCTGGCGGTGCGCCTGCGGGAGACCAGTGCCCTGGTCAACGCCGACGACTCCGACATCCCCTCCTGGACCCCCGAGATGGACCGCCGCTGAGGGGTGCCCGGCGGGCCTCTCCTCAAGAACTCCCGTTTTCGACCGCATAGGAATCAAGGGCGTAATACCGCCCCGGGGAGTGGACGTGTCATATAACCATGGGGTGGGAATCGATGTGTTCGGCATCAGGTGGTTCATGACGATTGCTCCGGCGCGCGCCGTCGGACTCGCTCTGCTTTGGCTCGTCCCCTGGCTCATGGTCCCGTTGCCCGCCGCCGCCCAGCAGGGGCCCGTGGACCTGCGGGTGCTGGTGGACGTCTCCGGCAGCATGAAAAAGAACGATCCCCGCAATCTCCGGGCGCCGGCCCTGGGCCTCCTGGTGGGTCTGCTGCCCGAGGACGCCCGTGCCGGTATCTGGACCTTCGGCGAGCACGTGAGGGCGGCGGTGCCCGTGGATACCGCGGGCACCGCGTGGAAGGAAAGGGCCCGTCGTGTCGCACGGCGCATCCGCTCCGACGAACTCTACACCGACATCGAGCAGGCCCTGGTGGCCGCCACGACCGACTGGTCCGCGGCCGCCGGGGACCGCTACGTCATCCTCCTCACCGACGGCATGGTGGATGTCGGCGGCAGCGAGGACACCAGCGCGGCCTCCCGGCAGCGTATCCGCAGCGGGCTGTTGGAGGGCCTCGAGGCCAAGGGGGCCACGGTCCATACCATCGCCCTGTCCGCCAATGCCGACGCGGGATTGCTGGAGGCCCTGGCCCGGGGTACCGGCGGCTGGTCGGAGCAGGTGGATTCGGCCGAACAACTCAACCGGGTGTTCCTGCGCCTGTTCGAGAAGACCACGCCACCGGATACCGTGCCCATCGACGAGGGCAACCGCTTCACCGTGGACGATGCCGTCAGCGACATGACCCTGCTGGTATTCCGCCACAGCGGGGCCATGGCCAGCCAGATCGTGCAGCCCGACGGCAGCCTGCTCTCCAGCAGGAATCCCTTACCCGACAACGTGCGCTGGGAGGTGGAGCAGGCCTATGACCTGGTCACCATCAGCGACCCGCCCGCAGGGCGCTGGCGTATCGATGCCGCCAGGGACCCCGACAACCGTGTGATGGTGGTGACCAACCTGCGCCTCGAGGTGGACCCCCTGCCCAACCATATGCTCCACGAGCGCTCCGTGCCGGTGGTGGCGAGACTGTTGCGCGAGGGGGGCACGGTGACGGACTCCGCCTTCCTCGACGTGGTGAGTTTCCAGGTGGCCGCGGGCCGTGAGGGTGACCGACAGGTGTCCTCGGGCATGTACCCGGAAGGCGACCCCGGCAATTATGCCTTGAGCGTCGACGCGGGATCGGGGGAGGGCACCCTGGCCATCACGGTGGTGGCGGATGGGCGCACCTTCGCCCGCCAGTACCGCCACGAGATGCGGATACACGAGGAGCCCGGCACCATCCGCATGACCGCCGGCGAGGACGGCGCCGTGACCCTGGAGGCCACCCTGGCCGCCGGGCTCATGGACCTGGACACGGCGCGTCTGGCCTACCGTGCCCTGGACGGCGACGAGCCCGAGGCCATCACCGTGGCCGCCGCGTCGCCGGGGGTGTGGGACACGGTGCTGCCCCGGGCCCTGGCGGGACGCATGATCGAGGTGCGCCTGGAGGCCGCCCAGGTGGACGGCGACGACTATCAACTGGCCATCGAGGGCCTGGTGCCCGGACAGCCGGTGCCCCTGCCACCCCTGCCCCGGAAGGAGATGCCGGCTGCCGCGGCCGCCCTGGACTGGTCCATGGTGTGGATATGGGTGGGGGTGGCCAACCTCGCCCTGTGGCCCCTGGTGGGGGTGGGCTGGTGGTTGTGGCGCCGCGCCCGCGCCCGCCGGGCGGCGACCGTCGCCGAGGCCCTGAGTTGATGGACTTGGGCTGATGGACGATCTCACCATCGCCCTGCAGCTGGTGGGCATCGAGGTGGGCGTCCTCATCATTGGCTTGCTGGTGGTGATCCTGGTCACGTTCTCGCGGCGCTACCGCGCCCACCGCCGCTCCGCGCGCACCCTCATCAAGCGCTTGAAGGGCAGCCGCCCGGCGCGCGAGCAGCGGCGGCGTGAACTGCTGCAACGCATCAGCCTCCTCAACGGGGACCTGGTGGAGGCCGGGCTCGACGACCTCATGCGCCGCGAGAACACCGTTTTCTCCCGCATCCTCAACGCCCTCACCGGCGAGGGCAGCCAGGGTCTGGAGCGCCTGGACGAGGACATCCACGGCCTGGTGGCCGGCTACCTGGCCCTGGTGGCCGATGGCGTCAACCCGCGTTCCAGCGGTCGGGACGAACTGCTGGTGAAGCTGCGGGAGGAGATCAAGAACCTGAGCGCCCGCTACCGCGAACTGAAGGAGGAGAACGCGCGCCTCGAAGGGGAGCTGGCCAAGGTCACCGGCGAATACCACAAGCTCTACGAGCGCGAGCGGCTACGCCGCGAGCAGCGATCGCCAGCGCCATGATTCGGTGCTTGATGGTGCCAGGGCCAGAGGGCGAAAAGCGTAGCCGCTAAAGACGCGGAATTACGCGAAAGGGGAGCACGACCATCCTTCGTCATGCCGGGCCGGACCCCGGCATCCAGGGCAACGGCATCCGGGCCGGGTCCGTGGCCGGTGACTGGTGGCTCCGCCTCGCTTAACCTACCCTACACGCGGCCTGAACGCACCTAGACCCGGGCCATGAGGCGGTCCAGGCGCTTACCGATGTCGTCGAATACCGCGAAGATGCTGGTACGCAAGTCGTCGCGGGCCCAGGCCTCCGCATCCGCCAGCCTGAGTTCCGCCATATGCTCGTCGGCCTTGCGGCGGCGGGCCAGCAGTTCGTCCAGCTCGTTCTGCAGGCCCTTCTGGCGGTAACCCTCGGCGGCCGCCACCTGGCGTCGGAGTTCCTCGATCTTCTTATCGAAATCGGCGAGCCATGCCTCGAAGCGTTGGGTATCCTGGTGCAGTGTATTCATGGGTCTATCCACGGTCGTGAAGCCACGGTGTCGCGGTATCGCGGGATGCGAAACCGGTGCACCTACTTTACCGGTCCACCTACTTTAAGGATAGGCCCGGCCGGCGCCATCGCAAGGGCCCCCGGGCCACCGGCGGGGCGGCCGGAGGGTGACCGGCGGGCGAGGCGGATTGCTCCATGTTGTGTCACCATAGGCGGCCCATAAACTCTTGCTTGCAATAAATTAAAATATTCTGAAACACTAACATGCGCGCAACCCTCTATTCCCTTTATTTCGGCCTGGTGCTGCGCCGGCCGGTGGTGAGCCTCCTCGTGGTGGCTCTGTTCATAATGGCCGCCGCCTGGTTCGCCCGGGATTTCAAGCTCGACGCCTCGGCGGACTCGCTGCTGCTGGAGAATGACGCCGACCTGCGCTACTACCGCGAGATCCGCGAGCGCTACGGCTCCGATGACTTCCTCTTCGTCACCTACACCCCCCACGGCGACATGTTCTCCGATGCCACCATCGCCGCGGTGGGGGCATTGCGGGACGACCTGGCCCAGGTGGAGCGGGTGGCGGAGGTGACCTCCATGCTGGACGTGCCCCTCATCGAGAGCCCGCCGGTGACTCTGCGGGAGATCCAGAAAGGGGTGCAGACCCTCACCAGCCCCGAGACGGACCGCGAGATGGCCGCCCGGGAACTGCGCACCAGCCCCCTCTACCGCAACCTCATCATGAGCGAGGACGGCACCACCACCGCCATCCAGGTGACCTTCGAGAGGGACGAGAAATACCGCTCCCTGCTGGAGCAACGCAACCGCCTGCGCATGAAGCGCGACGACCAGGGGCTCAGCGCCGCCGAGGAGGCGGAGCTCGAGGAGGTGAGTGCCCGCTTCAACGACTACAAGGACGCCTTCCAGGATCGTCAGGCGGACACCATCGCCGAGGTCCGGGACATCCTCGACCGCTACCGCGACGGCGCCGAGATCCACCTCGGCGGCGTGCCCATGATCGTGGCCGATATGGTCCGCTTCGTCAGGAACGACATCCAGGTCTTCGGCCTCGGTGTGTTCTGCTTCCTGGTGGTGCTGCTGGCGGTGTCCTTCAAGCGCCTGCGCTGGGTGCTCATCCCCCTGGCGGTGTGCGTCGCCGCCGGTATCGGCATGACGGGCTACCTGGGGCTGGTGGAGTGGCGGGTGACGGTGGTGTCGTCCAACTTCATCTCCCTGTTGCTCATCATCACCCTGTCCCTCACCGTGCATCTGGTGGTGCGCTACGAGGAGCTCCACAGCGAGGCGCCGGCGGACGATCATGAGCAGAAGATCGCCACCGCCATGCGCACCAAGCTGGTGCCTTCCTTCTTTACGGCCCTGACCACCATGGTGGCCTTCGGCTCCCTCGTGGTCAGTGACATCCGTCCGGTCATGGATTTCGGCTGGATGATGGTGGCGGGCGTGGCCATGGCCTTCGTGCTGGCCTTCCTGCTGTTTCCCGCCCTGCTGGCCATCCTGCCGCCCCACGAACCGGTGCGTCGCAGGGTGGATGTCACGGGCGCCGTCACCCGCGCCTTCGCCGGCCTCATCGAGCACCGCCGGGTGGGCACCCTGGTGGTCTACGGCCTGGTGTTCGCCGCGAGTGTGGCGGGCATCACCCGCCTCACGGTGGAGAACAGCTTCATCGATTATTTCAAGGACACCACCGAGATCCACCAGGGCATGCTGCTCATCGATCGCAAGCTGGGGGGCACCACACCCCTGGACGTGGTCCTCGACCCCGATCAGGGCTTCATCGAGTACCAGAAGGAGATGGCCCAGGAGGACGTGGCCTACGGCGGTGGCGGTGAGGCGGGCCTGTCCGGCGACAGCTATTGGTTCAACACCTTCGCCCTCGAGGACGTCACCCGGGTCCACCAGTACCTGGACGGCCTGGACGAGACGGGCAAGGTGCTGTCCCTGCATACCACCATGGCCATGCTCACCCAACTCAACGAGGGCGAACCCCTGGACAACCTCACCCTGGCGGTGATGTACAAGCGCCTGCCGGAAGACGTCAAGACCACCCTCTTCGACCCCTACATGAGCGACGACGGCAACCAGGTGCGCTTCGGCGTGCGCGTCATCGACTCCGATCCGGATCTGCAGCGGGACGAGCTGCTGGCCCGCATCCGTACGGGCCTCGTGGACGAGCTGGGCTTCGAGCCCGGCCAAGTCAACATCACCGGCATGGTGGTGCTCTACAACAACGTGCTCCAGAGCCTGTTCCACTCCCAGATCATGACCCTGTCCGTGGTCTTCGTGGCCATTCTCCTGATGCTCATGGCGCTGTTCCGCAACCTGCGTCTGGCGCTCGTGGGGGTGGTGCCCACGGTGGTCGCGGCGGCCCTCATCCTCGGCCTCATGGGTTGGGCGGGGATCCCCCTGGACATCATGACCATCACCATCGCCGCCATCACCGTGGGCATCGGCGTGGACGATACCATCCACTACCTCCATCGCATCCGCGAGGAGTATGCCGTGGATGGTGACTATGAGGCCGCCATCCGGCGCTCCCATACCAGCGTGGGGCGGGCCATCTTCTATACCTCCGTCACCATCGCCCTGGGCTTCTCCATCCTGGTACTGTCCAACTTCATCCCCACCATCTATTTCGGGTTGCTCACGGCCCTGGCCATGATCATCGCCCTGGTGGCCAACCTCACCCTGCTGCCCCTGCTGGTGGCCCTGGTAAGGCCCTTCGGGGCCGGCGGCCGGGGGCGGCAGGCGGCGGCCTGACCATGGGTCCGTCCTTGCGCTGGGATAGGTCTCATGCTAAACGACAGTGAAATTTATCATTTGAGCAATTTAATTTATCGTTTGCGCAAACGTCGCCGGCGGGCGGGTGTCGGATGGGCCGCTCCGGAGGCGTCGGCCAAGTTCAGGCATTTCCCATGACCTTCAACTACGCGAAGATGTCCTCCGGCATCCGGGGGCTCGACGCCATTCTCGAGGGCGGCTACCCCTCCGGTACCCCCGTCCTGCTCACGGGCGGGCCAGGCACGGGCAAGACCGTGTTCGGCCTGTCCTTCATCCATGGCGGCCTGGCGGCGGGCGAGGGTGTGGTCATGGTCACCTGCGACGAGCGCCCCGGGCGGCTGGTGGACTACATGGACGGCCTCGGCATGGCGGGCAGCCGGGCCCTGGACGAAGGGCGCCTGCGCATCCTCGACATGCGTCCCGGTTTCGAAGACGAGGTGGTGGGGGTCTACGACCTGGACGTCATCCGCCTGCGCATCGAGGGTGCCCTCGCGGCCACCGGTGCCACCCGCCTGGTCATCGATTCCCTGGACAACCTCCAGCTCGCCCTGGGGGGCGACCGGCTGCGCACCGAGATCCTGGCCCTCTTCGAGTGGCTGAGGGACGCCGGGCTCACCACCCTGGTGACCCTGTCCGCGACCGCCGGCGCGGGGGTCATGCACCGCTTCGAGGAGTATGCCTCGGACTGCGTGATCCAACTCAGCCAGCAACTCAACGAGCGTCTCATGACCCGCTATCTGTGGGTGGTGAAGATGCGCGGCGCCGCCCACGGCACCAACGAGTATCCCTTCCTGCTGGATGCAGGGGGCGTATCCATCCTGCCCGTGACGGGCACCGCGCTCATGGCGGCGGCGCCCACCACTCGCACCGCCACCGGCGTCGCCGGGCTGGATGCCATGTTGGGCGGGGCGGGCTACCTCGACGGCAGCACCATCATGGTCTCGGGTGCCGCCGGCACCGGCAAGAGCATCATGGCCGCCAGCCTGCTCCACGCCGCCCTCGAGGCGGGTCGCCGGGCCGCCTACATCTCCCTGGAGGAGTCGCCGGAGGAGATCCGCCGCAACCTGCGGGCCGTGGGCATCGACCTCGCCCCTTTCCTGGAATCCCGTGTCCTGGAGATGCACTCGGTGCGGTCCGTGGAGATGGGCCTGGAGAGCCACCTCATCCGCATCTCGGAGCGGGTGGATGAGGCCGCGGTGCAATTCATGGTCATCGACCCCATCTCGGCCCTGGCCGACCTCGGCTCGCCCCTGCAGGTGAAAATGATGCTGGTGCGCTTCACCAATCGCCTCAAGGCCCGGGGCGTCACCCTGCTGCTCACGGAGCTCCTGCCCGACGACGCCCGCAACACCAGCACCATGAACATCTCCAGCCTCAGCGACGTCTGGATCCGCCTGCGCCAGGTGGAATCGGAGGCCGAGGTGAGACGGGTCATTCAGCTGGTGAAGGCCCGCGGCGGTGCCAGTTCCGGCGGCCTGCGGGGGTTCACCATCGGCGCCAGCGGCATTCAGGTCGAAGGGTCCTGAAGCGACATGGAAAAGTACACCATCCGTCTCTACGTCCTGGGGGATACCCCGGTGGCCCGCCGCGCCATCGAGAACCTCAGGGCCATCTGCGCCGACCCCGAAGTGGGGGCTCATTACCAGGCCGAGGTCGTCAACCTGCTGGAGCGCCCCCAGCTGGCCGAGGACGAGCGCATCGTCGCCACCCCCATGCTGGTGAAGCACCTGCCGCCCCCCATGCGGCGCATCATCGGCGACCTCTCGGATCGCGAGAAGGTGCTCATCGGCCTGGATATCCATCCGCCGCCACCCGAAGAGGATTGAGTAACGGCCCCCGCCCCGGTGGCCGGCACGGAGGGTCTCCGAAGTCCTTCCAGCCCGTTCCCAGGCAGGGGGTCGATAATCGGCTATTTCCTAAAGAAGGACCGGTCCGCCGCCGCCACTCATTAAGGAAACCACGGGCTCCGGGACCATGACCCAACACACCATTCTCATCGTCGACGATCACGCCGCCAACCTGTCGGTGCTGGACCACGCCCTGGCCGACACCTACCGTGTCCGCGCCGCCACCTCGGGACGCCGCGCCCTGGAGGTGGCCGTCGGCGAACCCCGGCCCGACCTCATCCTGCTGGACGTGGTGATGCCCGACATGGACGGCTACGCGGTGGTGTCGAGCCTCCAGAATTCAGGCCTAGGTCATATTCCCGTCATCTTCGTCACTGCCCGGGAGGCCGCCGAGGACGAGGAAAAGGGGCTGCGCCTGGGGGCGGTGGATTACATCACCAAGCCCGTCAACCCCGCCATCCTGCGGGCCCGGGTGCGCGCCCATCTGGCCCTCAAGGACGCCAGCGACCATCTTCATGACCAGAACAACTTTCTGGAGGCGGAGGTGGCCCGGCGCCTGGAGGAGAACCAGATCATCCAGGACGTCTCCATCCGCGCCCTGGCCCACCTGGCGGAGACCCGGGACCCCGAGACCGGCGATCACATCCTGCGCACCCAGTCCTATGTGGAGCGCCTGGCCCTGCTGGTGCAGGACCATCCGCGTTTCCGCGACACCATCGGCCCGGAGTTTATCCGTCTGGTCACCAAGTCGGCGCCCCTGCACGACATCGGCAAGGTGGGGATCCCCGACCATATCCTTTTGAAGCCCGGCAGGCTCACGGCGGAAGAATGGGTCGTCATGAAGACCCACGCGGCGATCGGTGCCCGGGCCATCGAGCGCGCCGAGGCCGAGGTGGAACGGCCGGTGGTGTTCTTCAGGCTGGCCAAGGAGATCGCCCACTGGCACCATGAGCGCTGGGACGGTAGCGGTTACCCCGACGGCCTGGCGGGGGACGACATCCCCCTGTCGGCGCGTCTGATGGCAGTGGCGGATGTCTTCGATGCCGTCATCTCCCAGCGCGTCTACAAGCCGGCCATGTCCTTCGAGGAGGCCCGGGAGGTCATCTTCAAGGGCCGGGGCAGCCACTTCGACCCCGACCTCACGGACGCCTTCCTGGCGGACTACGGGGCCTTCACGGACATCGCCCTGCGCCATCGTGAAGGCGTCACGACGCCCGCTGTAGAGGGCTGAGGTCATGGCGGGCCCCGCCACTCTTCCCGGCCTCGGGCGCCGTACCCCCGTACTCCTCTATGCCCTCGGGGCCACTCTGTGGATCCTGCTGTCGGACTTGTTGGTGGCCACCCTGGTGGCGGACCCCTGGGCCTTGAGCCTGGTGAGCGCCTTCAAGGGGCTGGCCTTCGTGGCCGTCACATCCCTGCTTCTCTACTGGGCCCTGAGCCGGGGCCGTCGGCCCGCCACGGGCGCGGTGCCGCCTGCCTCTCCCCGGTTGACGGCGGCCCTGGTGGCCCTGGGCCTGCTGCTGGTGGCCGGCGGTGTCTTTGGGTTGCGGGGGCTGATGGCCGAGCAGCAGGACCGGTACGCCGCCCAGTTGCAGGCGGTGGCCGCCCTCAAGACCGACCAGCTCAGCCGCTGGCTGGAGGAGCGGCGCCGGGACGCCGAGCAGGTGCGGAGCAGCCTGCCCCTGCTGGAGATGCTCCAGCGCTGGCGTGTGGATGGCGATATCGGCGCCCGGGACCAGGTGCTGGTGCGCCTCGCCGGCATCGCGGAGGCGCGGCGTTACGAGATGGTCGCTCTCATTGACCGGGAGGGGCGCTATCCTCTGGGCGCCGGCAATCATCTCCGTGGGGCGCCGCCGCTACAGGCCGCCCTGGAGCGCGCCCGGGCCGATGGAGAGGTCCATTTCTCAGGCCTCTACCCCTATGGTGAGGGCGAGGACCGCCATGTCCATTTCGACACGGTGGCGCCCCTGCCGGAGACCACCGGAGGCGGGGGCCTCGCTCTGCTCTTCCGCCTTCACGAGGAAGACTTCCTCTTTCCCTTCCTCAAGGGCTGGCCGGTGCCCAGCCCCAGTGCCGAGACCGTGCTGGTAAAGCCCGACGGTGACGGTGTGTTGTTCGTCAATGACCTGCGCCACCGGGAGGGCGCCGCCCTGCGCCTGCGGGTGCCCCACTCCGACTCCGAGGTGGTGGCAGTCCAGGTGGCGACAGGGCAGGTCGCGCCGGGAACCCTGGTGAAGGGCGTCGACTACCGGGGGAAGGCCGTGATTGGCGTGGCCCGGCCGGTACCGGGCACCGCCTGGCACCTCATCGCCAAGGTGGACAGGGATGAGGTCCATGCCGGCCTGTCCCGGAACGTTACCCTGGTCCTCATGGCCCTGGCCCTCGCCCTGCTGGCCATGGCCGCCACGGCCCTGGCCTGGCACCAGCGTAACCGCCTCGGCTGGGCTACGGAACGCCTGGACCTGGAGCGCGAGGCGATGGCGGAGCGGGAGGGGCGTCTGGCCCTGGCGGAGCGCTTCCGCCTGCTGGTGGACCAGGCCAGGGATGTCGTACTGCTGATGGACGACAGGGGGCGCATCGTCGAGGCCAACGCCGCCGCCGAGCGGGCCTACGGCTACAGCGCCGTCGAACTGGCCGCTATGACCGTCGCCGACCTGCGGGCCCCCGAGACCCTGGCCGCCTTGGAGGACCAGTGGCAGGCCGCGGCGGCTGATGGCGGCGTGCTGTTCGAGACCGTCCACCGCCGCCGCGACGGCAGCCCCTTCCCGGTGGAGGTGAGTTCGGCCGTCATCGAACTGGAGGACCGACCCTACCATCAGAGCTTCGTCCGTGACATCAGCGCCCGGCGCGCCGCGGAGGCGGCCCGCCAGGCCAGTGAGGCCTTCCAGGAGGCGATGTTGGCGTGTTCCCCCCTGCCCCTCATGAGCGTGGACCTCCAGGGCCGTGTCCTGACCTGGAACGCCGCCGCCGAGCGGGTGTTCGGCTGGACCGCGGCGGAGGTCATCGGCCGGCCCAACCCCATGGTGTTTCCGGAGGCCTGGCAAGAGTATGAGGCCAACCTGGGGGAGGTGGCCGGCGGGGTGCAGTTGACAGGGCGGGAGATACGGCGCCGCCGTCGGGATGGCACCATCATTCCAGTACGCCTCAACGCCGCCCCGGTGCGGGAAGCCGGCGGCGAGATCACCGCTATCATTGCCACCCTGGAGGACATCAGCGAGGCCAAGGTGCTGGAGGCCGCCCTGCGCCACAGCGAGGAGCGCTTCCGGCGGGCCATCCTGGAGGCCCCGGTGCCGGTGATGATCCATGCCGAGGACGGCGAGTTGCTGGCGCTTAGCGATACCTGGGTGGAACTCTCCGGCTATTACCGCAGCGAACTGACCACTACCGCCGCGTGGGCCGAGCGCGCCTACGGCGACCAGGCGGCGGAGGTGCAGGCCGTCATCGCCGAGGCCTACGGTACCACCACCGCCCGGCCCCGGGGGGAGTTCCGGGTGCGTTGCAGGAACGGCTCCGAGCGTATCTGGTCCTTCAGCTCGGTGGGTCTGGGGGCCCTGCCCGACGGCCGGCGTATCGGTATCAGCATGGCCGCCGACATCACCGACCGGGTGGAGGCGGAGATCGCCCTCATGGAGGGCCGCCGGCGTCTGACGGTGCTCATGGACAACCTGCCGGGCATGGCCTATCGCTGCCTGGACACCCATGGCTGGCCCATGGCCTTCGTCAGCCGGGGCGGCCTGGCGGTCACCGGCTATGCCCCGGAGCAGTTGCTGGAAGGCGGGGATGTCGCCTACGAGGACCTGATCCACCCAGACGACCGGGCGAGCGTGCGGGAAGAGGTGGCGGCGGCCGTGGCGGCGGGCCTGCCCTTCGAGGTGGAGTACCGCATCGTCACCGCCGACGGCGGGGAACGGGTGGTGTGGGAGAAGGGCCAGTGCGTGGCCACGGAAAACGGCCCCGGGCGCTGGCTCGAGGGCTTCGTCATGGACGTCACCGAGCGCCGGCGGGCGGTGGCGGACCTGGAGGCCAGCGAGGAGCGCTTCCGCCTGCTCTCCAAGGCCAGCCACGATGTCATCTGGGACCTGGACCTGGCCACCGGCACGGTGTGGCGCAGCGAGGGCATGGAGGCCAACTTCGGCTACACCATCGGCGACCTGGAGACCACCAAGGAGGCCTGGCTGTCCCGCATCCACCCCGAGGACCGGGAGCGGGTGACGGCGGCCTTGACGGAGATGCTGGAGGGCCGCGCCCCGGAGTACAACGTGGAGTTCCGCTTCCGGCGCAAGGATGGCAGCTACGCCCTGGTAGTGGATCGGGCCGAGGTGTTGCAGGATGCCGGGGGCGTGCCGCTGCGGGTGGTGGGGGGCATGAGCGACATCACCGAGCGGCGGGCCGCGGAAGAGGCCCGCCATGCCGCCGAGGAACGCTTCCGGCGGGCCATGGAGGAAGCCCCTTTCCCGGTCATTATCCACGCCGAGGACGGCGAGGTGCTGGCCCTGAGCCGCACCTGGACCGACATCAGCGGCTATGGCCTGGAAGACATCCCCACCGTCGGGGACTGGACCGAGCGGGCCTACGGCGGGGGCCGGGCCCTGGTGCAGGCCGGCATCGACGCCCTCTACGGCCTCACTGGCCGCAAGGCAGAGGGGGAATTCCAGGTCCGTTGCCGCGACGGCAGCCGGCGGGTGTGGGACTTCAGCTCCGTGGGCCTCGATCCTTTGCCCGACGGGCGCCGGGTAGCGGTGAGCATGGCGGCGGACATTACCGAGCGCAAGGCGGCCGAAGAGGCCCTGCGCCGCAGCGAGCAGCGCTTTCGCACCCTCTTCGACAGTGCCGCGGTGGCCGTCTTCGTCCACGACATCGACGACGGCCATATCGTGGACGCCAACCACCGGGCTTTGGCCCTCCACGGCGCCACCACCGTGGCCGAGCTGAACGTGGAGGAGGTGTGGCTCGAGGAAGGGGAGTATTCCCATGCCAGGGCCCTCGAATACATCCACACCGCCGCCCGCCAAGGTGAGTATCGAACCGAATGGATGAGTCCGGATGCCCATGGAAACCTGGTGTGGCTGGACGTGCTGCTGACCCGGGTGGTCTTGGACGACATACCGCGGGTGCTCGCCTTCACCACCGACATCACCGACCGCAAGGCCGCCGAGGCGCAGTTGCACAAGCTCTCCCTGGCGGTGGAGCAGAGCCCCGAGAGCATCGTCATCACCAATACCGCGGCCGAGATCGAGTACGTCAACCAGGCCTTCGTGGACAACACCGGCTACGGGCCTGACGAGGTGGCGGGACAGAACCCCCGCGTCCTTCAGTCCGGCAGGACCCCCCGCGGCACCTTCGCGGCCATGTGGGCCACCCTCAGCCGCGGCGAGACCTGGCGTGGGGAGATGTACAACCGCCGCCGTGACGGTTCGGAATATACCGAGTTCGCCATCATCACCCCCATCCGCGACGATGGGGGCCACATCAGCCACTACGTGGCGGTGAAGGAGGACATCACCGAGCGCAAGCACATGGCGGAGGAGCTGGAGCGCCACCGCCACCACCTGGAGGAGCAGGTGGCCGAGCGCACCGCCGAGCTCACGGAGGCGCGGGCCCGGGCCGAGGCGGCCAACCTCGCCAAGAGCACCTTCCTGGCCAACATGAGCCACGAGATCCGCACCCCCATGAACGCCATCATGGGCCTCGCGCACCTCCTCGGCCGGGAGGCCCCCACGCCCTCCCAGGCGGAGCGTCTGGCCAAGATCGACGAGGCCGCCCGCCACCTCCTGGCCATCATCAACGACATCCTGGACCTGTCCAAGATCGAGGCCGGCAAGCTCACCCTGGAGCACAGCGATTTCCATCTCAACGCCATCTTCGACCACGTCCAGTCCATGGTAAGGGAGCCGGCGCGGCGCAAGGGCCTGACCCTGGCGGTGGACCGGGACGCGGTGCCGGTGTGGCTGCGGGGCGACCCCACGCGCCTGCGCCAGGCCCTGCTCAACTACGCCGCCAACGCCGTCAAGTTCACCGACCGGGGGGAGATCGTCATGCGCGCCGTCAAGGTTGAGGAGACCCCCCGGGAGGTGGTGGTGCGCTTCGAGGTGGCCGATACCGGCATCGGCGTGGACCCTGCGAAGCTGGAGCGCCTGTTCGGGGCCTTCGAGCAGGCCGACGGCACCATCGCCCGGCGCCACGGGGGCACCGGCCTCGGCCTCGCCATCACCCGTCGCCTGGCCCGGATGATGGGGGGCGAGGCGGGGGCCACCAGCAGCCCCGGCGAGGGCAGCGTATTCTGGTTCACCGCTCGCCTCCGGCGCGGCCACGGACCCGAGCAGGCCCACCGCGCGGCGGCGCCCGCGGGAGCGGCCCTCGCCCCGGAGCAGCAGGGTGCGCGCATACTGCTGGCGGAGGACAACCCCATCAATCGCGAGGTGGCCGAGGCCCTGCTGGCCCACCTGGGTCTCACGGTGGATGCCGTGGACAACGGGCGGCGGGCCGTGGACCGCCTGCGGGGCCAGGAATACGACCTGGTGTTGATGGACGTGCAGATGCCCGAGATGGACGGCCTGGAGGCCACCCGGATCATTCGCTCCCGCCCCGGTGGCGACGTCCTGCCCATCCTCGCCATGACCGCCAACGTCTTCGCCGAAGATCGCCTGGCCTGCGAGGAGGCGGGCATGAACGGATTCGTGGCCAAACCCGTGGACCCGGAGGAGCTGACCCGTATCCTCGCTCGCTGGTTGCCCCGCAGGCCGGCGGGCGGGATATTGGAGCGCCCCGGGGGAGGCGTGGAGGTGGCAATTCCGGGCACCGTGGCCCCCATGGAGGGCGTGGACGCGGCCCTGGGGTTACGCAACCTGGGAGGGGACACGCGTGCCTACCGGCGGCTGCTGGACCGCTTCGCCGCCGACCACGGAGATGAGGGGCAGGTGATCGTCGGGCACCTGGCAGCGGGGGCGATGGAGGAGGCCCGGGCCCACGCCCACGCCATCAAGGGTGCCGCGGGCAGCCTGGGGCTGGTGGCCATCGCCGAACGCGCCGGCGCCCTGGAGAGGGCCTTGCGGGAGAGGCGTGCGGAACCCGAACTCCAGGCCGAGGCCCTGGCCGCGGTCCTATCCGCGTTCGCCGTTGCCCTGGAGGACCAGGGACCGCTGGCGACCGGTCCCGCCACAGCGGATGAACAGGCCGACATGAACGAGATGCTGGCCCGCCTGATGGCGCTGCTGGCCGCCGACGACACCGCGGCCGGGGTCCTCTTCGCCCGCCACCAGGCGGGGCTGGAGTCGGCCTTCGGTGAGGCCATGGTGGCCGCCGGGCACCACATCGAGGCCTATGACTACCCGGCGGCCCTTGGCCTCCTAGAACCCCTCGCCCCCTCATGAATCCCGCGCCGGTTTAACGTGAAAGTCGCGCAGCGACACCTGTGGACTCCCTCTCCCCCTGGGAGAGGGCCGGACATGGCGCACCTTTCATCCTTCGGGGTGGCCTCGCGCCATGTCCGTTAGGCCCATGGCGAGGTCGCCGGGGGACTTCCCGCTATCGGCAAAGCGGCACGGCGTCGCAGAACAGCACGCAAGACTCCCGCCTCGAAGGGGCCTGGAATACCCCCCCTAGAGTGCGACAACAGAAACGGCGGCACCGCCATCAGGCGAAGGCGAGGGTGGGGGCGGGTGATTCGCTCCTGCATCATGCTTGTGGGACCGAATTGTTATGATATAACATTCACAAATGCTCCCCATGGTCCTCTCCCCTCTAGTGTCCTGTCCCGTAAGCATGTTCGAGAAGTCGCGCCGGGCGCAGTGCGCCAGGCAAGGCAAGAGTGAGGAGGCATAGCACTGCTATGGCGACGACGAATAACGCCCCATGGCGTGCTGCGAACAAGCGAGAATCGAATGATTCTTGCGGGACAGGACACTAGCCCACAGTGGTGATTCGCGTCCATCAGGGCCCTGTCCCGCCGTGGTCACCGCGGGACGGGTGCGGGGGAGCGTCCCTGTGTATGCCCCGCGTTCGAAGCCTGGGAGATGCCGTCGGCACGTCGGACCGGGACGGTCATGGCAGGCGGTACGTCCCGGGGCCTGGGGTCATGGCGGCGATGATGACCGGGGTGGCCGCCAAGGCAATCCGGCGCCGCTATCTCATGGGGCTGCTCGCCGGCCTGCTGGTGTTCGCTCAGGTGGTCCTGGCCGCCCATGAGGTCCATCACCTCGATCACGACGACGACCCCGCGGCCTGCGGCTACTGCGTGGTGGGCGGCGACATCAAGCATGGGGTTGCCGCCACGGCCTCCCTCTACCTGGCCCATCCGGGTCATACCCTCAACGCCGGCTCCCTGGAACTCCCCGGGCCGGCGCCCTGTACTCCCCTCGGTGTTGCCCGCGGTCCCCCCGCCTGACGTCCCTTGGAGGGGCCGCGGCGGGGTTCGCCCGCCACGGTTCTTTCCCCCAATCCAGCAGTCAGGGGGGCGATCCTCCCCCCAGCGACCTCGTTCCAACGGGGCTGCCGGCACGTCCGGTGGCCTCCATAACGGTTTATTGCAGAGGACCACAACCATGAGGCATTCCATCACCGGTACCGCCATGGCGGCCGCTTTGCTGGCACCCTTAAGTGCCGGCGCGGCAAGCGACGCCGATATCGCCGAACTGAAGACCATGATCCAGCAGATGAAGGCGGACTACGAACGCAGGATCGAGTCCCTCGAGGCCCGCCTGGAGGAGGCCGAAAGGACGGCGGGAGAGGCTGCCGGCAAGGCCGACCAGGCGAGCCGCCAGGCCGCCACCAGGCCGCCACCCGCCCGGGACCGGGGTGCCGTCTCCTCCGGCAACGCCTTCAATCCCCGCATGTCGGTGATCCTCGACGGCAACTACTACACCGACAGCGCCGCCGGAGAGGGCACCGAAATACTGGGCGAGGCCTTCCGCGCCGGCGGCGGCGGCCACGGTCATGAGGACGCGGGGGGCGGCCATGCCCACGGCGGGGCCGAGACGGGCTTCAACTTTCGTGAGGCCGAGGTGTGGCTCTCCACCACGGTGGACCCCTACTTCGACGCCCAGGCCACCATCACCTTCGACAGCGGCGGCGGTGCAGAACTCGAGGAGGCCTTCCTGGAAACCCGCTCTCTGCCTGCCGGCCTCCGGGTGAAGGCGGGCAAGTTCTTCAGCGACTTCGGCTACATGAACCGCCAGCATCCCCACGAGTGGGATTTCGTGGACCAGAACCTGGCCCATCAGAACCTCTTCGGCTTCAACCTGGCGGATACCGGCGTGCAGCTCACCTGGCTGCCGGAACTGCCGGTCTATACCCTGTTCGGTGTGGAGGCCTTCCAGGGCGAGCAGGAACGCTTCGGCGCTCTGGTGGAGGACGAGGATGAACGGGCCGAACTCGATATCGGCAGCGAGGAGGACGGTCCGCGGCTCTTCACCGGTTTCGTCAAGGTGGCCCCGGACCTCGGCTTCAATCACGCCTTGCAATTGGGGGCCTCGGTGGCCCATGCCAGCCAGTCCCAGCTCATCGGCGAGATCGAGGAAGAAGAGGCGGGCCTCGACGGCGACGAGACCCTGTGGGGCCTCGATGCGGTCTACAAGTACGACGCACCGCGTTCCTATGGCGCCGGGGATCTCGTCCTCCAGGGCGAGTATCTGTTCGATACCAAGGACATGGAGATCACCGCCTTCGAGGACGACCCCACCCTGGTGGGCGGCACGCGCAAGTTCAAGACCGACGGCTGGTACCTCCAGGGCTGGTACGGCTTCGCGCCCCGCTGGCAGTTCGGCCTGCGCTACGACGCCGTGGGCACCACCAACAGGGTAACAGGCACCGGCCCGGGCGAGGACTTCGACGAGTCGGAGCGCTGGACCGCGGCCCTCACCTACCGGCCCAGCGAGTTCTCCCTGTTGCGGCTGCAGGCCGCCACGGCGGACATGGTCACCGGGGAGGACGGCGCTGGCGAGGACTTCGACTACGTGTATCTCCAATACATCCTGAGCCTCGGCAGCCATGGTGCCCACAAGTTCTGATGCCGCCACGCGTTGATGCAATTTTGAATTTTGAATGTTGAATTGGGGGGAGGGGGCGATGCCGGCGGGTGGGAACAAGGGCAGTCGCGTAGGCTGGGATGAGCGCAGCGTAATCCCAGCATCATGAGGTACCAGGTCGTCTTCGATGCTGGGTTTCGCGTTGCTCAACCCAGCCTACCGGCTGCAATACATTCTGAGCCTCGGCAGCCACGGTGCCCACAAGTTCTGATGCCGCCACGCGTTGATGCAATTTTGAATTTTGAATGTTGA
>JAABTG010000083.1 GCA_011389995.1 Thiotrichales bacterium
GATTTCCTCGCGGAGCTGGATGCCGCAGGCTGGCTGGTGCTGGGGGAGATGGCCGAACTGGGACAGGACGCACCGCGGTTCCACCGGGAGGCCGGGGAGTACGCCCGCCGGGCCGGGGTGGAGCGCCTCTATGCCGTGGGGGAGCTGGGGGCCGAGGCGGTGGCCGGCTTCGGTGCCGGGGGGCGGCACTACGACAGCCGGGCGCGACTCATCGCGGACCTGGAAGACGCCCTCCATGAGGGCGTCGCGGTGCTGGTGAAGGGGTCGCGCTCCGCCCGCATGGACGAGGTGGTGGCGGCCCTGGTGCGGGAGACGGGTTGATGCTGCTCATGCTCACCGACTACCTGTCCCAGTACCACAGCGGCTTCAAGGTGTTCCAGTACCTCACCCTGCGCGCCATCCTCGGCGTGCTCACCGCCCTGGCCATCTCCCTGGTGGTGGGACCGGCCATGATCCGCCGCCTGTCACGCTATCAGATCGGCCAGATGGTGCGCAGCGACGGCCCCGAGAGCCATCTCATCAAGGCGGGCACCCCCACCATGGGCGGTGCCCTGCTGCTGGTGGCCATCGCCGTCACCACCCTGCTGTGGGCCGATCCCGGCAACCGCTTCGTGTGGCTGGTCTTGGTGGTCACCCTGCTGTTCGGCGCGGTGGGCTGGATGGACGACTACAAGAAGCTGGTGGAGAAGAACCCCACCGGCCTGTCGGCGCGCTACAAGTACCTGTTCCAGTCCCTCATCGCGGCAGGCTGTGCGGTCTACATCTATATGACCGCCACCACACCCGCCGAGACCGCCCTGCTGGTGCCCTTCTTCAAGGACGTGGCGCCCCAGCTCGGCCTGTTGTTCCTGGTGCTGGCCTATTTCGTCATCGTCGGCTCCAGCAATGCGGTGAACCTCACCGACGGCCTCGACGGCCTCGCCATCCTGCCCACGGTGATGGTGGCCGGGGCCCTGGGGGTGTTCGCCTATGTCTCGGGCCACGTGAATTTCTCCGGTTATCTCAACTTTCCCTACATCGCCGGGGTGGGGGAGCTGGTGGTGCTGTGCGGCGCCATCGTCGGCGCCGGTCTGGGCTTCCTGTGGTTCAACACCTATCCGGCCCAGGTGTTCATGGGGGACATCGGCGCCCTGGCCCTGGGGGCGGCGCTGGGCACCATCGCGGTGCTGGTGCGCCAGGAGCTGGTGCTGTTCGTGATGGGCGGCGTGTTCGTGATGGAGACGGTGTCGGTGATCCTGCAGGTGGTCTCCTTCAAGCTCACCGGGCGGCGCCTGTTTCGCATGGCGCCGCTGCATCATCACTTCGAGTTGAAGGGCTGGCCGGAGCCCCGGGTCATCGTGCGCTTCTGGATCGTCACGGTGGTGCTGGTACTGGCGGGTCTGGCGACCCTGAAGATCAGGTAGAGGACGGCTCATGCAATCAGCGGCAATCATGCAGGGCAAGACCGCGGAAGGCCTCACGGTGGTGGTGGGCCTGGGGCGCACCGGGCTGTCCTGTGCCCGTTACCTGGCCGCCCGGGGCGTGCCCCTGATGGTGGTGGACAGCCGCGCGGATCCGCCGGGGCTGGCGGCCCTGCGGGCCGAGCTGCCCCACATCCCGGTGCACCTCGGTCCCTTCCAGGCGATCCACTTCAGTCGCGCCGCGCGGCTGGTGGTGAGCCCCGGCGTGGCCCTGTCCGAGCCCGCCATCCATGGTGCCGAGTCCATGGGCGTGGAGGTCACCGGCGACATCGACCTGTTCGCGGCCGCGGCCCGCGCCCCGGTGGTGGCCATCACCGGCTCCAACGGCAAGAGCACGGTCACCACCCTGGTGGGCGAGATGGCCGCGGACCAGGATCGGGACGTGCGGGTGGGGGGCAACCTGGGGACCCCGGCCCTGGATCTGCTGGCGGACGGGGTGCCCGACCTCTACGTGCTGGAGCTCTCCAGCTTCCAGCTGGAGACCACCCGGCACCTGCGGCCGGCGGCGGCGGTGGTCCTCAACATCAGCGCCGACCACATGGATCGCTACCCCAGCCTGGCGGTCTACGTGCGGGCCAAATCCCGCATCTACGAAGGGGACGGCGTCAAGGTGATGAACCGGGACGATGCCATCGTCATGTCCATGCTCCACTCGGGGCGCCGGGTCATCGGCTTTTGCCACGGCGCCCCCGCCCAGGGGGACTACGGCCTGGTGCAGCGCGCCGGCGAGGCGTGGCTGGCCCGCGGCGACACCGTGCTGATGGCGGAGTCGGAACTGGCCATGGACGGCCGCCACAACACCTTGAACGCCCTCGCGGCCCTCGCCCTCGGCGAGGGGGTGGGGCTGCACATCCAGCCCATGCTCGACACCCTGCGGCGTTTCCGCGGCCTGCCCCACCGCTGTTATCCGGTGGCACAGGCCGGCGGCGTGAGGTGGATAGACGACTCCAAGGCCACCAACGTGGGCGCCGCCCTGGCGGCCCTGGAGGGCCTCGGCCGCCACCGCCCGGTGGTGTGGATCGGCGGCGGCGAGGGCAAGGGACAGGACTTCGCCCCCCTGGGGGATGCCCTGGCGGCCCACGCCAGAATGGCGGTGCTGCTGGGCCGCGACGCCGGCCTCATCGAGGCGGCCGTGGCCGGCCGGGTAGCGGTGGCCCATGCCGCCGATATGGCCCAGGCGGTGGCCCTGGCCCGCCAGGCGGCCGAGGCCGGGGACGTGGTGCTGCTGTCGCCGGCCTGCGCCAGCTTCGACATGTTCCGGGACTACGTCCACCGCGGCGAGTGCTTCGCGGCGGCCGTGGCCGGGGGAGAGGGTCCTTGAGCGAGGTCCAGGCAGTCCGTCTCGAGCAGCTGCGGGGCCGCGCCCCGGCGGCGGCACCGTGGCTGGATACCTGGCTGCTGGGGGCCGCCCTGCTCCTCATGGCCCTCGGACTGCTCATGGTAGCCTCCTCCTCGGTGGCCCTGGCGGAACGCCAGACGGGCATGCCGTTGTATTTCTTCTACCGCCAGCTGGCCTACGTCGCCGTGGGTCTGACGGTGGGGGCCGTGGCCCTCGCCGTGCCCCTCAAGGTGTGGCGCCAGACCAGCGGCTTTCTGCTCCTCGGCGGCATCGCCGTCCTCGGCCTGGTGCTCATTCCGGGCATCGGCCGGGAGGTCAACGGCAGCATGCGCTGGATCGACCTCGGGCTGTTCAACCTCCAGCCCTCGGAAATCGTGAAGGTGCTCATGTGGCTCTACGTGGCGGGTTATCTGGTGCGTCGCAGCGACGAATTGCGCGTCGCCCTGAGTGGCTTCCTGAAGCCGATGGTGCTGACGGTGGTGATCGCGGTGCTGTTGCTGCTGGAGCCCGATTACGGGGCGGCGGCGGTGTTGTTCACCACCGTGCTGGGCATGCTGTTCCTGGGCGGTGTGCCGTTGTCCCGCTTCCTCGTGTGGCTGTTCGTGGCCGCCGGCCTGCTGGTGGGCGGGGCCCTCTACGCGCCGTATCGGATCCAGCGACTGACGGCCTTCCTGGACCCGTGGTCGGACCCCTTCAATTCCGGTTTCCAGCTCACCCAGGCCCTCATCGCGGTGGGTCGGGGCGAGTGGCTCGGGGTGGGCCTCGGCGGCGGCGTCCAGAAGCTCTTCTATCTGCCCGAGGCCCATACCGATTTCCTGTTCGCCGTGATGGGTGAGGAACTGGGGCTGGCGGGCATGCTGCTGGTGATCGTGTTGTTCGGCTTCATGGTGTGGCGCGCCTTCGCCATCGCCGCCCGCGCCGGCGCCCGGGGAGAACCCTATGGCGCCTATCTGGCCTACGGCATCGGGCTTGGCGTGGGCCTCCAGGCGGTCATCAACATCGGCGTCAACCTGGGAGTGCTGCCCACCAAGGGCCTCACCCTGCCCCTCATGAGCTACGGCGGCTCCAGCATGGTGGCCAACTGTCTGGCCATCGCCCTGCTGCTGCGGGTGGACCTGGAACTGCGCCGCCAGGAGCGCCAGCCATGACGGCCGCGGCCCCTGTCCCCCCCGCCATCCTCATCGTCGCCGGCGGCACCGGGGGTCACGTCTATCCGGCCCTCGCCGTGGCCACCCATCTGCGGGCCCTGGGGGCCCGGGTGAGTTGGCTGGGCACGCCCCGGGGGCTGGAGTCCCGGGTGGTGCCGACAGCGGGCTTCCCCTTCTTTCCCATTGCCGTGACCGGCCTGCGGGGCAAGGGCCTGGCCACCCTGGCGACGGCCCCCCTGGGGGTGTTGCGGGCCCTGGCCCAGAGCGTGGGCATCCTGCGCCGCGTGCGGCCCGACGCGGTGCTGGGCATGGGCGGTTTCGCCGCGGGCCCCGGTGGCCTCGCCGCCTGGCTGTTGCGCCGGCCCCTGCTGATCCACGAGCAGAACGCCGTGCCCGGCCTCACCAACCGCCTGCTGGCCCCCCTGGCGCGGGTGGTGATGGAGGCCTTTCCCCACAGCTTCGGGCGCCGCACCGGCGCGGTGCTCACGGGCAACCCCCTGCGCGCCGAGCTGGCGGCAGCCAGGCCCCGGCCGTCCGCCCATGACCCCCTGCGTATCCTGGTGGTGGGCGGCAGCCTGGGGGCCCGGGCCCTCAACGAGGCGGTGCCCGCCGCCCTGGCCCGCCTCGCCGCCACCCGGCCCCTGGCCATCCGCCACCAGAGCGGGCCGGACCACCACGCCGCCGCCGTCACTCGCTACCGGGAGGTCGGCCTGGAGGCCGAGGTGCTGCCGTACCTGGAGGACATGGCCACCGCCTACCAATGGGCGGATCTCGCCGTTTGTCGGGCCGGCGCCATGACCGTGGCCGAGCTGGCCGTCAGCGGCCTGCCGGCGGTGCTGGTGCCCTTTCCCCATGCGGTGGACGACCACCAGACCGCCAACGCCCGTTACCTGAGCGATGCCGGCGCGGCGCTGCTCCTGCCCCAGGACGAACTCGACGCCGCCACCCTGGCGGCGCGTCTCGAGGCCCTGCTGGCCGGCGACGGCGAGCTGGCGCGGATGGCGGCGGCGGCGCGTTCCCGGGCCTTCCCCGAGGCCACCCAACGGGTGGCCGAACGCTGCCTGGAGGCCGCCCGTGGCTGAGGCCGGGACCATCAACGCGGCCCCGGGCATCGACGGCCCCGGGCGCATGGGGCGCATCCGCCATATCCACTTCGTGGGTGTGGGTGGGGCCGGCATGAGCGGTATCGCCGAGGTGATGAACAATCTCGGCTACACCGTCTCCGGCACCGATCTGGCGGACAACGCCACCACCCGCCGCCTGGCCTCCCTGGGGGTGGCCGTGCAGCAGGGCCACCATCCGGCGGCGGTGATGGCGGCGGATGTGGTGGTCACCTCCTCGGCGGTGGACGAGGGCAATGCGGAAGTGATGTGGGCCCGCGAGCATCGTATCCCCATCGTGCCCCGGGCCCAGATGCTGGCGGAGCTCATGCGCTTCCGCCAGGGCATCGCCGTGGCCGGCACCCACGGCAAGACCACCACCACCAGCCTGGTGGCCTCCGTGCTGGGGGAGGGCGGACTGGACCCCACCTTCGTCATCGGCGGCCAGTTGAACAGTGCCGGCGCCAATGCCCGCCTCGGCACCGGCCAGTACCTGGTGGCCGAGGCCGACGAGAGCGATGCCTCGTTCCTGCACCTGCAGCCGGTGATGGCGGTGGTCACCAATATCGACGCCGACCACATGGCCACCTACGGCGGCGATTTTGAGCACCTGCGCCATGCCTTCGACGAGTTCCTGCAACAGTTGCCCTTCTACGGCCTCGCGGTGATGTGCATCGATGACCCGATGGTGCGGGCGATGGTGCCGGACCTCACGCGCCCGGCGCTGACCTACGGCTTCGCGGCCGAGGCCGACGTGCGCGCGGTGGAGGTGGTCCAGGAGGGCGTGCGGACCCGCTTCACCGTCGAGGCGGTGGGTCGGGGGCCCTTCGCGGTAACCCTCAACCTGCCGGGCAGGCACAACGTTCAGAACGCCCTGGCGGCCATCGCGGTGGGCCTCGAACTGGGGGTGCCGCCGGCCCTCGCGGGGCGTGCCCTGGAGGGCTTCGAGGGCATCGGCCGGCGTTTCCAGGTGCATCGGGAAGTGCCCTTCCGGGGCGGCGCCGTGACCCTGGTGGATGATTATGCCCACCACCCCACGGAGATCGCCGCCACCCTGGCGGCGGTGCGCGACGGCTGGCCGGAGCGGCGGGTGACGACGGTGTTCCAGCCACACCGTTATACCCGCACCCATGATCTGCTGGACGACTTCGCCCGCGTGCTGTGCGACACGGAGCGCCTGATCCTGCTGGAGGTCTATGCCGCCGGCGAGGAGCCCATCGGTGGCGCCGACGGCCGCGGCCTGAGCCGGGCCATACGGGCCCGCGGCCTGGTGGACCCGGTGTTCGTGGCCGATCTGGAGTCCCTCGACGACACCCTGACGGGGGTGCTGGAGGATGGCGACGTGTTGCTGGTGCTGGGGGCGGGCAGTATCGGCGCCGTGGCCCGCCGGCTGGCGGCCACGGGTGTGGGGACCGGGAGGGACGCGCCATGAACGCGACCGCCCGCACCCCTCTGCCCGGCCTGCGAGGGACCCTGTGCAACGCCGAGCCCCTGGCCCGCCATACCACCTGGCGGGTGGGCGGCCCGGCCGAGCGCTACTACGAGCCGGCGGACGTGGACGATCTCGCGGCATTCCTGGCCCGCACGCCGCCGGAGGAACCCCTGTTCTGGCTCGGCCTCGGCAGCAATCTGCTCATCCGCGACGGCGGCATAGCCGGCACCGTGGTGGCCACCGGCGGCCTGCTCGCCGGCCTGGAACGGGTGAACGACTACACGGTGCGCGCGGAGGCCGGGGTGGCCTGTCCCAAGCTGGCCCGCTTCTGCGGTCGCGAAGGCCTCACGGGGGCGGAATTCATGGCGGGGATCCCCGGCACCGTGGGCGGGGCCCTGGCCATGAATGCGGGGGCCTTCGGCGGCGAGACCTGGGACGTGGTGGCGGCGGTGGAGGTGGTGGACCGCGCCGGGCAACGCCACCTGCGGCGGCCCGGCAGCTACCGGGTGGGCTACCGGGAGGTACACCGGCCCGGCGAGGAGTGGTTCATCGCCGGCCATTTCCTGCTCACCACGGGTGATGCCACCGAGTCCCGGTCGCGGATCCGCGCCCTGCTGCGCCGTCGCGGCGAGACCCAGCCCCTCGGGGTGCCCAGTTGCGGCTCGGTGTTTCGCAACCCGCGGGGGGATTTCGCCGCCCGCCTCATCGAACGGGCAGGCCTCAAGGGGCGGCGCATCGGCGGTGCGGTGGTTTCGGAGAAGCATGCCAATTTCATCATCAACGCGGGGGGCGCCACCGCCACCGATATCGAGGCCCTGATGGTGCTGGTGGAGGGAGAGGTCAAGGCCTGCTGCGGGGTGGAGCTGGAACGCGAGGTCAAGGTGGTGGGTGTGCTGCCGGAGGGCGTAGAGCTGTGAGCGGGACTTCGGGATACGGACCGGTGGCGGTGCTCATGGGCGGGCGCTCGGCGGAGCGGGACATCTCCCTGCTGTCGGGCCGGGCGGTGCTGGAGAGCCTTCTTCGCAACGGCGTGGATGCCCACGCCATCGACGTGGATGGCGACCTGTTCCAGCGTCTCGCCGCAAGGCCATGGGGGCGGGTGTTCAACGCCCTCCACGGGCGCGGCGGCGAGGACGGCACCATGCAGGGTGTGCTGGAGCTCATGGGCATCCCCTATACCGGCAGTGGCGTGCTGGCCTCCGCCCTGGCCATGGACAAGCTGCGCACCAAGCAGATCTGGCGCGCGGCCGGTATCCCCACCCCCGCCTGGAGGCTGTTGCGGGACGGGGCGGACCTGGCGGCGGTGGCCGCCGACCCGGGCTTCCCGGTGATGGTCAAGCCGGCGCGGGAGGGCTCCAGCATCGGCATGGCGCGGGCGGAGGACCCGGCGGGGCTGGAGCGGGCCTGGCGGGCGGCGCGTCGCTACGACGACGCGGTGATGGCCGAGCAATGGGTGGAGGGGACGGAATACACGGCGGCGGTACTGGGTGACCGGGTGCTGCCCTTCATCCGCCTCGAGACCCCACGGGGGTTCTATGACTATGAGGCCAAGTACGAGGCGGACACCACCCGTTACCACTGTCCCTGTGGCCTCGCGGCGGCCGAGGAGGAGGCCGTGGCAGGGGAAGTGATGGCGGCGTTCCGGGCCGTCGGCGGCCGTGGCTGGGGACGGGTGGATCTGATGCGGGATCCCGCCGCGGGCTTTCTCTTCATCGAGGTGAATACCATCCCCGGCATGACGGACCACAGCCTGGTGCCCATGGCGGCGCGGGCGGCGGGCCTGTCCTTCGACGCTCTGGTGCTCGAGATCCTCGACGGGGCACACACTGAGATGGGAGCGCAATGAAGCGATGGTGGACCGCACTGCTCTTTCTGCTCCTGGTGACTGCGGCGGCCTGGCTGGTGGCGGTGGCGCGTCAGGGCGACTTCACGCCCCTGAAGCGGGTCACGGTGGAGGGCGAGCTGCGCTACCTGTCCCGGGAACGGCTGCAGGAGGAGGTGGTGGCCCATATGGAGGGCGGTTTCTTCGCCATCGATCTGGACCGTGTGCGTCGCGCCGTGGAGGGCCTGCCGTGGGTTGCCCAGGTGACCGTGCGCCGGCACTGGCCCGATCGGCTGGAGGTGCGGGTAAAGGAGCGGCGGGCGGTGGCGCGCTGGGCCGACGGCGGCCTGGTGGGGGCCGGGGGGGTGCTGTTCCACCCGCCCGCTCAGGGGAGCATGAAGGAACTGCCGGTGTTGCAAGGCCGGGCGGAGGATGCGCCCCGCTTGCTGGCCTTCATGCGGCGCCTCAACGGCTGGTTGCTGCCGGCCGGGCGCGTGGTGGCGGCTCTGACGGCAGAGCGCCGCGGTGCCTTCAGCGTGAGGCTGGACAGCGGCACCGAACTGGTGCTGGGCAGGCTGCCGGAAGCGGTGGTGCGGGAGCGTCTGACGCGGGCGCTGCCACCACTGTTGGGCGAGGCGCGGCGACGCGCCGTGGACATCATCAGGGTGGATATGCGTTATCCCAACGGCTTCGCCGTCACCTGGGGGGACGGGGAACCTGCAACCACCTCAATCACGCCAGAAACGGGGGGTACGCCTAACGGCGACATGAATAATCCATGAGCAAGAAGTCGGACAGAAACCTCATCGTCGGCCTCGACATCGGCACCTCCAAGGTGGTGGCCATCGTCGGCGAAGTGGGGGTGGATGGCACCATCGAGATCGTGGGTCTGGGCTCCCACCCGTCCCGCGGCCTCAAGAAGGGCGTGGTGGTGAACATCGAATCCACGGTGCAATCCATCCAGCGCGCCGTGGAGGAGGCGGAGCTGATGGCGGGCTGCCAGATCAACGCGGTGTTCGCCGGCATCGCGGGCAGCCACATCCGCAGCCTCAATTCCCACGGCATCGTGGCCATTCGCGACAAGGAGGTGTTGTCCACCGATATCGATCGCGTCATCGACGCGGCGCGGGCGGTGGCCATCCCGGCCGATCAGAAGATCCTCCACGTCCTGCCCCAGGAATTCATCATCGACAACCAGGAAGGGATCCGCGAGCCGGTGGGCATGTCGGGGGTGCGCCTGGAGGCCAAGGTCCATCTGGTGACCGGGGCCGTGAGCGCCGCCCAGAACATCATCAAATGCGTGCGTCGCTGCGGCCTGGAGGTGGACGACATCATCCTCGAGCAGTTGGCTTCCAGCTATTCGGTGCTCACGGAGGACGAGAAGGAACTGGGAGTATGTCTGGTGGACATCGGCGGCGGCACCACCGATATCGCGGTGTTCACCGACGGGGCCATCCGCCATACGGCGGTGATCCCCATCGCCGGCGACCAGGTCACCAACGACATCGCGGTGGCCCTGCGTACCCCCACCCAGTACGCCGAGGAGATCAAGATCAAATACGCCTGCGCCCTGGCCCAGCTGGCCAACGCCGACGAGACCATCGAGGTGCCGAGCGTGGGGGAGCGGCCGCCGCGGCGCCTCGCCCGCCAGACCCTCGCCGAGGTGGTGGAGCCGCGCTACGAGGAGCTCCTGTCCCTGGTGCAGGCGGAGCTCCGGCGCAGCGGCTTCGAGGATCTCATCGCCGCCGGCATGGTGTTGACCGGAGGCAGCGCCAAGATGGAGGGACTCATGGACCTGGCGGAGGAGGTGTTCCACATGCCCGTGCGGGTGGGCAAGCCCCAAGGGGTGGCAGGGCTTTCGGAGGTGGTGCGCAATCCCATCTACGCCACCGGCGTCGGCCTGCTGCTGTTCGGCCAGCAGCATGCCCGCGACCATTCCGCGGACACGCGGGTGGAGGGTATGCGGGGGGTCTGGGAGCGCATGAGAAGCTGGTTCCAGGGGAATTTTTAGTCAATGCCGATTATTGGCCCTCCCTGGCCAAAATCGGTGCGGAAGACGAAAACGCGGTTTCCGTCTTCCTACATTTTCGATGGCCTGAGCCATCAAAAATGGCGGGGCATCCTGCCCCTTGGTCAAAGCCGATTATTGGCCATCCCTGGCCAGAATCGGTGCGGAAGACGAAAACGCGGTTTCCGTCTTCCTTCATTTTCGATGGCGCAAGCCATCGAGTTGGCGGGGCACGGAGGATGTGACCATCGGTCGCATCCGGTTCAAAAGCGATGGCGCGGTGCCATTGCTGGGGGCGGCACGGGGTGGTGCCGCGGGGTCCTCCCACGGGGCTGTGGGGACCGGCGGTACGGAGGGTGGCAGGGTCGATTCTTCAACTTGATTGAGTGCGGAACTAAAGAGAGGTTAAGAGCATGTTTGAATTAATGGATAGCTACAATCAGAGCAGCGCGGTGATCAAGGTCATCGGCATCGGCGGCGGTGGCGGCAACGCCGTGGAGCACATGGTGGTGCGGACCATCGAGGGGGTGGAGTTCGTGTGCACCAACACCGACGCCCAGGCCCTGCGCAATTCGTCGGCGCGCACCACCCTGCAGCTGGGCAGCCATGTCACCAAGGGCCTCGGCGCCGGGGCCAACCCCGAAGTGGGGCGCCAGGCCGCCCTGGAGGACCGGGACCGCATCGTGGATATCCTCGAGGGCGCCGACATGGTGTTCCTCACCGCCGGCATGGGTGGTGGCACCGGCACCGGTGCCGCCCCGGTGGTGGCCCAGATGGCGCGGGAGATGGGCATTCTCACCGTGGCCGTGGTGACCAAGCCCTTCCCCTTCGAGATGCGCCGGCGCATGACCATCGCCGAGGACGGCATCCAGGAACTGGCGGAGCACGTCGATTCCCTCATTACCGTGCCCAACGAGAAGCTGCTGTCCGTCCTCGGGCCGGGCATCTCCCTGAACGAGGCCTTCCGCGCCGCCAACGACGTGCTGTTCGGCGCCGTCCAGGGCATCGCGGAACTCATCACCCATCCCGGCGTGATCAACGTCGATTTCGCCGACGTGCGCACCGTGATGTCCGAGAAGGGGCGCGCCATGATGGGGACCGGCAAGGCCATGGGTGAGGACCGGGCCCGCAAGGCCGCCGAAGCCGCCATCGCCTGCCCCCTGCTGGAGGACGTCAACCTCCACGGTGCCAGGGGCATCCTGGTGAACGTCTCCGCCGGCGAGAATCTCGGGCTGGACGAGTTCCACCAGGTGGGTGAGGCCATCAATGCCTTCGCCTCGGACGACGCCCTGGTGGTCATGGGCACCGCCCTGGAGAAGGATGCCGGCGACGAGTTGCGGGTGACGGTGGTGGCCACGGGCCTCGACCAGGCCTCCATGCACAAGGAAGAGCCCAACATGCGGCTGGTGAAGCCGAAGAGCGACGGCGAGATCGATTACCGCAGCCTGGAGCGGCCCACGGTAATCCGCAATCAGGCGGCCGGCGGCTCCCCGACGAAGGCCCTGGAATCGGATCCCGATTACCTGGATATACCGGCGTTTCTGCGCCGCCAGGCGGACTGAGGGTCCGTCGGTGTGCATAGATTAAGGTGCGATTTGTGGACGCGCCCGGCAGGGCGCCGCCAGCCCGGAGCAGCCGGCGTGGTACGCCGGGCAAGGGTTCCGTGCCATTGCCTGTCCGGCAGTGGCGTGTTCCCATGATATGAGGCGTATGTGATATGGTTCACAAATCTTTGG
Source organism: Thiotrichales bacterium (assembly GCA_011389995.1). Taxonomy (GTDB): domain Bacteria; phylum Pseudomonadota; class Gammaproteobacteria; order JAABTG01; family JAABTG01; genus JAABTG01. The sequence goes on from JAABTG010000083.1 coordinate 12,046, forward strand.
CTATAAAAGGGTCTTTCGCGGGAGGGCGAGGACACGGTGATTAATCAACGTACATTGAAGAACGTGATCAGGGCCACGGGTGTGGGCCTTCACACCGGCGAGAAGGTGTATCTCACCCTGCGGCCTGCGCCGGTGGATACGGGAGTGGTCTTCCGGCGCGTGGATCTGCCGGAACCGGTGGAGATCCGCGCGCGGGTGGAGAACGTGGGCGATACCCGCCTGTCCTCCACCCTGGTGGGCGGTGGCGTCCGCATCTCTACGGTGGAGCACCTGCTGTCGGCCCTGGCCGGCCTTGGCATCGACAACGTCTACATCGACCTCAGTGCCCCGGAAGTGCCCATCATGGACGGCAGCGCGGGGCCTTTCGTCTTCCTCATCCAGTCCGCGGGGGTCGAGGAGCAGAACGCCGCCAAGAAGTTCATCCGCATCCGCAAGACCGTGGAGGTGGATGACGGGGACAAATGGGCCTGCTTCCATCCCTTCGATGGCTTCAAGGTGAGTTTCACCATCGACTTCGACCATCCCGTATTCAAGGACCGCAGCCAGACCGCGGCCGTGGATTTCTCCACCACCTCCTTCGTCAAGGAGGTGAGCCGGGCGCGCACCTTCGGCTTCATGCGCGACGTGGAGGCGCTGCGGGCCCGCAATCTGGCCCTGGGAGGCAGCCTGGATAACGCCGTGGTGGTGGATGACTACCGCATCATCAATGATGACGGCCTGCGCTACGAGGACGAATTCGTGCGCCACAAGGTGTTGGACGCCATCGGCGATCTCTACCTCCTGGGTTACAGCCTGGTGGGGGCCTTCGAAGGCCATAAATCCGGCCATGCCCTCAACAACAGGCTCCTGAAGGCGTTGTTGGCGGACCGCGAGGCCTGGGAGATGATCACCTTCGACGACGCTGCCCTGGCGCCCATTCGTTACATGCAGCCGGCGGCGGCAGGGGCCTTCTAGGCGATCGTGGGCCTCTATTTGGCGGCCCGCGACGCCAGCCGGCGCAGGGCGCGGGCCAGGGGGTCGTCGGCGTTGCCCGCCAGGGACTCCATGAGCCGGGCGCTGTCCCGGGATATGGGGATACAGCGGCGCGGTGCCGGGCCAACCCCAGGGAGTGAAACGGTGGCCCGGGCGACCCGTACCTTGACCCGCTTGACGTTGGCCCCCGGGTCCCGGGCCAGCGCCCTGATGATGGTGGGGCCGAGGAGTCTCGCCCGGGTGGCCCGGGACCCATCGGCCACTGACAGGGTCACGGTGCCCTGATGAAGGCCCGTCACCTGGACATAGGGCCGCAGGGCCTCGGGAATGAGGGGGTGGATGCGCCCCTGGAGTTCCTGGAGGGCAAGGGTTTGGGCCTCGAGTTGCTTGAGGGGCGAGCCCTCTCTGAACAACAGGCCGGCGACGGACAAAAAGCTCATGGGATCAGCAGAATCCTCCGCCCCCCGGCTGCGCGGCAGCCCGGGACGTTTCCAGTTGACATGAACGAAGGCCTTTAATCATACATCGATGGAAATCATCGTACTCTCCAAGCTGGCAGGTTCAAGTAACCGGCTCTGTATGGGCCGCCGCGGCACCCTGCTGATGGGTGTGCTCATGGCCGTTGCCGTGGGGGCGGCCGCCATCGGCGGATACCGGGCCGGTGTAGAGCAGGCCCCTGCCGTCGCCGACGACGCCCTGTACGCCGATCTGCGTCACGAACTCGCCGGGCAGCGCCGTGCGGTCCGGGAGGCCCGCCTGGCGGCCCAACGCAACCTCGATGCCCTGGCATTGCAGTTGGGTGCCATGGAGGCGCGCCTCATCCGTCTCGATGTATTGGGACAGCGGCTGGTGGAGAAGGGTCGGCTGGATGCCGCCGAATTCGGCTTCGACAGTGGCGCCCCCGCCATGGGCGGACCCTACGCGGCGGGGCCGGATCTCGGCAACACGGTGCCGGACTTCGTGGCCGAGCTCGAGGCCCTGGCGGGCAGACTCGATGACCGCGAGCAGCGGCTGGGCGCCCTCGAGAATCTTCTGCGCGACCGTCGCCTGCTGGAGCAGGTGAGCCCCACCGGCAAACCCGTGGAGAAGGGTTGGATTTCCTCCTACTTCGGCCTGCGCAAGGACCCCATCAGCGGACGCAAGAGTCGCCATGAAGGACTCGATTTCGCAAGCGCGCGGGGCTCCAAAGTGATCGCCGTGGCCTCGGGAGTGGTGGTGTTCTCGGGCCGGCGCTCGGGCTACGGCAGGATGGTGGAGATCGATCACGGCAACGGCCTCGTCACCCGTTACGCCCACAACGCGGAGAATCTTGCGGCCGTGGGGGACGTGGTCACCAAGGGCCAGCCCATCGCCCTGGTGGGCGCCAGCGGTCGGGCCACCGGCCCCCATGTCCACTTCGAGGTGTTGCGGGACGACCGGCCCCTCAACCCCATGAATTTCATCCGCTCCGGCAAGGGCTGAAGGACTTCCCCGTCTCCCCCACCGCGGCCGCGGGCGCAGTGGGCTCCGCGACGCCGGCGGGGCCGGCCCGGCACCGCCGGCGCTGCCTTAGAGCTTGACCCCATTCCCTGATATCCTTTGCACCCCCCTTAAACCGGAGGGACGCGGGGGCGGCGGCCCAGAGGTCGCCGGGGAGACCCCGAGCCAGCCTCCATCGGGCGTCCGCGTGGGCCGCGAGGGCCGGGTATGAACCCGCGGTTCCCGGTGGCCCGCGGTGACCGGGGACGCTGGCACGAAACCTTTACCAGGGAGTCGCCGAGTCCATCAGGCGGCTCCCCCATTCCCCCTGCGCGGGGAATCCTGCGAGGAACCTTACGTACCCATGGTCAGCAAGTTGCTTAGCAAAGTATTCGGCAGTCGCAATGAACGCGTCATCAAGCGGCTGCAAAAATCGGTCGGCCGTATCAACGTTCTGGAGGAGGGGCTGCGGGGACGCAGCGATGCCGAACTGCGGGAGGCCACGGCGGATCTGCGGCGGCGGGTGGCCGAGGGCGAGGGGACGGACGCCCTGCTGCCGGAGGCCTTCGCCCTGGTACGGGAGGCCGGACAGCGTGCCCTCGGCATGCGCCACTTCGATGTGCAGATGGTGGGCGGCATGGTCCTCGACGACGGCAAGATCGCGGAGATGCGCACCGGTGAGGGCAAGACCCTGGTGGCCACCCTGGCGGCCTGCCTGAATGCCCTCGGCGGCAAGGGTGTCCATGTGGTCACGGTGAACGACTACCTGGCCCGCCGCGACGCCGCCTGGATGGGGCGCATCTACGGTTTCCTCGGTCTTTCCGTAGGGGTCATCAACTCCTCGGGAGGGCGGGGGCCCGACAGCAGCTCATACCTTTTCGACCCCGACCACACGCCGGAGAACGACCAGGGCTACGCGCACCTGCGGCCCTGCGGGCGCCGCGAGGCCTATGCCGCGGACATCACCTACGGCACCAACAACGAGTTCGGCTTCGACTATCTGCGGGACAATATGGCCTTCTCCGTGGAGGAGAAGGTGCAACGGGAGCTCAACTTCGCCATCGTCGACGAGGTGGATTCCATCCTCATCGACGAGGCCCGCACACCCCTCATCATCTCGGGGCCCACCGACGACACCTCGGAGCTCTACGTCCAGGTGAACAAGGTCATCCCCAACCTCACGCGCCAGGAGCGCGAGGAGAGTAACGAGGATCCGGGGGAGGGTGACTACTACGTGGACGAGAAGGCCAAGCAGGTCTACTTCACGGAGCAGGGTCACGGCCGGGTGGAGGAGCTGATGGTTCGGGAGGGCCTTCTCGGGGAGGACGAGAGCCTCTACGACTCCGCCAACATCGTCCTCATGCACCATCTCACGGCGGCCCTGCGCGCCCATGCCCTGTTCCAGAAGGACGTGGACTACATCGTGCGCGACGACGAGGTGATCATCGTGGACGAGTTCACCGGCCGCACCATGCCCGGCCGGCGCTGGTCCGACGGCCTGCACCAGGCGGTGGAGGCCAAGGAGGGGGTGCCCATCCAGCATGAGAACCAGACCCTGGCCTCCATCACCTTCCAGAACTATTTCCGGCTCTACGACAAGCTTTCGGGCATGACCGGTACGGCGGATACCGAGGCCTTCGAGTTCCAGCAGATCTACGGTCTCGAGGTGGTGGTGATCCCCACCCACAAGCCCATGGTGCGCGACGACCGGCCGGACCTCGTGTACCTCACCCAGCGCGAGAAGTTCGACGCCATCATCGAAGACATCAAGGATTGCCGCACCCGCGGTCAGCCGGCGCTGGTGGGCACGGCCTCCATCGAGACCTCCGAATACGTGGCCAAGCTGCTCAATGCGGCCCGCATCGACCACGAGGTGCTGAACGCCAAGCAGCATGAGCGGGAGGCCCACGTGGTGGCCCAGGCGGGCCAGCCGGGGGCGGTGACCATCGCCACCAACATGGCGGGCCGCGGCACCGACATCGTGCTGGGCGGCAACCTCCAGGCGGAACTCGACGAGTTGCCGGAGGATGCCACCGAGGAGCAGCGGGAGGCGGTACGCGAGGCCTGGCAGGAGCGCCACGACCGGGTGATAGCGGCCGGCGGCCTGCACATCATCGGCACCGAGCGGCACGAATCCCGGCGCATCGACAACCAGCTGCGGGGCCGCTCCGGGCGCCAGGGGGACGCCGGCTCGAGCCGCTTCTACCTCTCCCTCGAAGACAACCTGATGCGCATCTTCGCCTCCGAGCGGGTGTCGGGGCTGATGCAGAAGCTCGGCATGGAGGAGGGCGAGGCCATCGAACACCCCTGGGTCAACAAGGCCATCGAGAACGCCCAGCGCAAGGTGGAGGGGCGCAACTTCGACATCCGCAAGCAGCTGCTGGAATTCGACGACGTGGCCAACGACCAGCGCAAGGTGATCTACGAGCAGCGCAACGAGCTGATGGCGGCGGAGGACGTGAAGGAGACCATCAGCAACGTCCGTAACGACGTGGTGAACGGCGTCATCGACACCTACATCCCGCCCCACAGTCTGGAGGAGATGTGGGACGTGCCCGGCCTCACCAAGGCCCTGGAGGAGGAGTTCACCGTGGAGTTGGATATCCAGAGCTGGCTGGATGCCGACCACGAACTCCACGAGGAGACCCTGCGGGAGCGCATCATCGGCGCCATCGAGGAGATCTACGCCACCAAGGAGGCCTCGGTGGGCGAGCGGGTGATGCGTCACTTCGAGAAGGCGGTGATGCTCCAGACCCTGGACTCCATGTGGAAGGAGCATCTCGCCGCCATGGATTACCTGCGCCAGGGCATTTACCTGCGGGGCTATGCCCAGAAGAAGCCCCAGCAGGAATACAAGCGCGAGGCCTTCGACTTGTTCTCGGCCCTCCTCGATCGCATCAAGCACGAGGTGGTGCGCATCCTGTCGCGGGTGCGGGTCCAGGACGAGTCCGACGTCCAAGCCATCGAGGCCCAGCGCCGCCAACAGGCCGCCATGGAGTTCTCCCATCCCAACATGGGCACCTATGCGGCGGCCCCAGGTGTCGGCATGCCGCCGCCTCCCCCGGCTCCCGCCGCACCTGCCGGCGGCCCGGACGCCCAGGCCGCCGAGGGTGACGAGCACCACCAGCCCTTCGTCCGCGACGGTCGCAAGGTAGGCCGCAACGAGCCCTGCCCCTGCGGCTCGGGCAAGAAGTACAAGCACTGTCACGGTAAGTTGTCATAGACGGGTTGTTTGTCCTTGGTCCTTGGTCCTTGGTCCTTGGTCCTTTGTCCTTGGTTAAAGTCAACAGCGGGGGGTAACCGGGCGCTCGATGAGCCTTCATCGCGGGTCGCTTTTTCAAAGGACAAATGACAAAGGACAAATGACGAGTTTCCTAAAATGGCCGTAGGGCTGTCCGAACCCATAGACGTCAAACCCGTGGCCGGGGTGCGCCTGGCGGCGGCCGCGGCCGGCATCCGTTACCGGGGACGGGACGACCTGGCCTTGTTGGAACTGGCGCCGGGGGGGAGTTGCGCGGCGGTGTTCACCCGCAATGCCTTTCGGGCGGCGCCGGTGACGGTGGCGGCGGAGCACCTGGCGGCGGGCCCGCCGCGCTATCTGCTCATCAACGCCGGCAACGCCAACGCCGGCACTGGCGCCCGGGGGTTGGCGGACGCCCGGGCCTGCTGTGCCGCCCTGGCCGCCGAGGCCGGCTGCCCCCCGCAGCAGGTGCTGCCCTTCTCCACCGGGGTCATCGGCGAGCCCCTGCCGGTGGAGCGCCTCGGCGGGGCCCTGGGGGGGCTGCTGAACGGCCTGGCAGAGGATGGCTGGCTGGCGGCGGCGCGGGCCATCATGACCACCGACACCCTGCCCAAGGTGGCCTCCCGGCGCTGTACGGTGGACGGCAGGACCGTCACCGTCACCGGCATGGCCAAGGGCTCGGGCAT
>JAABTG010000084.1 GCA_011389995.1 Thiotrichales bacterium
TTTTTCGCGTCATTTCGCGCTTTTCGTGGTTAAGCTTTTCCCTTTTCCCTTTTCCCTTTTGGCGCCGACGCCGCGCCGTTCCAGGCCCGGCGGCATCAACGGTCCCGCCGGTGCTTGAGGCGGCGGCGATCGATGTCCGCCACCAATTGGCGCACGGCCTTGTTGTAACGGGGCTCCATTTCCACGAAGCGTGCGCCGATGCGCAGCCGCTGGCGCGCGGCACCCTGGCCCACGAAACAGATCTCCAGAGACCCCATGATCTGCTGGCCATCCCGCAGACGAATGGTGCACGTGCCGATGCGCTGCCCCTTCTCCACCCCGACCACCGGCCGGCGCACCAGATCCAGGCCGACGCCGCCCACCGAGATGTCCCGTAATTCCCCCTGCAGCAGGCCGCCGTCGTCGGTCTGAAGAAATACCGGGATACGTTCGGACAGCTCCACTTCGGCGCGATAGGCGGCGCGGCGGGGCTGGTAGCGCAGAAGGGAGGGAAAGGGGGCGGTGTAAACCGCGATGCCCCCGGAGTTGTCGATCTCCGTCACCTGTGACCGGAAATTGATGTCCACGCCGTGCAGGCGAGTGATCAGGCGGAATTCCCGCACGCGGGTGAGGAGGTCGTGGCCACTGCGGGGATTCAGTTCATCCAGTTCGAGGGTGGCCGTATCCACGTCCGCCTGCAGGATGGAACTGGTGAAGGTCTCGTCGGCGCCCTCGAGCAGGATAGTAACCTGCTTGCGGGCATCGAGCAGATCATGGAGCACGCGCCCTATCTGCTCCGGAGCGTTGAGTCGCTCCGGATTCAGGGAAGGCGACGGGGAGGATTCCTTCTTCTTACCGGCGAGAATCTTTTCCAGGAGTCCCATGGCGGTTAGCGCTCAGATGCGGGTCCGGCCACCGCGGCCCACCGGGACCGGCCGAGGCTGGACGAGGGGCGGCGGGGCTCAGGCCTTGGCAATATAGCCCGAATGGTTGGCACCCTGCCGATGTCCCTGGGGACCATACAGGCGGGTGCGGGAATCGGTGCCCCGCAACACGTCCAGCAGGCGTTGGGCCGCGCGCTGGCTGAGGGCGATGACCCGTCCGTTGGCCAGGTTGAGGTCGCGGCAACGGTTCAGCCGGGCACGGAAGGCGGGCCAGGCTTGGGCGAGTTCCGCCAAGCCCCGGGCCTCGAGGTCGCGCTCCACGGCACCCGCTCCCTGGTGGTGAATGCCGAGCCCTTCCAGGGCCTGTCCGATGTCCCGTCCCAGGGCGTCCAGCTCGTGGGACTGCGCCTGCTTGCGTTCCGCCAGGGCATCGATGGCCCCACGGTCACGGTGGGCCAGGGCATCCCGCTCGTCCTCGAGGGTGGCCAGCAGGGCGCTTGTGGCGCCCTCGGCAATATTCAGCAGGCGGGTCAGTTCCAGGCCGGGATCAGTTGTTTGCATATTCCACCACCGCACGGTTCAGCATCAGTTCGAAACGGATGAATTTCTCGGCGGTCCGTTCAGGGTTGACCTCGTAACTGCCCTTCGACAGTGATTCACGGACCGATTCGACGCGACTGGCATCCACCACGGGGATCTGGGCCATCAGTCGCTCCATGTTTTCCAGGTTCACCGCCGTCGGGGTGATGGAGACGGTCTCGGTACCCGCCGGCGGCGCGGCTGCCCCTCCCCGCCGGGCGGGCGGCTGGCTGCCGACCTGCCGTGGCGTCAGGGTGTTGCCGGCGATGCCTTTGATATCGATTGCCATGGCCTGTTCTCCCGTCTTTTCCGTGTAGCTGATTACCCAGCGTAGCGACCCGGACGACGGATGTCTTTATGGCCCTCGGGGGGTACGCGTCACAATTGTATACGGACCTTGCCGTCGGGTGTGACCCGGCCCTCCACCACACGGCTCGAACTGGTGTTCTCCACCCGCACCCGTTCACCGGCGGCGGCATCTGCCAGGGCCCGGCCATGCATCTGTACCGAAAACCCCCGGGCGCCCGATATCAACAGGACCCGCTCGCCCCGCTTCACCAGGCTCGGCCGCTCCAGGTGGCGATGACTCACCACGCCGCCGGCCGTCAGGGACAGCCGCATGCGCATGCCCACCAGGGCCTGCGGGTCGTCGAAGTGTCCGGCACGCAGGGATGCGGTGTCGCGCTCTTCCATGATGAAGTCCGAGCGTTCCAGGATCTCGCCGCGGCTCTTGGCGCGGGCCAGCACCGCCACCGGCTCCATCACCTTGACCGTCACCGGCACATAGAGGGACCAGGGCCGCGCGCCGGTGCAGCGCACCCCCACCGTGACATTGCCCGGCCCGATGCTGCCGTTGGGCACAAAGGCCTCCAGGGGCTCGGTGCAACGATTGAGCCGCAGCCGGCTGTCCAGGGCCGTGGGTTCCACCACCAACGTGCCGGCCAGGCCGTCGAGGTTTCGGGTGACGAAATCCCGCGCGGCCGCGCGGATGGTGTCCAGGGCCTGGGTTTCGGCCGCCGCCGCCGGCAGGGCGATGGCCATGAGGACAGACAGCAAAAGGGTGCGGGTCATGGTCGATGTCCTTGGTTTGGGGACGTTTACGCATCCGGGGATGCAAACCACATGCCGCAATAGCGGTTTCCCCCGCCTGTCGCCGGCGGGGCAGGAGGATGGCCTTCGCCGGGGGGATGGACGGGGCCGGGGTCTCGCGCGCGCGGGGATACGGCTTGCCGCCAGCCGGCAAACATCTGCCGGTGCCACGGCAAGGGGCGCGGTGGGAGCCGTGCCGCGACCACCGCCTGTGGAGCGGCAGGCGCCGTGGCGGCGGCGTTGCGGGACGGCTCGCCGGACCTGGCACGGAAACTGTATGGATTGCCCCGCGTACCGAATTCCCCCAATGGAGAGCGCCGTGGCAATCAGCATAGACAAGGCATTTGGCATCCATCAGGCCGCAGCGGTGACCCGCGCCCGCCGGGCAGGCCTCATCGCCACCAATCTCGCCAACGCGGATACCCCCGGTTACAAGGCCCGCGATATCGACTTTCGCGAGGCCCTGGCCCAGGCCGGTGGGGCGCGCGACGCCGGCCAGCCGCGGCGCACCCACGAGCGTCATCTGGGAGGCGGTCCGGCCGCCCCCGGCGACGGCGGCCTCGAGGGCGTCAAGTTCCGCATCCCGCTGAACCCCAGCCTCGACGGCAACACCGTGGACGTGAACGTGGAGCAGGCGGCCTTCGCCAAGAACAGCCTGATGTACCAGGCCAGCCTTCATTTCCTGGATCGCCGGGTCAAGGGCCTGACCCGAGTCATCAAGGGAGAATAACCATGTCCCTGTTCAAGATATTCGACACCGCCGGCAGCGCCCTGGCCGCCCAGTCGGTGCGCATGAACGTGACCGCCAGCAACATGGCCAACGCGGATACCATCAGCAGCAGCGTGGATGAGACCTATCGTGCCCGCTATCCGGTGTTCGAGGCCGTGCTGCGGGAGAACATGGCCTTCGGCGAAGGTGATGGCGTGGCGGGGGTCAGGGTATTGGGCATCGTGGAGGGTACGACCCCGCCGCGGGCTGAATACCGGCCGGATCATCCCCAGGCCAACGAAGAGGGCTACATCTTCAGGCCCGGTGTCAACATGGTGGAGCAGATGACGGACATGATATCGGCGTCGCGCAATTTCCAGAGCAATATCGAAGTGATCAACGCCTCCAAGCAGATGATGTTGCGTACATTGCAACTGGGCCAGGGTTGAGGCCGGTGGCGACGGCGGGGAGGCTGACGGAGTAGAGGCCCATGAGCAAGACCGACGACATTGGCAACAACCCGGTTAACAACCTCGGCATCGCCAACAAGCGTGCCGCGGACAAACCGAACGACGAACTGGGCCAGGACGAGTTTTTCAAGCTCATGGTGGCCCAACTGCAGAACCAGGACCCCCTGAAGCCCCTGGAAAGCAACGAGTTCATCGGTCAGATGGCCCAGTTCAGCGTCGTGAACGGTGTCCAGGAGATGCAGCAGACCTTCGCCGGGCTGGCCAATTCCCTGCAGTCCAGCCAGGCCCTGCAGGCCTCCACCCTGGTGGGCCGCAGCGTGCTCATCCCAGGCTTCGAGGGTGAACTGGCCGCCGAGGGGAACCTGAGGGGCGCGGTGGAACTGCCCCAGTCCACCCCGGGGCTTTCCGTATCCATCACCGACGCCAGTGGCCAGCCGGTGCGCCAGATTGACCTCGGCCCCCGGGAGGAGGGCCGCGTCGGCTTCCAGTGGGATGGCCTGAATGAGCGCGGCGAGCGTGTGCCTCCCGGGGAATACCGGATCAATGCCGCCTACCAGAGCGCCGAGGGCCCCCTGGCCGCCGAGACCCTGGTGGTGGCCCATGTGGACAGCGTGACCCTGGGCGGGGTGGGTCAGGATCCGCAGCTCAACCTGACGGGCAAGGACCCGGTGGTGTTGGGCGTGGTGCGGGAAATCATGTAGCCGCCAGGCTTTTCAAGAGGACGTAGACCATGGCATTCAGAGTCGCAGTGAGCGGTATCAAGGCGGCAACCACCGCCCTTGATGTGACCGGTAACAACATCGCCAACTCCAACACCACCGGCTTCAAGGTATCCCGGGCGGAGTTCGCGGACATCTTCGCCGCCTCGAACCTGGGCACCGCGGGTGATGCCGTGGGCCAGGGCGTGCAGCTCTCCCGGGTGGCCCAGCAGTTTACCCAGGCCAACATCGCCTTCACCGACAACAGCCTCGACATGGCCATCAACGGCGAGGGCTTCTTCGTGGTGCGGGACGAATCCGGCGTCGGCTACACCCGCGCCGGGGCCTTCGGCCTCGATGCCCAGGGCTTCGTGGTGAACGGCACCGGCCAGCGCCTCCAGGCCTTCCAGGCGGCTGACGACGGGTCCATCACGGGCGCCACGGGCGCGCTGCAGATCGATTCCACCAACATCGAGCCCGAGCCCACGAACCGCATCGACGCGCAGGTGAACCTGGATGCCGCGGAACCGGTGCCCACCGCGGCCTTCGATCCCGATAACCCGGCGTCCTTCAACAACTCCACCTCCCTGGCCATCTTCGATTCCCTGGGCGAGTCCCACCTTGCCACCATGTTCTTCCGCAAGACCGGCGTGAATGCATGGGAGACCCATGTGCGGGTGGACAACGACAACACCCAACTGGTGGGCGGACAGGCCATCGCCTTCGACACCGCGGGGGCGCTAACCGCCGCCTCCGGGGCCGCCATGCCCCTCGATTTCGGCAGCTTCGATCCGGGCAACGGGGCGGCGCCCATCGCCATGAACATCGACTTCTCCGGTGCCACCCAGTTCGGTGCCGACTTCGGCGTCAACGCCCTCAACCAGAACGGCTTCGAGACCGGTCGCCTGACGGGCCTCGACGTCGACGAGCAGGGTGTCGTGCTGGCCCGCTTCTCCAATGGCAAGGGTCGCAACCTGGGCCAGGTGGCCCTGGCCAACTTCTCCAATCCCCAGGGTCTGCAGCCCCTCGGCGATACCCTGTGGGCGGAGACCAACGGCTCCGGCACGCCTCTGGTGGGGGCCCCGGGCACCGCCAGTCTCGGCCTGGTGCAGTCGGGTGCCCTGGAGGAGTCCAACTCCGAGCTCGCGGAACAGCTGGTGAACATGATCGTGGCCCAGCGCAACTTCCAGGCCAATGCCCAGGTGATCCGCACCGAGGACGAGGTGACCCAGACGGTCATCAACATCCGCTAGGTAACGATTGATGCCTGATCCCACACCCCTTCAGGGCGCGCCGTCGATGCCGCATCGGCATCCCGGGGCACCTGCTCTGCCATCCACGGAGGCCTGATATGGACCGCATGGTATACGTGGCCATGACCGGCGCCCGTGAGGCCATGCATGCCCTCACGGTCAACACCCACAACCTGGCCAACGCCACCACCCCCGGCTTTCGCGCCGACCTGGCCCAGGCCCGCAGCATGCCGGTGTTCGGCCCGGGCCATGCCACCCGGGCCTACGCCATGACGGAGCGCCCGGGACACGATCTCAACCCGTCGGCCATCCACACCACCGGCCGGCCCCTCGATGTGGGTATCGGTGGCGAAGGCTGGCTGGCGGTGCAGGACGCCCGGGGCAACGAGGCCTACACCCGGCGCGGTGATTTCCAGACCACCATCAACGGCATCCTGGTGAACGGTGCCGGTCAGCCGGTGCTCGGCAACGGCGGCCCCATCGCCCTGCCTCCCGCCCGCTCGGTGGAGATCGCCGGTGACGGCACCATCAGCATCCTGCCCATGGGCCAGGATGCCTCCGCCCTGGTGACGGTGGACCGGCTGAAGCTGGTGAACCCGCCGGGTGCGGAGATGGAGAAGGGCGAGGACGGCCTGTTCCGGCAACGCAACGGCGAGCCCGCCGAGGCGGATGCCGCGGTCCAGGTGGTGTCCGGGGGGCTGGAGACCAGCAACGTCAGTGCCGTGGCGGCCATGACGGAGATGATGACCCTGTCCCGCAACTTCGAGTTCCAGCTCAAGGTCATGGAGACCGCGAAGCAGACCAGCGAGCACGCCGCCACTCTCCTGCGTATCAGTTAGCCTGCCACAGCGCGCGGCGGGGCAGGACCCTGCCGTGGGCGAACCGAGGAGTAATGTGTCATGAGCAGTCAAGCCATGTGGATCGCCAAGACCGGCCTCGAGGCCCAGCAGACCCGGCTGGCGGTCACGTCCAACAATCTGGCCAACGTAGCCACCACCGGCTTCAAGCAGGGCCGGCCCATCTTCGCCGATCTGCTCTACCAGACGGTGCGCCAGCCCGGGGCGTCATCGTCGGAAAACACCCAGTTGCCCTCGGGGCTGATGATCGGTACCGGGGTGCGCACCGTGGCCACGGAGAAGCTGTTCCAGCAGGGCAACATCACCCAGACGGAGAACTCCCTGGACCTGGCTGTCAGCGGCAAGGGCTTTTTCGAGATCCTCCTGCCCAATGGCTCCGTGGCCTACACCCGTGACGGCAGCTTCCAGGTGGATGGCGACGGCAACGTGGTGACCGCCACCGGCTTCCTGCTGCAGCCCAACATCACGGTGCCCGACGACGTCACCGCCGTGACCGTGGGCCAGGATGGCACCGTCACCGTCCAGGTGGCGGGGGATACCGCCCCCACCGAGATCGGCCAGATCCAGCTCACGGAGTTCGTCAACGCCTCCGGCCTGCAGCCCATCGGGGATAACCTGTACATGGAGACGGCCTCCTCGGGGGCGCCGCAACAGGGGGTGCCCGGGGAGGACAGCCGGGGGTTGCTGATCCAGGGCGCCCTGGAGAGCTCGAACGTCAACACCGTGGAGGAACTGGTGAACATGATCGAGGCCCAACGCGCCTTCGAGATGAACTCCAAGGCCATCTCCACCGCGGACCAGATGATGGAATTCGCGGTCCAGATCCTGTGATGACGGCACGGCATGATTTCGTACCGGGAGATCCATCATGAGAACGTTGACGCCACTGTTCACGGTGGTCCTGGGCCTCGCCCTGCTCGGGGGCTGCCAGACCCAGCCCACCCGCGACCCGGCCTTCGCGGCGGCGCGGCCGGCACCCCAGCCGGCACCTGCACCCACCGCCGGGGCCATCTTCTCCGTGGCCCATACCGGGGCCCAGTTCCACGAGGCCACCCTTTTCACCGACACCCGCGCGCGCCGCGTCGGCGATATCCTCACCATCCAGCTGGTGGAGCAGACCACGGCGGAGAAGGAATCCGAGACCATCATCGAGCAGGAGACCACCTTCCAGAACGACAATCCCACCGTCTTCGGTGGTAGCCCCAGCATCCCCCGCCCACCCATCGTGCGTAACGTATTGGATGCCGGTCCCGACCGGCGCTTCAATCTCGCCAACAACATCAATTCAAATAAGGATTTCGAGGGCCTCGGCGAGACCACCCAGTCCAACCGTATCCGCGGCGAGATCGCGGTGACGGTGGCCGAGGTGCTGCCCAATGGCAACCTGGTCATCCAGGGCGAGAAGGTCATGACCCTCACCCGGGGCAACGAGTACCTGCGCTTCTCCGGCATCGTGCGCCCCATGGACGTGGCCGCCGACAACAGCGTGCCCTCCAGCCGGGTGGCCAACACCACCGTCCACTACACCGGCGACGGCGAGGTGGCCGAATCCAATGCCATGGGCTGGCTGGCCCGCTTCTTCGTGAGCGCCCTGGTGCCGTTCTGATAGCGCCCCCGCTGGCCGCGAAGGTGTCGCCGCATGGAGCGCCCTGGGGGCTAAGGGCTGGTGATCATGATTGTGAAAAGGGAAAAGGGAAAAGGGAAAAGCGCGCAGGCCGCGTAGGCTGGGATGAAGCGCAGCGTAATCCCAGCATCACCACCCCCGACCCCCGACCCCCGACCCCCGACCCCCGACCCCTGACCCCCGCACACCCCACGGCCGCCGCCGGCAAAGGCTTGCCGCCAACGGACTTAAAGGCGTTTCGAGGATTGTTCCTGGCCTTCGTAAATTCAATTGTTTAGCGTCATTTCTTGAGACCGGTTGCAAGGTTATCGCGGGTGGCACGGCATATGCATTTGCCTCTACGGAACACCTGGCGCCAACCGTGAGGACAGCATTCATGAAACGGGCACCCATTCTCGTCGTCGCCCTCGCCCTGGTCACGGCACTGGCGGGGACGTCGGCGATGGCAGAGCGCATCAAGGACCTCGCCGAGGTGGCGGGGGTGCGGGACAACCAGCTCATCGGCTACGGCCTGGTGGTGGGGTTGGACGGTACCGGCGATCAGACGGGGCAGACGCCCTTCACGGTGCAGAGCCTCAAGGCCATGTTGAACCGCTTCGGCGTCCGCGTGCCGCCCGACGTCAATCCCCAGCTCAAGAACGTGGCGGCGGTGACGGTGAACGCCACCCTGCCGCCCTTCGCCAAGACGGGCCAGTCCCTGGACGTCACGGTGTCCACCATCGGCAACGCCAAGAGCATCCGCGGCGGCACCCTGCTCATGACACCCCTGCAGGGGGCCGACGGCCAGATTTACGCCCTCGCCCAGGGCAACCTGGTGGTGGGCGGATTCGGGGCTGCCACCGAGGACGGCAACAGCATCAGCGTCAACGTGCCCACCGCCGGTCGCATCCCCAACGGTGCCACGGTGGAGCGGGCGGCCCCCACCACCCTGGGGGAAGGGGCCTCCATCGTGCTCAACCTCCAGCGCAGTGATTTCACCACCGCCAAGCGCGTGGCCGACAGCATCAACGACCTGGTGGGGGAGGGCACCGCCCATCCCATGGACCACACCTCGGTGCGGGTGGCGGCGCCCCTGGACGCCTCCCAGCGGGTGGGCTTCATCTCGGTCATCGAGAACATCGAGCTCACGCCGGCCGACGGCCCCGCCAAGGTCATCATCAACTCCCGCACCGGCACCGTGGTGATTGGTCGCCATGTACGGGTGAGCGCCGCCGCGGTGGCCCACGGCCGCCTGTCGGTGAGCATCAGCAGGACGCCCCGGGTGAGCCAGCCGGCACCCCTCGGCGAGGGCGAGACCGTGGTCACCCGGCAGACCCAGATCCGGGTGGCGGAGGAGGACAGTCGGGCCTTCGTATTCGATCCGGGGGTGTCCCTGGACGAGCTGGTGCGGGCCATCAATCAGGTGGGTGCGGCCCCCAGCGACCTCGTGGCCATCCTCGAGGGCCTGAAGGAGGCCGGCGCCCTGCACGCCGATCTCATCGTCATCTGAGGCCCATCATGTTGCCCGCCACTCATGCCCCCCACATCCAGGCCGCCGGCAGTTACACGGATTTCGGCGCCCTGGCCCGCCTGCGTAACGATGCGCGGCGGGACGCCGGCGCCACCCTCGACGAGGTGGCCCGGCAGTTCGAATCCATGTTCATGCAGATGATGCTGGCGTCCATGCGCGAGGCGAGTTTCGGTGATCCCCTCACCGGCAGTCGCGAGGTGGAGTTCTATCAGGGCATGCTGGACGACCAGCTGAGCCTGGAGCTGTCCCGCAACGGCAGCCTCGGCATCGCCGATATGCTGAAGCGTCAACTGGCGCCCCTGACGAGCACCCCAGGCGGGGACGGCCCGGGCGCCAGGGAGCCGGGGCCGGCAGCGGGCGAATTGTTGCCGCCGCTGCGCACCAACCCGGCCCCCTCCGGTGCCCCCGCCGCCGTACCCGTGGCACCCGCCGCGGCGCCGGCCGCCGTGCGGAGTGCGGAATTCAGCGATCGCCAGGCCTTCATCGATCAGTTGCGGCCCGCGGCGGAGCAGGCGGCGCGCCGCCTGGGGGTGCCCGCCGGTCTGCTGCTGGCCCAGGCGGCCCTGGAAACGGGCTGGGGCCAGGCGGTGCCGCGCCACGCCGACGGCAGCAGCTCCCACAACCTCTTCGGTATCAAGGCGGACGGGCGCTGGGACGGACCGCGGGTGAGTCTGCCCACGGTGGAGTTCCGGGACGGCGTGGCGCAACGGGAGAGGGCCACCTTCCGGTCCTACGAGTCCTTCGCGGCCAGTTTCCACGACTACGTGGATTTCCTGCAGTCGGGGCATCGCTATCACCAGGCCCTGGAACGGGCACCGGACGGCACCGGTTTCATGCGTGGTCTGCATGAGGCCGGATACGCCACCGACCCCAACTATGCCGACAAGGTGCTGGACATCTGGCAACGCGACCTCCACAGGAGCATATGAGCCATGGCCAATTCCCTGTTCGGCATCGGCGTCTCCGCGCTGCAGACCTCCCAACGGGCATTGAACACGGTGAGCCACAACATCGCCAACGTGAACAACCCCGCCTTCAGCCGCCAGAGCAACGACATCACGGCGCGGGATTCCCAGTTCATCGGCGGGGGCTTCAAGGGCACGGGCGTCCAGGTGAGCGATATCCGTCGCGCGGTGGACCAGTTCCTGGTGGCGGATATCCGCAGTGGCACCGCCAGCCTCGAGCGCCTCAGCACGGTCAACGACCTGGCGGCCCAACTGGACAACCTGGTGGCTTCGCCCGATGCCGGTCTGTCGCCGGCCATCGATGCCTTCTTCGGCGCCGTGCAGGACGTGGCGAACGACCCGGTGTCCACCGCCCCCCGCAGCGTGCTGCTGTCCCAGGCCGACGCCCTGGTGCAACGCTTCGCCGGTCTGAATGGCCAGTTCGACAGCATCGAGGCCTCCATCAACACCCGCACCGGCCAGGCGGTGAACCTCATCAACCGTTTCGCCGAGAATCTCGCCACCCTCAACGGGGACATCCGTCGCGCGGTATCCGTCTCCACCACCTCCCAGCCCAATGACCTGCTGGACCAGCGTGACGAGCTGCTGCGTCAATTGTCGGAGCTGGTGGACGTGGACGTGGTGGAACAGGCGGACCGCACGGTGAACGTATCCATCGGCACCGGCCAGCCCATCGTGGTGGATAGCTTCGCCAACCGCCTGGCGGTGACCGGCAACGAATTCGATCCCACCCGCGTCGAGGTGACCCTGGCCAACGTGCCGGGCAATCCGGTCATCTCCCAGTTCATCAGGGGTGGTGAGGTGGGGGGGCTGCTGGAGGCCAGGGAGACCCTCATCGACCCGGCCCGCAACATCTTCGGCCGTATCGCGGTGGGCATCTCGGATACGGTGAACGCGCAACATCGTCGCGGTCTCGATCTGCAGGGCAATCTGGGCGGGGCCTTCTTCAATGATCTGGCGGATACCACCGCCGCGGTATCCGCCAGCAGCCGCAATACCGGTACGGCGAGCGGGGCGGCGGTGATCGCCGATGTCGGCCAGCTCACCACCAGCGACTACCGTCTGGAGCGCAACGGCGCGGCCTTCAGCATCACGCGCCTGTCCGATGGCGCGGTGACGGACGTGTCGGCCGATTTCGCCGGCCTGCCGGCGGCCGCCACCACCACGGTGGACGGCGTCGAGGTGACCATCACGGGGGCCGTGGACGACGGCGACCGCTTTCTCATCCGGCCCACGCGCTTCGCCGCCCGCGACCTGGACACGGCGATCTCCAACCCCCTGAACATCGCCGCCGCATCGCCGGCCGCCAGCGCCGCTGCGGTGGGCAATGCCGGCCTCGGGGAGGTGTCGCCCGCGGCGGTGGTGGACCCGGCGGCATTCGTGGCGGACGACTATGAGATCGTCCTGGCGGACGCCACGGCGGCGGCGGGCGGCGGCCGGGGCACCTTCAGCGATGCCGGGACCGACGATGCCCTGGGCTATGACCTCCTCATCAACGGGGTGAACGTCTACAGCCAGGACGAGGCGGATGGACCCCTTGCCGACGCCGCGGCCATCGCCGCGGAGATCAACGACGATACCGGCGCCACCGGCGTGCGGGCCCTGGTGGAGGGGGGCAGCCTGTTTCTGACCCGGGAGCCGGCCACCACCGGCGACATCGTGGTGAGGGAGACCCTGACGGGGGCGAGCGATGCCGCCGACGCCATCACCGGCTATTTCGGCAGCGCCCTCAGTGGCGCCGCGGCCAGCAATGACCTCACCTTCTCCGCCGCCGCCGACAGCTACGTGGTCCTCGACGGCGGCGCCAACGCCATCGCCAGCGCGGCCTACGGCTCCGGGACACCCATCGAGTTCAACGGCATCCGCGTCGAGGTGGCGGGGAACGCCGTCAACGGCGACGTCTTCACGGTTTCCCCCAATGCCTTCGGTGTGGGGGACAATCGCAACGCCCTGGCCCTGGCGGATCTCCAACTCGCCACCGTCCTCAACGGCGGCAACGCCAACTTCCAGGATGCCTACGGCGAGCTGGTGGTGCGCATAGGCGGCACCACCCGGGAGGCGGCCATCAACCTGTCGGCCCAGCGCACCCTGCTGGACAACAGCCAGGCGGCGCGCTCCGCGGTATCCGGCGTCAACCTCGACGAGGAGGCCGCCGATCTGTTGTTGTTCCAGCAGTCCTATCAGGCAGCGGCGCGCATCATCTCCACCGCCGACACCATCTTCCAGGAACTGCTTTCCGTCACCAGGGGCTGACCATGAGAATATCCACCCTGGAAATCCAGCGCCAGGCCGTCGCCGCCATCAACGACCGTCAGGTGGAGCTGGCCACCACCCAGTCCAGGCTCGCCAGCGGTCAACGCGTCCAGACCCCCTCCGACGACCCCGCCGCGGCGGAACGCATCCTCACCCTGCGGGAGCAGCTCAACGGCAACACCCAGTTCTCCCGTAATGCCAACCTGGCCACGAACCGCCTGCAGCTGGAAGAGACCGTGCTCACCAACGCCACCGCCATCATCCAGGGCGTACGCGAGCGCGCCGTGCAGGGGGCCAACGCCTCCCTGAGTGCCGCCGACCGGCGGTTCGTGGCCGCCGACGTCGAGCAGTCCCTGGATGCCCTGCTGGCGCTGGCCAATACCCGCGACGCCAACGGCGAGTACCTATTCGCCGGCAACCGGACTCTCACCGAGCCCTTCACCCGCGGCGCGGACGGTACCGTCACCTACAACGGCGACCAGGATCAGCGTGAGCTCCTCATCGGCCCCGGCCGGCGCATTGCCGTGGGGGATGACGGGGTGGAGGTATTCCAGCGCATCCCCAACGGCAACGGCACCTTCCGGGTCACCGACGACCCCGGCAACACCGGCAGCGGGGTGGCCGGCGGCGGCTCGGTGGTGGACCCCGGTGCCTACGACGCGGCCGACTACACCATCACCTTCACGGCCCCCGATGCCTTCGAAGTGGTAAACGACGCCAGCGGTGCTGTGGCCGCCAGCGGTACCTTCGAGCCCGGTGACACCGTCGCCTTCCAGGGCATCCAGGTGCGCATTCAGGGCCAGCCCGCCACCGGTGATGCCTTCGCCGTGACCCCCAGCACCAGCCAGGACCTGTTCACCACCGTCCAGAACACCATCGATGCCCTGCGCGGCGATGTCACCACTGCCAATCCGGATGGCGGCTTCAACAACGCCATCGGCCGCAGCCTGGCGGAACTGGACCAGGCCCTGGAGAACATGCTCGACACCCGTGCCCAGGTGGGGGCGCGGCTCTCCACCATCGATGACGAGGAGAACATCCTCCGGGACGTGAACCTGTTCACCGAGAGCGCCCTGTCCCAGCTCGAGGACCTGGACTTCGCCAGGGCCGCCAGCGACTTCAACCTCCAGCTCACCGCCCTCCAGGCCGCCCAGCAGGCCTTCACCCGCATCCAGGGGCTCTCCCTGTTCAACTTCCTGTAGCGCTGGAAAGGTTGCTGCCCGCCGGATACCGGCCGGCATCATAGATGGCGGGCGCACCACGCGGCACTGTAGTTTATCCTTAGGTGAGGAGTCGGGAATGGTCCGCTATTCCCTGGCTTGCCTGTACTCGCCGGTGCCCGGGTTTGCGGACAGGCCATGGCAGGGCGGTCCTCGACCTTTTACCGATATCGCCCGCGGTGGTGGAGTGCTGCGCCGGAGGCCAGCGCCGCCCCCGCACCGCTCCCGTTGACCCGGCGCCAGTTCCTAGTGTCCTGTCCCGTAAGGATGTTCGAGAAGTCGCGCCGGGTGCAGTGCGCCAGGCAAGGCAAGAGGAGGAGGCATAGCATCGCTATGGCGACGACGAATAACGCCCCATGGCGTGCTGCGAACAAGCGAGAATCGAATGATTCTTGCGAAACAGGACACCAGGGGGCCGGACGCCCATGACAGCACGAGGATCCCCGTGGGCATCGAAGGCCAACTCACCATCACCCTGCGCACGGCCCATGGCCGGGTGGCCGGGGTGGACATCCGTTCCAGCCGGCCCCTCAAGGCCCCGCGTATCTTCGTCGGGCGCTCCCCGGCGACGGTGCTGGAGACCCTGCCCATGATCTACAGCCTGTGCGCCACCGCCCAGGCCGCGGCCGCCCGCCAGGCCCTCGGCGCCGCCCTCGGACGGCCCGCCGACGCCGCCGCCCGGGCCGGACGCCTGTTGGTGGACGTGGAGACCGTGCGCGAGCATACCCTGGGCATACTCCTGGGCTGGGCGGAATATCTGGGGGAGGGCCCGGATGGGGCGGCGGCCACCATGATGGGGCTGCTGCCGGCGGTGCGGGGAGCGGTGTTCGCCGGGGGTCGGGCCTTCGCCCTGGATGCCGAGGTGGCGGTGGACCGTGATGCCCTGGCCGCGGCCCTGGGGCAGATGAGGACGGTGCTGGAGGAGCGGGTCTTCGGCCTGCCGTTGGAGATGTGGCATGGCCTCGCCACCCCGGCGGAGTTGGTGGAATGGGCGGAGCAGGGCACCACCGTCGCCGCCCGGGTGGCGGCGGCGGCCCTGGCAGACGGCCAGGCCGATGGGCCGGCGGACGCGACGTTCCCCACCACGGCCGGGCCCGTGGCCTTGCTGCCGGACCTCGACGACGCCACCCTGGGGGCGAGGTTGAGGCCCGCCGACGCCGACGCCTTCATCGCCCGGCCCTTGTGGCGGGGCGCGCCGGGAGAGACCTCGTCCCTGTCTCGCCAGCGCACCCATCCCCTGGTGGCTGGGCTTCTCCAGGACCAGGGCGATGGCCTGGTCACCCGGCTGGCGGCCCGGCTGGTGGAGCTGTCCGGCCTGGCCCGCGGCCTCGAGGACAGCCTGCCCCGGCTGGCCGATGCCCCGGCGGCGGCCGTCGAGGACGGCCGGGATACGGGGGAGGGCATGGGCCAGGTGGAGGCGGCCCGGGGACGGCTGGTGCATCGGGTGGAGCTGGCGGCGGGTATGGTGACCCGTTATCAGGTGCTGGCACCCACGGAGTGGAATTTCCACCCCCGGGGGGCGGCCTCCCGGGCCCTCGCCGGGCTCGCTTTCACGGACGAGGAGGACCTGCGGCGGCGCGCCGCCCTGGCCATCCGAGCCCTGGACCCTTGTGTGGGCTTCGAACTGGTGGTGGCGGAATGAATGAACGAAAGGCCCCGCTTTTGTTGCCGGTAATGGGTTATGTTTGGATCTACAGTGAATATCCAACCGGTGACGGCTCCGGGAGTGGTCATGCATGAGATGTCCCTGTGTGAAGGTGTGCTTCAGGTGATCGAGGACAATGCACGCCAGCAGAATTATGCGAAGGTAAGCGCCGTGTGGCTGGAGATAGGCGCCCTTGCCGGTGTGGAGGTGGAGGCCATGCGCTTCTGTTTCGACGCCGTGACCCGGGGCACCATCGCCGATGGCGCCCGCCTGGAGATCCTGGACATGCCGGGCACGGCCTGGTGCATGGACTGCATGAAGTCCGTGACGGTCAGTGCCCGCTACGATCTCTGCCCCTCCTGTGAAGGGGCCCGGCTGCATGTGACGGGCGGCGACGAGATGCGAATCAAAGAGCTGGAGGTGGTGTGATGTGCAATGTATGCGGATGCGGTGAAGGCGAGGTGAAGGTGGAGGGCGAGGCCCACGGCCACGATCATGGCCATGACCATGGCCATCACGGGCACGACCACGACCACGGGCACCGCCACGACCATGTGCACGACTACGGCCAGGGCCCCGCCCACGCCCACGCCCCCGGCATGAGCCAGGGCCGCATGGTGCAGATCGAGCAGGACATCCTGGCCAAGAACAACGAGTATGCCGCCGCCAACCGCCGCTATTTCGCCCACCGCGGGGTGCTGGCCCTCAACCTGGTGTCCAGCCCGGGTTCGGGCAAGACCAGCCTGCTCACCCGCACCATCGCCGATCTGGGGGACGAGTTCACCCTGGCCGTCATCGAGGGCGACCAGCAGACGGCCAACGACGCCGATCGCATCCGCGCCACCGGCGTCAAGGCCATCCAGATCAACACCGGTAAGGGCTGCCACCTGGACGGCCACATGGTGGGCCACGCCCTGGACCATCTGGAACCCGAGGCGGGCTCCATGGTGTTCATCGAGAACGTGGGCAACCTGGTGTGTCCGGCGGCCTTCGACCTCGGCGAGGCCGCCAAGGTGGCCATCCTCTCCATCACCGAGGGGGAGGACAAGCCCATCAAGTACCCCGACATGTTCCATGCCTCGGACCTGGTGCTGCTCAACAAAATCGATCTGCTGCCCCACCTGGAGTTCGACGTGGAGGCCTGCATCGCCAACGCCCGGCGGGTGAACCCGCGGGCCAAGGTGCTCAAGGTGTCCGCCACCACCGGCGAGGGCATGGAGGCCTGGTACCAGTGGCTGCGGGCCCACCGCCAGATCGCCCTGCTGGAGGCCGCCGCCCCGGCTGCCGCGGCGGCCACGGTCTGAGGGCGGGGTCATGTGTCTGGCGATGCCGGCGGAGGTGGTGGAGATCGACCCATCCGGGGCCGATGCGGTGGTCTCCCTCGGAGGGGTGCGCAAGGAGATCTCGCTGGCCCTGGTGGACGGGGTGGAGGTGGGGGATTTCGTGCTCATCCACGTGGGTTATGCCCTCAACACCGTGAGCCGGGAGGAGGCCGAGAAGACCCTGCAGCTGTTCGCCGAGGCCGGCCTCACGGACGCCCCATGAAGGTCGTAGACCCATGAAGTTCATAGACGAATTCCGCCAGGGTGACCTGGCCCGCACCCTGGCCGGCGCTATGGCCGCCGAGGCCGACCCCGGCCGCAGCTATCACATCATGGAGTTCTGCGGCGGCCACACCCATGCCATCTTCCGCTACGGGCTCCAGGACCTGGTGCCGGACAACGTGCGCTTCGTCCACGGCCCCGGGTGTCCGGTGTGCGTGCTGCCCATCGGCCGCATCGACGGCGCCATGGCCCTGGCAGAGGGCCACGACGTCATCCTCTGTACCTACGGCGACATGCTGCGGGTGCCCGCCAGCGGCCGGCGCAGCCTCCTGAAGGCCAAGGCCGGGGGCGCGGACATCCGCATGGTGTACTCCACCCAGGACGCCCTGCGCATCGCCCGGGACAATCCCGGCCGCCAGGTGGTGTTCTTCGCTATCGGCTTCGAGACCACCACCCCGCCCACGGTGGTGGCTATCCGCCAGGCCCGGGCCGAGGGGCTGGCCAACTTCTCCGTCTACTGCAACCACGTCCTCACCCCGGCGGCCATCCAGAACATCCTCAGTTCCCCCGAGGTGCGGGACATGGGCACCGTGTCCATCGATGGCTTCCTGGGTCCCTCCCACGTCTCCGCCATCATCGGCAGCCAGCCCTACGAGTTCTTCGCCGAGGAGTTCCAGCGCCCGGTGGTGATCGCCGGCTTCGAGCCCCTGGATGTGATGCAGTCCGCCCTCATGGTCATCCGCCAGCTGAACGAGGGGCGCTACGAGGTGGAGAACGAGTACACCCGGGTAGTGACCCGGGAGGGCAACCCCAAGGCCAAGGCCCTGGTGGCCGAGGTGCTGGAGATGCGCCGCACCTTCGAGTGGCGCGGCCTCGGCCTGGTGCCCTACAGCGGCCTGCGCATCAAGGCGGACTATGCCGACTTCGACGCCGAGGAGCGCTTCGCCATCCCCGAGCAGCGGGTGGACGACGTCAAGGGCTGCGAGTGCCCGGCCATACTCAGGGGCGTCAAGCGGCCCACGGACTGCAAGCTGTTCGGCACCGTGTGCACCCCCGAGAACCCCATGGGCTCGTGCATGGTGTCCTCGGAAGGGGCC
>JAABTG010000085.1 GCA_011389995.1 Thiotrichales bacterium
CCACCTGGGGCTCTGTGAACACCGCATAACCCAGGGCCCGGTCGTCGCGACGCCGGCCGCCACCCTCGAGCACGGCCTTCAGCCGGCGGTAATCCTCCCACGCCACATGGGTGAAGGCGGGCTGGCCCGCCGCCTCGCCGATGGCATAGATGTTCCCGCCGGCCTTGAGTTGTGCGTCGACGCGGATGTAGCCCTTGTCGTCCAGTTCCAGGCCGGCCTTGTGGGCCTCCAGCGCGTCGGTGTTGGGGCGACGGCCGACGGCCACCAGCAGCGCGTCGGCCTCGTAGGCCGTGGCGCCCGAGTGCAGGCGGAAGACGCCGTCCTCGTGCTCCACCCGCTCCACGGCGGTATTTTCATGGACCACGGCACCGTCGCGCCCGAGGGCCTCGCGCAGCACCTCGCCGATGTCCGCCGACTCGGTGGCGAGGATGCGTTCGCCCTGTTCGAAGATCTCCACCCGGCTGCCGAGGCGCGCGAAACCCTGACCGAGTTCCAGGCCGATGTAGCCGCCGCCGATCACGGCGAGGCGCGGCGGCAGCTCCTCGAGCTCCCAGATATCGTGGTCCGTGAGGTAGGGCACGCCGTCGAGGCCATCGATGGGGGGCACCAGGGCGCGGCTGCCGGTATCGACCACCACCACCGGCGCGCTCCAGGTGCGGCCGTCCGCCACCACGTTGCCGAGTTCGTCGAAGCGGGCCTCCGCCCGCACTATCTCCACGCCGCGCTCGCCCAGGGAGCGCTCCACGCCCTCGGTCCCGGTATCGCGGATGCCGCGCACCCGCTCCATCACCCGCGGGAAGTCCACCCGCACCTCGCATTCCACGCCCAGCTCGCCGCTGAGCCGGGCACGCCCGGCGGCGTGGGCCGCGCCGAGGAATGCCTTGGTGGGCGTGCAGCCGAAGTTCACGCAGCTGCCGCCCGCGCGCTCACGCTCGAACAGCACCACGCGCCGTCCGGCGTCCGCGTAGTCACCGGCCAGGGGCACGGCGCCCTGGCCGCTGCCGATGATCAGGAGATCCACGCTCTCGATATCCATTTAGCCTCCCCTCCGAAAACCCGCGTCGGACATCATGCCCTCCTCCGTTACCGGTAGGGCGCCGATGGGGGTCTCGGGCATGAGTTCAAGCATCTACAATCAAACATAGCCAGGCGCCGTCGCCCGCGACATTACGATCCCGCAATGCAAGGCGCCGGGAACGCTTCATACGAACCCGGTCCGGACCCATACCTCCAGGACGGGCGCGTTGGAAGGCTCTCCACGACGCCCGGCACCGATAGTGGAATCAGACAGATGAAAGATGACGACTGCATGGCCGGCCTGCCGAGGGCAGGACCCCGGCCCTCCATGGGGCCGGCCCGCTTACGCCGCGGCCCCGCGGCAGCGGGGCAAGCATGCCCCGGGCCTCCGGGACCCGACTCCCCCCTTGAACTGACCCGGCGATGACGAGGGCGCGGGCAGAGCGGGAGCAGGCGCTGACCACGGTACGCCGTGGCATCTTCCAGTGCCGTAAGTGCCGGCTGGGCGCGGGGCGCCACCACGCGGTGCCGGGGGAAGGTCCGCCGGGGGCGCAAGTGATGTTCGTGGGGGAGGCCCCGGGGGCGCGGGAGGACGCCAGCGGGCGGCCCTTCTGCGGCCGCGCCGGGGTCTATCTGGACCGCATGCTGGCGCTGGCAGAGCTCGATCGGGGCGCGGTGTTCATCACCGGCAGTGTCAAGTGTCGCCCTCCCGGCAACCGCGAGCCGCGCCGGGACGAGTTGGCCACCTGTCGCGAGGCCTGGCTGAAACGTCAGCTGGAACTGGTGGCGCCCGGCCTGGTGGTCACCCTCGGCGGCGTGGGCCTGGCCCAGGTGGCGGGACCCGACCACACCCTGGCCGAGGTCCGCGGCTCTCTAATCCACGCCGATGGCCGGCCCGTCCTGCCCACCTATCACCCCGCCGCCGGCATGCGTTTCCCCAGGGTGGCGCGGGCCATGGAGCAGGACTTCGAGACCCTGCGCCGCCTGCTGGCCGCGGGCCTACCCCGCGACCGTTGAGGCCTTGGGCCCGGTTCGCCCCATGTCCACCTGCCACGTCGCCGTGCCGGCTGTCCTTTCGCATCACCCCGGCCTTCAGCGGCGGTTGAAGGCGAAGCGTCCCGGCCCCAGCAATACCAGGGCCAGGGCGGTGAACAGAAACATGCCCTGGAGTTCCAGCTGCCAGCCACCGTGCTCGGTGAGCTGGAGGAAATCACCGCGGTGGGCCAGCAACAGCGCCACCACCATGTTGGCGGCGATGAGGGCGGCCCCCACCCGCGCGTAGAAGCCGAAGATGAGCAACAGCGGTGCCACCACCTCTCCCAGATACACCCCATAGGCCAAGGCCCCCGGCACGCCCGCGCCGCTCAGCATGCCGGCGATGGGGTCCACCCCATGCAGCACCTTGCCCACGCCGTGGAACAGGATCAGGATGCCGAGACAGAGCCTCAGTAGCAGCCGGCCGACATCGTCGGCCACGGGGGTGGAGAAGACGGGATCCATGAAACTGCTCCTCGAGTAGTGGGCTCAAGGATCAAGCATAGGAGCCACGCCGGCGGAAGGCGACACCGGCCCGGCTACACGTCCGGTACGCCCCTCGACTTGAGGTGATCCACTATCTTCGGGTCGCTGCGGTTCTTCGAGGTGGCCGCTTTCATGAAGATGACCACGCTGTCGATGTCACGCACGACGCCCCGCAACCTGTCGTTCTCGGGGTGGGCACGGCTGATGGATTCGAAGGCGAGGTCCATCAGGTACGTGTCGTGGCGGGCGATGCCGATAGCGTAGGCGAGATAACAGGCCAGCCCCTGGTGCCTGGTGTCGATGCGCCTGGCGTAGCCCCGCCATGCGCTCACCCAGCGCTCCCACTCTATGGCCGAGAGCTTTCTGCCATCGAGGTGCAGGAACAGGGTCGCGCTGATGAGGTCGTCCTTCCAGTTCCAGTCGGGGACCTTCTCCTTTTTTCTCAGGCGCTCGATGGCGCGCCCATGGAAATCCCGGCAGCGGCCGCAGTCGTAGTAGCACGCCAGGACGTAGGCGATGTATTCGCGCTCCAGCAGGGTCAACTCGAAGGGGTCGGTCTCTCCGGGCACGCCCTCGAACACGATCTGGTGCAACTCATTGAGCACGTCGTTGAAGGGCCAGCCAAGGAGGGGGGTCTTGGGCCGAATCATGGGTATATCCTCTGTCTAATGCTCCATTAAGGAAAGCCTGATTTAATCCGTCCAGGATTAAATCAGGCACGTCGGCCCCGGTACATGCCCGGGCCCGACTCCCGCACTTCAATCACTTACGTGATTGATGCGGCGGCCCATCCCTGGGCCGCACGGGAAGCGCCGAATAGATCAGCGCTTCCTTAATGGTTCCTCAGGAATGAGGATATCCTGACATTCCCTGCCCCAACGGGGAATGACCGGGCGTACCGAAACGTCGTCCGATCCACGCCCCGCCGGACCCGCTGCCGGCGGAAGGGATGACCGACCACGTCCTGTCGCACCACGACCCACGCCACCTCCTTCACGCGGCATCTTCCGATACCGCCGGGCGGGATGCCATATCCGCGAGGACAGCACCGCCCTCGCCCGCGACAAGCCACGGCCTGCGTGGTGGACGGTGGCGGCTGCAGTTGCACCGGCATCCTGCACAAGTTGCGAAATCGCAAGGACGGGCGGCCCCTGAGCGGGCAGGGTTCTCCACATATCAGGATGCCCCTGCGTGAAGCCGATACGGAGGGCGACCACACCCACAGGAGGAAACATGAACAACAGATACGTCAACGGACTCGTCGCCGGCCTCATCGCCACCGTGGTGCTGTCGGTCCTCATGATCATCAAGGCCGCCGCCGGCATGCTGCCCGCGGTGAACGCCATCGCCATGCTGAGCCAGCTGGGCAATGCCTACGCCGGCCTGCCCCAGACACCGGTGACGGGCTGGGTGCTGCATTTCCTCATCGGCACCGTGCTGTGGGGGCTGCTGTTCGTGTGGACGCTTCACGCCATTCCCGGTGGCGGCACCACGGTTAAGGGCATGGTGTTCGGGGTGGTGGCGTGGCTGCTGATGATGGTCATCCCCATGCCCCTGGCCGGCGCCGGCTTGTTCGGCATGAACATCGGCATCGCCGCCCCGGTCGCCACCCTGGTGCTGCACCTGATCTTCGGCGCGGTCCTCGGCTACGTCTATGCCACCCTGGCGACCAGGGGCCACCAGCAGCCGGCGACGTCCCACTGAGGCGGGAAGACGTCGCGCCGGCCGCAAGCAGCGGCCGGTGCAGCGGGTCCCCGAGGGTAGGCGCGCTCGCCCGGGCCGGCGGCCGTCGCCCCTGACCCCGGGCCGCAGGTAGCTTATGGCATCCCCATCTCCACGGACCGCTTCATCCCCTGGCGAAGGCTATCCGGCCATCGGCGACTACGCCCTCATCGGTGACTGCCGCACGGCGGCCCTGGTGTCGCGGTGGGGTTCCATCGACTGGCTGTGCCTGCCCCATTTCTCGGGTCACGCCGTGTTCGCTGCGCTGCTGGATCGGCACGAGGGTGGCCGATTCGCCATCGCCGCCGCCGATGGGGATGCCTCCGTGAAGCGGCGTTACGTGGGCGACACCAACGTGCTGGAGACCACCTTCGAATGCGCCGACGGCGTCTTCCGGGTGACCGACTTCATGCCGGTGGTGCCGGCGGAGGAGGCCCACCAGCGGTTGCAGCCCCAGCGTGAATTGCTGCGGCTGGTGGAATGCACCGCCGGCGAGGTGGCGGTGGACGTCTACTACGCACCGCGGCCCGACTACGCGCGGGTGACGCCGCGGCTCGAATCCCGGGGTGCCCTGGGCTGGGCGTGCCCGTTTCAAAACCACCAGCTCATTCTCCACAGCGACGCCGCCCTCATACCCGATGCCGGCCGCGCCTCCCTCCACGGCCGGCTGCGCCTCCGGGCCGGCGACGAGCGCCACTTCT
Source organism: Thiotrichales bacterium (assembly GCA_011389995.1). Lineage (GTDB taxonomy): Bacteria > Pseudomonadota > Gammaproteobacteria > JAABTG01 > JAABTG01 > JAABTG01. Next base: position 4,962 of record JAABTG010000085.1, read on the forward strand.
CCCTCACCTACGTGCAGCACGACATGGCCACCATCACCCCCGTGGGGCAGGCCGCCCACCGGCGCCTGGACGCCACCCTGGCGTGGTGGGAGGAGTGGGCCGGTCACTGCACCTATGAGGGTCCCTACCGGGCGGCGGTGGTGCGCAGCCTGCTGGCACTGAAGCTCATGACCTACCAGCTGTCCGGTGCGGTGATCGCCGCCCCCACCGCCGCCCTGCCCGAACACATCGGCGGCGTGCGCAACTGGGACTACCGCTTCTGCTGGCTGCGGGACGCCGCCCTGACCTTCGACGCCTTCGCCGATATGGGCTATGCCGCCGAGGGCGACGCCTTCATCGGCTGGCTGCTCCACGCCACCCGCCTGACCCTGCCCGAGCTGCAGGTGCTCTACGACGTCTACGGCGAGACCCACCTGACGGAGACCGAGCTCGACCACCTGGAGGGCTATCGGGGCTCGCGACCGGTGCGGGTGGGCAACGAGGCGAGCAACCAGCTGCAGCTGGACACCTACGGCGCCCTGGTGGGGGCGGTACACGATTACCTGCAGCGCGGCGGCCGGCTGGATGCCGGCGAGGGCCATATGCTGGTGAAGCTGGGCCGCTACGTGTGCGACAACTGGCGCCGGCCCGACCAGGGGATCTGGGAGCTGCGGGACGAGCCGCGCCACAACACCCATTCCAAGCTGATGTGCTGGGTGACCCTGGACCGGCTCCTGGCCCTCGACGATGCCGGCCGCCTGAAGGTGCCGCGGGAACGCTTCGAGGCCGAGCGCGAGGCCATCGCCGCGGCCATCCACGAGGAGGGCTTCGATAGCGGGGCCGGTACCTACACCGGCGCCTTCGGCATGGACTACGTGGAGGCCGGCCTGCTGCTGCTGGCGGTGTACGGCCTGGTCGACACCGATGACCCGCGCATGGTGGAGACCTGCTACCGCATCGACCGCGAGCTCGGCCGCGACGGTCTCGTCTACCGCCACAAGGCGGGCCTCGACGGACTGCCCCCGGGCGAGGGCGCCTTCATTATCTGCTCCTTCTGGATGGTGGAGTACCTGGCCACCCTGGGCGACCTGGAACACGCCACCGCCAACTTCGAGAACCTGCTCGCCGTCGCCAACGACCTGGGCCTGATGGCGGAAGAGGTGGACCCGGAAGACGGCAGCGCCTTGGGCAACTTCCCCCAGGCCTACAGTCACGTCGGGCTCATCCATAGCGCCGCGGCCCTCGAGCGGGCGCGCCGGAAGCACGGGGAGACGGGCTGATGCTGATGGAACAGACCCTGGCCCAGTGGGAACCCATCGCCCTGTGGGGGCTGGTGGCCACGGTGACCATGACCACGCTGCTCCAGGGCAGCCAGGGGATGGGACTCACGCGGCTGTCCCTGGCCTTCCTGCTGGGCACCTTCCTCACCGGCAACCGCGCCCGCGCCGGGGTGGTGGGCTTCGTCGCCTACATGCTGGGGGGCTGGGTGTTCGCGGTGCTCTATTACCTGGTGATGTTCAACCTGGACCTGGTGACCTGGTGGCTCGGCGGGGTCATCGGCGTGGTCCACGCGGTCTTCCTGCTGGTGGTGGTGCTGCCCCTGCTGCCCTTCTTCCACCCGCGCATGGCCACCGAGTACGACGGCCCCGACGAGAACCGGCGCCTGGAGCCGCCGGGCTTCATGGGCACCAATTACGGTTACCGCACCCCCCTGACCACCATCGCCGGTCATGCCCTCTACGGTGTCATTCTCGGGGCCGCCTACGGCCTCACCCCGTGACCGCCCCTGCCGGCGACGACCAAACCGAAGGAGAACACCATGGCATCTGAAAACACAGCGGCAGACATCCTCGTGGAGCGCCTGCTGGACTGGGGCGTGGAGGTGATGTTCGGCCTCCCCGGCGACGGTATCAACGGCATCATGGAGGCCCTGCGCACCCGTCAGGACCGGCTGCGCTTCATTCAGGTGCGCCACGAGGAGGCCGCCGCCTTCATGGCCTCGGCCTACGCCAAGTACAGCGGCCGCCTGGGGGTGTGCCTGGCCACCTCCGGCCCCGGCGGCATCCACCTCCTCAACGGCCTCTATGACGCCAAGCTGGACGGCCAGCCGGTGCTGGCCCTCACCGGGCTGCAGTTCCACGACCTCATCGGCACCTCCACCCAGCAGGACGTGGAGCTGGACAAGGTGTTCATGGACGTGGCGAAGTTCAACGCCCGCATCATGGGATCCGCCCACGTGGAGAATCTGGTGGACGTGGCCTGCCGCACGGCGCTCGCCTACCGCGGCGTCGCCCACCTCACCTTTCCGGTGGATCTCCAGAGCGGTTCCGCCACCCGCAAGGGCTCCAAGCGCAACATCCCCTACCACAGCTCCGACGAGTACGCCCGCAGCGCACGCCTGCCACGCCGGGACGACCTGGAGCGGGCGGCAGAGGTCCTCAACGGCGGCAGGAAGATAACCATCCTCGCCGGGCGCGGGGCGCTGGCCGCCGGCGACGAGCTGGAGCAGGTGGCCGAGAAGCTGGGCGCCCCCATCGCCAAGGCGCTGCTGGGCAAGGCCTGCGTGCCCGACGACAGCCCCTACACCACGGGCCCGGTGGGGCTGCTGGGCAGCAAGCCCTCCCAGGACGCCATGGAGGGCTGCGAGCGGCTGCTCATCGTGGGCAGCGGCTTCCCCTACGTCGAGTTCTACCCCAAGCCCGGCCAGGCCGAGGCGGTGCAGATCGACCTCGATCCGGCACGCCTCGGCCTGCGCTATCCCCTGGAGGTGGGCCTGGTGGGGGACGCCGGCGCCACCCTGCGCGAGCTGCTGCCGCTGCTGGAGAAGAACGAGGACCGCGGCTTCCTGGAGAAGGCACAGAAGGGCATGGCGGACTGGAACGGGCTGATGGAGAAGCGCGGCACCGTGCAGGACAAGCCCATGAAGCCCCAGGTGGTGGCCTGGGAGCTCGGCAAGCGTCTGCCCGACAACGCCATCGTTTCCAGCGACTCGGGCACCATCGCCACCTGGTTCGCGCGCCAGATCCCGGCGCGGCGCGGCCAGATGTACTCCCTGTCGGGCACCCTGGCCAGCATGGCCAACGGCCTGCCCTACGCCATCGCCGGCCAGATCGCCCACCCCGAGCGCATGAGCGTGGCCTTCGTGGGGGACGGCAGCCTGTCCATGTTGATGGCCGAGCTGGCCACCTGCGTGAAGTACGGCCTCAACGTCAAGGTGGTGGTGATCAAGAACAACTCGCTGGGCATGATCAAGTGGGAGCAGATGGTGTTCCTGGGCAACCCCGAGTTCGCCTGCGAGCTCCAGCCCATCGACTTCGTCAAGGTGGCCGAGGGCTTCGGCATGAAGGCCCTGGCGGTGGACGACCCGGCCAAGTGCCCCGCGGTGATGGACGAGGCCCTGGGAACCGACGGCCCGGTGCTCATCGAGGCCACCGTGGATACCCACGAGCCGCCCATGCCCGCCTCCATCAGCTGGGAGGATGCCAGGAACTTCGGCAAGTCCCTGGCCAAGGGCCAGCCCAACCGCGACAAGATCGCCCTGACCGCCATGTCGGACAAGGTGCGGGAGCTCATCTGAGGGCGCGGTGATGAGCGCCGACCCTCCCCCCACGGTGGTGGTCACCGGGGCGTCCGCCGGCCTCGGCCGCGCCATCGCCCTGGAGTTCGCCCGCCACGGCGCCCGCGTGGCCCTGCTGGCCCGCGGCGAGGGCCGCTTGCGGGCGGCCTGCGCCGAGCTGGAGGCGGCCGGCGGCGAGGCCCTGATGGTGCCCGTCGACATGGCCGACGCGGAGCAGGTGGAGGCCGCTGCCGCCCGGGTGGAGGAACACTTCGGCCCCATCGACGTGTGGGTCAACAACGCCATGGCCACGGTATTCGCGCCCCTGGAGGCCATCACCCCGGCGGACTTCCGACGCGCCACCGAGGTCACCTACCTGGGGGCGGTGTGGGGCACCATGGCGGCCCTCAGGCGCATGCGCCAGCGGGACCGCGGGGTGGTGGTGCAGGTGAGCTCCGGGCTCGCCTATCGGGCCATCCCCCTGCAGGCGCCCTACTGCGGCGCCAAGCACGCCCTGCGGGGCTTCACCGACAGCGCCCGCACCGAGCTCATGCACGCCGGCAGCAGGGTGCACCTCACCATGGTCCACATGCCCGCCCTCAACACGCCTCAGTTCGATTGGGCCCGCGCGTTCCTGCCCCGCCGCCCGCGGCCGGTGGCCCCGGTATTCCAGCCGGAGGTGGGCGCCCGGGCGGTGTATCGCGCCGCCGGCCTGGGCCGCCGCGACCTGTTCGTGGGCGGCCCGGTGCTGCAGGCGGTATGGGGCAACCGCCTGGCACCGTGGCTCGCCGACCGTTACCTGGCCCGCACCGCCATCGCCGGCCAGCAGCGCCCCGAGTCCCTGGAGGGCGACCGCGAAGGCAACCTGTGGCAGTCGGTGGCCGGCGATCAGAACACCCACGGCAGCTTCGGCAGCGAGGCCCGCGGCCACAGTGTCCAACTGTGGCTGACCCTGCACCGGGGGGTGGTGGGGGCAACTGTGGCGGCGGGGCTGGTGGTGTTGGGCGTGATGCTCTGGTAAGGCAGAGGCCGTTTCCCCCTCCCGACCTCCCCCGCCAGCGGGGGAGGAGCTCTCCCCCTCCCGGCCTCCCCCGCGAGCGGGGGAGGAGCTCTCCCCCTCCCGACCCCCCCGCCAGCGGGGGAGGGGCTCTCCCCCTCCCGGCCTCCCCCGCCAGCCGGGCAGGGGCGGTGCTCCCTCCCCGCTTGCGGGGAGGGTTGGGGAGGGGACGCCGGCCACCGCGGTTAGCCCGGTAACCCGGATCCAAGCCGCGGCCGGGAATCCGAAATCCGGAATCGGAACCGGTCAAACGTCGAAGCCCTTGGCTGCCGCCACGATGGCGAACCGGGAATCCGAAATCCGGAATCGGAACCGATCAAACCCCAACCCGTCTCGAGACGTCCTACGATCCCTCTACCCGATCGATGGCGGCCCGGGTCGCGCGGGGATCAGCCGGCCTCCCGCCGGGCCATGTGCACCATTTCGGCCGGATTCGGCATGGCCGAGGCCAAAGGCTCTGCCGCTCCATGGCAGCACCCGGGAGAATGCCGGCCATCACCGCTTCATGTGGCGCCATCCGCTTTCGCCGTAGCGGCCAGCCACAGGCGTTCGCGCCCGCGCTGGCCCGGCCCGTCATCCGGCGCCCGGCCGCCGTCGCCGCCTGCAGTGGGGCGGGGGCGGCACACGAAGTAGTAGGCGCCGGCCACCGGACGCTCGAACAACGGCTCGCAATCCATGTCCGGACCACCTCCCACGGCGTTACCGCCGGCGGGCCCTTTGGCGGCGCCAACACCGTCGCCCGACCACGGCAGGATGAGAGCCACGGAGAGAACTCCCAGCCCCGTCACGGCTGCCGCGATAGCCCGGCGACGCCGTCGCTGTCTCGATGGGATGCTGACCATGCTGCGTCCCTCCGTTTAACGTGAAAGTCGCGCAGCGACACTTTTGGACTCCCTCTCCCCCTGGGAGAGGGCCGGGGTGAGGCACGGACATGGCGCACCTTTTATCCTTCGGGGTGGCCTCGCGCCATGTCCGTCAGGCATGGTCAGGGGGCCACCACCGCCCTTCCCTTGCCGTTGGTCTTGGCGCTGTAGAGGGCCCGATCCGCCGCCTCCACCAATGCCGCCACGCCGTCGCCATGGAGGGGAAAGCAGGCCACGCCGATGCTGATGGTGACCCCGAGACCGTCGCTGAAGCGCCCGGCCATGGCCCGGCACAGCCGCTGGGCGCTGCGCCGTGCCGCGGCGACATCGCTGTCCGGCAGGGCGACGGCGAATTCCTCGCCGCCGTAACGCCCCGCGATATCCATCAGGCGGACGGTGTTCCGGATCACAGTGGCGGTCTCCACCAGCACCTCGTCGCCCTTGGGGTGGCCGTAGCGGTCGTTGATGCGCTTGAAGTCGTCGAGGTCGAGGAGCAGCAGGGCCACCGGGCTGCCGTGGCGGCGGGAGCGTTCCAGCTCCTTCTCCAGCAGTGAGAGGAAGGTCTCGTGGTCATACAAGCCCGTCAGACCGTCCGCCACCGCACGTTGCAGCACGCCGCGCAGGGCGGTGCTCTCCACCACGGAGAGGCCGTCCACGGTCTCGGGGTCGCGGTGGCCGAGCCAGTCCAGGGCGGCCACGCGGACACCCGGGTCGCGCCCCAGCAGACGGGTCATGGCCTCGCGGTGCTCCGCGATGCTGTCCCACATGGCATGGGCCTGGCCCGCCGCCGGCCGCACCCCGGTGAGGGCGAACACCAGTTCGGCGAAGACGCCGTTACCGTGTTCGCGCTGGAGGCGCGCCACGCGCCCCTTACGCTCGGCAGCCGGGACCCCTGCGGCGGCGGCCCAGCGCACGATCTCCAGCTGGCGCTGCTGGGCCTCCAGGCGCTCCAGCACCTCTGTGGCGGGGTAAGCCTTGTCATCGTCCATCGGCATCAACATTACCTTCGTCCCTTAAATACCGTCGGCAATACCGTCGGCGTCATGCACTTGGAGCAGTACCGGGCCGGCCGGTGGCCGGGACGTCCGTCCTGCACCGCATATTGCGGCCGTCTTCGACGCCACGCGTTGCGAATTTTCAATGTGGGCGGCCGGGCGATCCTTAACATGGGCCTCGACGCTCGGGCCGCCCGCAAGACGAACGACGCCTGCTCGGCAAAGGGGAGACCTGCTTCACGGCATATCCACCAGTTACAGAACCCGCCATCCCTCCCCCGCAGCCTGCGCGCCCCTGCACCCGCAAGCCTTTATTTCCTCTCCCACCGTCCCGCAAGGAGTTCACCATGACCGACAGACCTCACGATCCCCGGCGTCGCCGGGTCCTCGCCACCGCCGTGGCCGCCGTGGCCGCCGTGCCCTTTGCCAACGGGCTGCTGGCCCGCCAGGGATGGGCCGCCGATCTGCCCCACTTGTCCGAGGACGACCCCACCGCCAGTGCCCTGAAGTACCGCCACGATGCCGCCGACGCGCCGCGCAGCAAGAAGTCCGGGGTGGCGGCCGGAGACCAGTATTGCCACAACTGCAGGTTCATCCAGGGCGACAGCGGCCAGTGGCGCGGCTGTGACATCTTTCCCGGCAAGGCGGTGAACGCCGACGGCTGGTGCACTTCCTGGCTCCCCAAGGCCTGACCACCCCAGGCCGGACCATGCCCCACATCCTCCGGTTGCATCCGGCGGGCGCCGCCCTCGCCCGTGGCGCGCCGCGGCGTGGTCCTTGCCCTGCTGCTCCCCTGTCCCGGCCGGCGGCGGCCGCTGACCACCGTGAAGGCCTTTCCCCGACAACTCCGGCAACGCCGGGCCGGCCCGCAGGATGCCAGTGCCTGCGGGCCAGCTGTTAGCCCCCCTGATGACACCGCCGCCGCGGGACGGCCGCGTTGCGGCGGGCGGGCACAGACCGCATAATCCCGCCATTGTCCGGCGCCCGGCGGGCCGTGGCCCGTCACCTGGCGCCTCGGCCGCCGCGCCAGGCCGGCCCACCGCACCGGCAGACCGAATCAGGGAAGGGGAATGAGCATGCCACCCATCGATTACGCGGCCACCGGCATCCCGGGCCTGGACCACGTGCTGGGCAGCGGGCTCCCCGGCGGGCAGATGTACCTCGTGCGCGGTGCCAGCGGCACCGGCAAGACCACCCTCTCCCTGCAGTTCCTGCTGGAGGGCGCCCGCCAGGGCGAGACGGTGCTCTACCTCGGCACCTCGGAGACCGAGCCCGAGATCCGCCGCATCGCCGCCTCCCACCAGTGGTCCCTCGACGGCGTCACCCTGCATTACCATCAGATCCGCCAAGCCGACGAGGAGCAGACCATGCTCCATCCGGCCGAGATGGAGCTGCCCCAGACCATCGACGCCATGCTGGCGGTGGTTGAAGAGGTGTGCCCCTCGCGGGTGGTCATCGACTCCCTGGCGGAGATCCGGGTGCTGGCGCGGGACGAGCTGTGGTACCGGCGCCAGCTGATGCAGCTCAAGCAGCACTTCAGCGATGACCACTGCACCGTGCTGCTGGTGGAGATTCCCCCCGCCACCACCCCGTCCACCCTGGACACTATCGTCAGCGGCGTGGTGGAGCTGCACCAGACGGCCCCCGCCTTCGGCCCCGACCGCCGCCGTCTGCGGGTGGCCAAGCTCCGCGGCGAGGATTTCTTCACCGGCTACCACGACTATCGCATCCGCAGAGGCGGCCTCGAGGTGTTCCCGCGCCTGCGGGCCGCCGACTACCGCCGGCAGATGGCGGTGCGGCGCCTCTCCACCGGCCTTGCGGAGATGGACACCATGCTCGGCGGCGGCCTCGTCGAGGCCACCAGCAACCTGCTGCTGGGGCCCAGTGGCGCCGGCAAGTCGGTCCTCGCCACCCAGCTCGCGGTGGCCGCGGCGGAGCGTGGCGAGGGCGTCCTCATCTACGTCTTCGACGAACGCGTGCACACCCTGTTCCTGCGCGCCGCCGGGGTGGGCCTGCCCCTCGAGGAGCAGGTGGCGGCGGGGCGCATCGAGGTGCGGCAGATCGACCCCGCGGAGCTCACCAGCGGCGAGCTCAGTTGCGCCGTCAAGGAGGCCGTGGAGAACGAGGGCGTGCGCATGCTGGTGATGGACAGTCTCAACGGCTACGCCAACGCCATGCCCGAGGAGCGCCTGCTGGGGGTATACCTCCACGAGCTCACCAGCTACCTGGGACAGCAGGGGGTCACCCCGGTGTTCACCATGACCCAGCACGGCCTGCTGGCGGAACGCCCCGACCAGCCCTTCGACCTCAGCTACATCGCCGACACCGTGGTGTTGCTGCGGCTGTTCGAGTACGCCGGCCAGGTGCACAAGGCGGCCTCGGTCTACAAGCACCGGGCGAGCGCCCACGAGACCGCCATCCGCGAGCTCTCCATCGGCCCGGGGGGGCTCCGCATCGGCGCGCCCCTGCGCCGCTTCCAGGGCGTGCTCTCCGGCTCACCCGTGTTCCTCGGCAACAGCCTCGCCCCCTCCCCTGTGGACACCACAGCGGACGATGGCTGAGGCCAGCCTGGAGCGACGGGTGCTCATCGCCGCTCCCACCGGCCGCGACGCCGAGGTGCTGGAGCGGACCCTCGCCGACGCGGGCATCGAGACGGCCATGTGCCGGACTCCCGTCGACCTGTGCCGCGCCATCGGCGAGGCCGCGGCGGCGGCGGTGGTGGCCGAGGAGGTCCTCGGCGACAGCGTCCTGGGCCAGCTGGCCGAGGTGCTGCTGGCCCAGCCCGAATGGTCCGATTTCCCCCTGGTGGTAATGGCGGCGACGGGCACCAGCCCGCACCCCAGCGGGCGCCTGCTCGAGCGCCTGGACGGCCGGGTCCACCCGGTGGTGCTGCAGCGGCCGGTACGCAGGGTGACCCTGGTGAGCACCGTGCGCGCCGCCCTCCAGTCCCGCCGCCGCCAATATCAGGTACGCGACGAGCTGGCCCGGCGGCGGCGGGTTGAGGCCTCGCTGCGGGACAGCGAGCGCCGCTTCCGCCAACTCGCCGAGGCCATGCCCCAGCTGGTGTGGACGGCCCAGCATGACGGTGCGGTGGACTACTTTAACAGGCGCGCGAGCGAACTCCAGGACATCGAGCGCCACGGCGACGGCAGCTGGAACTGGCAGCCGGTGCTGCATCCCGAGGACCTCGAGTCCACCATCGGCGCCTGGCAGGAGGCCGTGGACCATGGCCGCTCCTACCAGTGCGAGCACCGGGTGCGGCTGGCCGATGGCGCCTGGCGCTGGCATCTGAGCCGGGCGGAGCCGGTCCGCGACGAGACGGGGAGGGTCATCAAGTGGTACGGCACCACCACCGACATTCACGACCTGAAGCATGCCGAGGAACTGCTGCGGGACGCCGACCGGCGCAAGAACGAGTTCCTCGCCACCCTCGCCCACGAGCTGCGCAACCCCCTCGCCCCCATCCGCAACGCCGTCCATGTGATCGACCTCAAGGCGGGCCGGGATCCGGCGCTGGCATCCGCCTGCGGCATGGTGGAACGTCAGGTGGCCCACATGGTGCGCCTCATCGACGACCTGCTGGACGTGAGCCGCATCACCCGCGGCAAGGTGGAGCTGCAGCGCCGGCGCCTCGACCTCAGGGAGGTGCTGGAGGAGGTCCTGGAAACGGCCCGCCCGGCACTGGAGGCGGACGGCCACCGGCTTACCGTGACGCTGCCGCCGGAGTCCGTGCCCCTCGACGCCGACCCGGTGCGCCTCGCCCAGGCCTTTCTCAACCTGCTGGACAATGCCCGCAAGTACACCCCGCAACCCGGCCAGGTCACCCTCAGCGTCGCCCGCCATGCCGGCGCGGCAACGGTCACCGTGGCCGATACGGGTATCGGTATTCCCCCCGAGCACCTGCCGCGGCTGTTCGAGATGTTCTCCCAGGTGGAGGGCGGCGGCGCCCGCGCCGGCGGCCTGGGCATCGGGCTGTGGCTGACCCGGGGCCTGGTGGAGCTCCACGGCGGTGCCATCGAGGCCCGCAGCGCCGGCAGCGGCGCCGGCACCGAGATAGCGGTGCGGCTGCCCCTGTCCGAACGCCCCAAGACCGTCTGGCGGCCGCCAAGCCCACAGCGCCGGGGGCCCGCCTCCACGGGCAGCCGACGCATCCTGGTGGCCGACGACCACGAGGCGGTGCGCGATTCCCTGGCCGAACTACTGGCCCTCGGCGGTCACCGGGTGGAGACTGCCTGCAACGGGGCCGAGGCGATGGCGGCAGCCGAGCGCTGCCGGCCCGACGTGGCACTGCTGGACATCGGCATGCCGGAGCTGGACGGCTACGAGGTCTGCCGGCGCATTCGTGAGCAGCCGTGGGGACGGGACATGTTGATCATGGCCCTCACCGGCTGGGGCGATGACGCCCACCGCGAGCGCTCCGACGCGGCGGGCTTCGATGACTTCCTGGTGAAGCCGGTGAAGCCCGCCAGCCTGTTGAATGTGTTGGGCGACGTCCGCGTGGACAGCAACTGACCAACGGCGCCGCGGGCGTGATTAGATCCTTCCCGGATTGAACCGCAGGGGCCAGGCCGCGTCCGGCACGGGAATTGAGGTTTCTCAGTGAGCCCGCCGGCGTGAGGCCTAGGATGGACGCTCACCACAACGGCCACGGCGCCGGACCGCGGGCGTGCCCGGCGGCCGCCCGCCGCCCTCCCCATACATGATCGACACCCTCCTCATCCTCCTCGCTGCCTCCCTGGGTGCCGTGGCGCTGGTGCGGCGCCTGGGGTTGTCGCCCATCATCGGTTTCCTGGTGGTGGGCATGGCCCTCGGCCCCCACGGCCTGGCGCTGTTGCCCCAGACCCACGGCATGCGCCAGTCGGGGGAGCTGGGGATCGTCTTCCTGATGTTCACCATCGGCCTGGAGTTCTCCCTGGCGCGTCTGCTCCAGGACCGCTTCCTGGTGCTGGTGCTGGGAGGGCTCCAGGTGGTGGTCACGGCGGCCATCATCACGGCGGTGGCCTGGTACGCCCACCTCGGGCTGGGCGCCGCGGTGACCGTGGGGGTGGCCCTGGCCATGTCCTCCACCGCCATCGTATCGCGCCTGCTGCTGGAGCAGGGCGAGGTGAGCAGCGCCTATGGCCGCGCCGCCATCTGCATCCTGCTGTTCCAGGACCTGGCCACCATCCTGTTCCTCATGGTGCTGCCCGCCATGGGCGACGGCGGTATGACCGGCCAGGCCTGGGCCCTTGGAAGCGCCCTGGCCAAGGGGGCGCTGGTGTTCTTCATCCTGCTGTTCGTGGGGCGGCTGCTGATCCGGCCGCTGTTCCGCGCGGTGGCGGTGCTCCACTCGCCGGAGGTATTCATGCTGGCGGTGCTGACGGTGAGCGTGGGCGCCGCCGGCTTCGCCCAGGACATGGGCCTGTCCCTCGCCCTCGGCGGCTTCATGGCGGGCATGGTGGTGGGAGAGACCGAGTTCCGCCACCAGGTGGAGGCGGACATCCGGCCCTTCCAGGACGTCCTGCTGGGGCTGTTCTTCATCACCGTGGGCATGCTGGTGGACCTCGAGGCCCTGGCGCGGCTGTGGCCGGCAGTGCTGGCCCTGGCCCTGGCCCTGGTGGCGGTCAAGGGCGTAGTGGTGCTGGCCCTGACCCGGGTCACCGGCAGCCCCACCACCATCGCCACCCGCACCGCCATCAGCCTGGCCCACACCGGCGAGTTCGGCCTGGTGATCCTGTTCCTCGCCCTCGACACCGGCCTGCTGGGGGGCGACGCCGGCCAGGTGGTGCTGATGGCGGTGGTGGCCACCATGGTGGTGGCGCCGGTGCTCATCCGCTACAGCGAGATACTCTCCAAGCACCTGGCCGGGGTGGGCCTGCCCAGTACCCGGGAGGCCACCGCGGACAACGTCGAGCGGGTCGCCGAGGACCTGAGCGCCCACGTCATCCTGTGCGGCCACGGCCGGGTGGGCCGCAACATCGCGTGGTTTCTGACCGAGGAGAATATGGAGTACGTGGCCCTGGACCTGGACCTCGTGCGGGTCAGCGAGATCACCGAGCCGGGCGAGCGGGTGAGCTATGGCGACGCCACTCAGCGCCATATCCTGGTGGCCGCCGGCCTGGAGCGGGCCCAGGCGGTGGTCATCACCTACGACGACCCCCGTGCCGCCCTCAAGACCCTGGGCCACGTCCATGAACTGCGCCCCGACGTCACCACCCTGGTGCGCACCACCGACGAGGAGCACCTCGACGAGCTGCTGGACGCCGGCGCCACCGAGGTGGTGCCCGACACCCTGGAGACCAGCCTTACCATGGCCGCCCACGTGCTGACCCTGCTGGGGGTGCCGGTGGCCCGGGTGGCCGAGCGCAGCGACCAGATCCGCGCCGATCGCTATCGCACGCTGCGGGGCGTGTTCAAAGACCGCAAGGACCGCCACGACGAAGACCAGCTGCGGGTGGTGACCGTCCCCGAAGATGCCTGGGCCGAGGGCCGCAGCCTGGAAGACCTGGCCCTGTCACGCCATGGCGTGGCCGTCACCGCGGTGCGCCGCAATGGCGTCCGCGGCGCCGATCCCGACCCGGCCATGCGCCTGCAGGCCCACGACGCCCTCATCCTCCACGGCGACCCCGAACAGTTATCGAAGATGGAGCGCTATCTCACGGCAGGCGGGGAGCCCCGCGACACCTAGGCCACCCCGGACGCGATAGAAAACGGTGTCAGGAACCGTTTCTTCAGAAACGGTTCCTGACACCGTTTTGTCATGCCTTGCCTAGGGCGTCCCCTACCGCGTCTTCGATGTCGGTATAGCGGAACGCGAAGCCGCGCTGTTGGTGGCGGGCGGGGAGGGCGCGCTGGCCGGTGAGATAGAGGTGGGCCATCTCGCCGTAGGCGAGGCGCATGGCAAAGCCCGGGGCC
>JAABTG010000086.1 GCA_011389995.1 Thiotrichales bacterium
AACAGGACAAACCTATGCTCTGCTCCGGTTTGCCTCTATTGTAGGCGTTAGGGCTGATACGTCAATAGAATAGACGAGGCGATGCAAGACACCTGGATTATAGACCTGCGCCATTACCTTAATAAGGATGGTTCCATAGCGCCAAGGTCCGGCACTGCCCGCCGACTAGCGCAACACTTTGCCGAAATTGTTCGAGAGATTACGGCGGAGATTGGAAATGAATCATATTTCCCCAAGGTGCGTTGTCGTCGAAAGCCAAATCGCAAACCATGTCCGGGTGAAATCGATTCCACACTCGAACCGGACACCGGAGCGATTATATGGCGATGTCCAATTTGTGGCGATAACGGCTCAATTAGTAACTGGGAAAACACCTTATGGGACTTTTCGAAAACACCTGAATGGCGTTGAACAAACCGCCCTAACAACCGCATAGAAAGTAATAGGGAGCAGACCAGGATAAATCGAAGCGGGACGGTTAATTTCGTGGTACGCCGCTGAGTGGCACCCCGCAAAGGCAGAACGCCTTTGCTTGAACAAATACTTCTTAGCGGGTCCCCTGTGGAGCGCCGCGGAGGCGCCGGTGCGTGTCAAGATAGTTGTCGCCTGAATCATACGACTAGTTTCGGTTTATCCTGCAAGGCGAGCGCGGCATTAATAATCGAATCGCGCTCCGGGTTCAGGGTTACGGCGCCGACCGGCATCCAATTTCGGGTTGAGCCTGACCATCGTCGCGGATTGGCTTCACGGGCACTGATGTAGACGTCATGACGGGCTGCCAAAATGGCCTGGTCTTCCCCCGCGTGACGCTGCGCCGGGCTCACGTAGCGGATCCCACTATGGCGATGCTCGACGTTGTACCAATGCACGAAGCCCGCTGCCCAAGCGCGAGCAGCATCCAGGCTGTCAAAGCCTTGTGCAGGAAACTCGGGTCGGTATTTCGCGGTGCGGAACAGGGCTTCGGCGTAGGCATTGTCGTCCGATACGCGGGGCCGCGAGTAAGAAGGCTTGATCCCCAGCCAGTGCAGCATCGCCAGCACGGTGGTGGCCTTCAACGTCGCGCCATTATCACCGTGCAGCACTGGCTTGTCGGTGGCGGTGTGGATCCCTTCGGACAACGCCGTACGTCGCACCAGGTGGGCCGCGTGCTCGGCGCCGTCGCTGTCGTGGACCTCCCAGCCCACGACCTTGCGGCTGTAAAGATCCAGGATCAGGTACAGATAGAACCAGGTACCAGCGACCACAGTCGGCAGGAACGTCATATCCCAGCACCATACCGCGTTGGGTGCCGCGGCCACGTGTGTCGTCGGCGGACGCGACGCCTGCGGGGCTTTGGCCCGTCCACGATGGCCGCTCTGTCCTGCCGCGCGCAATATGCGGTGGAAGCTCGACTCCGAGGCCAAATAGACGCCGTCGTCAGCCAGCATGGGCACGATACGCGCCGGCGGTACCGCGGAGAAACGCGGTGCGTTGGCGACTTCCAGAATTTGCGCGCGCTCGGCATCCGACAGGGCATGAGCGGGTGTCTCGTGAATCGTTTCCGGCCGCCTGTCGCCACGCACCAAGCCGTCTCCCACCTTCCAGCGCTGAAGCGTGCGCACATTGATGCCGGCGAGTTCGCAGGCCGGCCTGAGCCGTGCACCGGCGGTATGGGCTTGCTCGATGTGGCTCACCATGACTTGGCGATCTTCCAGGCGGATCATTCGTCCGCGCCCTCCCCGAAGACCGCCGAGAGTTTTTTTGAGAGCACCAGCAAGGCAGCCGTCTCGGCCAGTGCCTTGTCCTTGCGGTTCACTTCCCGTTCCAGCTCCTTGATACGCTTTTGGGCCTTCCGTGTTTGCTGCGGACTGGCGCGTGTTTCCTCCGGCGCCGCCAGCGCTGCCATAGCACTTTCCCGCCACTTCTCCAGCTCAGCAGGGTACAGGCCCTTCTCGCGACACCAGGCGCTCTTCCCGGCCTCGTCCATGGCCGCCGTGGCGATCACCGCCTCCAGGCGGGCCACCGCCGTCCAGGTCCGCGTGGTTGCCGGCCCGGAAAGTGCCTCTGAACGCCAACGCTCCAACGTCGCCACGCCAACCCCTATTTCCTGGGATACTGCTTCCACCGAAGAGCTCTCCGGCGGCAACAACCTTGCCACGGCTCGCTCTTTGAATGCTTGTCCATATCTCGCCATTTCGTCATCCTCGTGCCCCCGTTAGATTACAGAGCTATCGAGGCGACAACTATTCTGACGTGGGGGGCCCCTTTGGCGGCCTCGCGCCAACCCCATGCTGACGTGGGCCTGCGTCTACCGCAGGCGTCCCAAGGGACGGGTTCGACTCACCGCCAAGGGAGAACGTCGCCGCAACGGGCCGATTCTCAAACACGAGCAGGGTGAGCGGGAGCCGTGGCTTCTGGTGACCAACCTGTCGCCCCAGCGAAATCTCGCCAAGCGCGTGGTTGCCATTTACCGCGACCGCATGACCATCGAGGAGGCCTTTCGGGACCTCAAGGCACACCGCCACGGCTTTGCTTTCCGCCAGAACCTCGGGCGTCATCCGGGGCGCGTGGCCCAACTTCTGCTCCTGGCTGCCATTGGCACCCTGTGTGCCTGGCTGATGGGCCTCGTGGGTGCCGCGCGGGGCCTGGTCCGCAGTCTCCAGGCCAATACAGAGCGGCGCCGTCGCGTCTTGTCAGTCTTCTTTGTCGGCAACCGGCTGCTCAAACAACGGATACGTATCACGCGCCGAGAGGCATTGGATGTCGTCGCTGAAATTCAGAAACCTGTCCAGGCAAAGACTCATCAAAAGGCATAGTTTCGTGGGGATCCCTCAGGTCAGGATAGCCGGGTGAGCGTGTCGGGAGTGCGAAAGCGCAGCATGGACTTGTGGCCGATCCCCAGGGCGGCGAGGGTCTGGGAGGCCTGGGGGGTGATGTCCCTGCCATCGAGGTTCGCGGTCACGGTCTTCCAGTCCACCCCGGGCCAGCGGGGGTGGGCCCGACCGTGCGGGCTTTCGGTCTCTATGGGAATGGCTTCACTTCGGGATCCGTCCCAGGTGGAGGCGACATAGGTTGGGCCGGGGGCGGACCCGGCTGCCTTGCATCCGCCAACATTCCACCGCCGCGGCAAGTAGTTGAAACGAACGTCAGCGGTCGATAGCCTTGGTGTTGTACGAAAATGTTATCGACCGAGGTCGCCCCCCATGGAATCCCTTATCATCTCCCCCAAGTACCAAGTCGTCATCCCCAAGGCGATCCGGAAGGCCATGCATCTCGCCCCCGGCCAGAAGGTGCAGATCATCGCTTATGACAACCGCATCGAGCTGATACCGGAGCGCGCAATGCGCGATATGCGGGGCTTCCTTGAGGGGATTGAGACGGAGGTCGGGCGGGACGAGGACAGGGTGTGAACGTCGTCGACTCCTCGGCATGGCTGGAGTACTTTGCCGACGCTCCCAATGCCGACTTCTTCGCTGGTGCCATCGAGGCCACGGGCGAACTGCTGGTGCCGGCGATCAGTTTGTACGAAGTGTTCAAGCGCGTATTGCAGCAACGGGGTGAAGACGCTGCCTTGCAGGCTGCCGCACTCATGCAACAGGGACAACTGGTGGACCTGACCGCTCCGCTAGCCCTGTCGGCAGCGCGCCTGGGATTGCAGCACCGCCTGCCCCTCGCCGACAGCGTCATCTACGCCACCGCCTTGGCCTATGATGCGACGCTATGGAGCCAGGATGCCGACTTCGAGGGGCTGCCCGGTGTCCGCTATACGGCCAAGGATGGTAAATGAGCCCGCCATAACGGCCAGGCTGACTTGGGGACAGGGACAGGGACAGGGACAGGAAGTCCCGACTCTTCTTCTCAAAGGAGAAGAGACCTTTCAGGAGTTTGGTATATGACGCCGGGCATACCAGCCGTGCCCTTCGCCGTGTCAGGGCAGCCGGGTGAGGGTGTCGGGGGTGCGAAAGCGCACCATGGACTTGTGGCCGACCCCCAGGGCGGCGAGGGTCCGGGGGGGCTGGGGGGTGATGTCCCTGCCATCGAGATTCCAGGTCACGGTCTGCCAGTCCACCCCGGGCCAGCGGGGGTGGCCGGCGTAGGCGGGGGAGAGGGCCTGGTCCCGGAACTCGCCGAAGGGCATGTCCGGCGCCACCTGCAGGGTGCCCGGGGCGCCGTAGAGCAGGTTGCCGTCCCACAGCACGTAGACGAGGATATTGCCGTTGAAGTTGGCCACGGCATCGGCCACCTCGCCGTGGTAGTTGTCGTAGAGTGCCTTGACGCTCATGCCCTGGTGTTCTCCCTGGTCTCAGTCATGTTCAATCACCGTTTCCCCGGGGTTCAGGCGGCCTCGCCGTCCTTCTTCCCGCTCCCCGTCCATTCCTTCCAGTGGCGCTGGTCCTCGGAACCCTCGTAATCCATGCCGTCCCGCTGGCCGTCGATGTGGTACCAGGCCAGCACCTCGTCGATGGTGGTGCCGCCGCAGTGGCCCATGTTGACCTGATGGGTGGGCATCCAGGCCTGGACGTATTTCTCCGGCTCGTGGTCGAAGATGTCCTTGCAACCGTCGGAGCAGAAGGTATAGCGCTCGTCGCGGTAGACGCTGGTGCGCACGCAGATGGTGGTGGGGTCGTCGGGCTCGGTGAATATCATGGGCACCTGGCAGATCTGGCACAGGGTGGGCAGCACGGGGTTGATGAAGCGCCGGCCCTGGACCTGCTGCCGGCGCTTCCACTCCAGGGTGGGGCGGTAGTAGCGGTCGAAGGACTCGGGGTACTTCTTGGACAGCCAGTCCAGCTCGTCGTCGCCGGGGACCCAGGTGTGGAAGGCGGCGGCGAAGCCGTAGTTGTACAGCGCGTTCCAGGCCTGGTGGGAGATGTGGTGCTTGCCCGACACCGTGTGCTCCCAGTATTTGGGCATGCGGATGCCGTAGCGCGCCAGGTCCTCGAAGAGGGCGGCGCCGCTCTGCTCGAAGTACATCTCCCAGGCCTCGGCCCACGACATCACCCGCTTCGGCAGCATGTAGTCCATCATGGCCGCCACCAGGGTCAGGACCCGGTAGCCGCGCCAGAACCACTTGTCGATCCAGCCCTGGATAATGGGCACGTTGTCCGGGTGCTGCTCCAGCAGGAACTTGATGACCTCGAGGCCGAGGGTCATGTGGCGGGCCTCGTCCGACTGGGCGGAGAAGCCGAAGGTGACGGTGGCCATGTCGCCGTTGTAGGCGGCGCCCGACATGAAGGGCATGAAGATGAGGTTGGTGAGGACGTATTCGAAGGAGAAGCAGATGGCCACCACGTACTCGAAGGGCCCGGCGCTGAGGGCGTCCTGGAAGAAGGACTTGGGCACCGACAGGTACCAGATGCGCTCGTTGCTGTGGGTGAAGTCGTTCATGCCGTTGAAGTACTTGTTGTAGTGACTCATGGCATGGATCTGGGTCTGGGCGTGGCGCAACTCGTCCACCGCCTGGATCTGGCAGGCCGCCCGGGTGCCCGCGCCGGCGAACTGGCGCCCCGCCATGGCGAAGCCGCGGTGGGCGTTGTACTCGCCGGGGGTGATGCCCGTAAGGAACAGCTTCACCGCGCTGAGGTAGCGGGCGTCGCTCAAGGTGAGGTGGCCGTTGTTCTGGGCGAAGGCGTCGATGACCGCATAGAGGCGGCGTTCCTTCTCGGCCTGGAGCTTCCAGTAGGCGTCGATGGTCATGCGGAAGGGGTCCTCCCAGCGGTCCCAGTCCGTCACCCGGATGCCCTCGAAGGCCATCTGGGGGTAGATCTCCTCCCGGCTGCGGTAGCTGGGCTCCCAGTCCAGGTCGCGGGTGAGGCGCAGGTATTTCTCCCGCAGGGGCATCTTGCGGTTCATGGGCGGTCTCCCGGGGTCGTGGAGTGGGCGGTGGGGGCGAGGCCGAAGCGTTGTCGGGCGTGGTGGTTAAAGGCGTCGTCGGCGGCCGTCATCATGGCCGCGGCCCGGTCGCCGAAGGCGGCCCGGGTGAGGGTGGCGAGGGTGTCGTGGCAGGGCGGGTGCCAGCGGTCCAGCCAGCCCCCGATGAGGGTCGCGTTGTGGGGGGATTCCGCCACCGCCCGCTTTGTCACCGCCCCGGTCCAGCGGCCGTGCTCCCGGGCCCACTCCCGCATGAAGGCGGTGAGCAGGGTGAGGACGGGGCCGGTGGCGGTCGCCAGGCGGGTGTCGAACTCGCCGTAGACCAGGGGATACATGAGGCCGTCCAGCACCACGTCCTGGGCCACGAACAGCTCGAACCAGTCCTCCACCACCAGCAGCTCCTCCATCAGGCGGCGCAGGGGCTGCCATTCCGGGGCGTCCATCCAGTGGGCCTTGGCCTCGTCCAGGGCGGCGGCGCTGCCGCCGTCCAGCAACAGGCCGATGCGGGACAGGTACTGGGCCATGGCCAGGCGGTCCACGGTGGCGAACATGGCCGCGTTGGTGAAGGCCGCGCCGTAGCCATAGGCCGTTAGATAACAGTTGTTGAGGTTGGCGCCGTATTCCACGTGGCGGAAGGGCAGCAGGTAACGGGTGAGGGCGGCGACGGCCTCCCCATCGAGCCCGGCGAAGGCCCCCTGTTCCTCGGCGAAGGCGAAGGCGTGTTCCGTGTGCTCCTGCTGGCGGGCGCGGGCCAGGGTCCACGAGCCGTAGTAGTACTGGCGCGGGTCCAGCAGGTCGTACCAGTCGGCCATGGCGACGGCGGTGCGGCCGGGGTCGAAGATCTGCCGGCCCTCGTCCCACAGGGGCAGGTAATGAAAGGTGGCCTCGTCCTGGAGGTCATAGGTGGCCTCCTGGTAGCGGTTCGGGAGCTTGCGGGGCCCGAGGCGCCGCACCAGGTGGTCGTAGGCGGGGCGGACGGGCTCGATGCCCTGGGTCTTGATGTCGATCTGCATGGCGGGTGCACCTGGGTCCGGGGGTGGATGCCACGGCCACGCCGGCGCCTCCCGGGGGAGGCGGAGATGGCCCTTTCGGACTCGGATAGCAGCAACCGTGCCAGCCCGCCAGGGCCCGCCGTCAGGGGCCTGGGGGCCCCGGGTTTGACGCCCTTTGATGAAAGCGTTAATGCTTTGGTTAACCAAGGGCGCATTCAGACGAATCGGGAGGGCCCCATGTCCGCCGAGAAGAGGATACGTTTCGAGGAGCTTGACGCCCTCGGCGCCACCGCCGAGCTGCTGTTCCGGGACGGCTTCATCACCCTCAACGACGAGCGCATGGTGCTGCTCCACGCCCACGTGCTGGGGGCCCTGCGCCGGGAACTGGTGCGCACCGTGGGCATGGAGAAGGCGCGGGGCGTATTGACCCGCATGGGCTACGCCTCGGGCGCCCACGATGCCGAGATGACCCGGCGCCGCTTCCCCCACCGCACGCCGGAGGAGAACCTCTACGTGGGGCCGGCCCTCCACCGCCTGGAGGGCAGCGTCAACGTCCGCCTCAACCGCGTGGAGGTGGACCGCGGGGCTGGCCGCTGCCTCATCGACGCCTCGTGGAACGGCTCCTACGAGGCCGAACTCCACCTCGAGAGCTATGGCGTCCACACCGGCCCCGTGTGCTGGACCCAGCTGGGTTACGCCACGGGCTTCACCTCCTCCATCTTCGGCTTCCCCGTGCACTACCGCGAGGTGGCGTGCCGCGGCCACGGCGACGAGGACTGCCGCCTCATCGGCAAGTCGGTGTCCGAATGGGACCACGACACCATCGAGGCGGAGCTGGCCTACTACCGCAGCGACCCGGTGGCGGAACAGCTCATGGCCCTGGAGGAGCAGGTGGCCACCCTGCGGGAGACCATCGAGGAGCGCCAGGGCAGGGCGGAGCTGGTGGGGCGCTCGGAGGGCTTCCGGCGGGTGTGCGAGCTCACCCACAAGGCCGCCGCCAGCGATGTCACGGTGTTGCTGCTGGGGGAGACGGGGGTGGGCAAGGAGGAGTTCGCCAAGGAGATCCACCGCCACAGCCCCCGCAACGCCCGGCCCATGGTGACGGTGAACTGCGCCGCCATTCCCGCGGATCTCATCGAGGCCGAGCTCTTCGGGGTGGAGAAGGGGGCCTATACCGGCGCCGTCAGCTCCCGGGCCGGCCGTTTCGAGCGCGCCGACGGCGGCACCCTGTTCCTGGACGAGGTGGGGGAGCTGTCGCCGTCGGCCCAGGCCAAGCTGCTACGGGTCCTCGCCGACGGCATCTTCGAGCGCGTGGGGGGCACCCGCCCGCGGCGGGCGGACGTGCGCATCGTGGCGGCCACCAACCGGGAGCTGGGGGCCCTGGTGGACACCGGCGGCTTCCGCTCGGACCTGTTCTACCGCCTCAGCGTGTTCCCCATGCGGGTGCCGCCCCTGCGGGAACGCAAGGCGGACATCCCCCTGCTGGCGGAACGCTTCCTCGAGCGCTTCCGGGTGGACCACGGCCGCGCCACCCTCAAGCTGACGGACTCGGCCCTGGCCGCCCTGTCCCACTACCACTGGCCGGGCAATATCCGCGAGCTGCGCAACGTGCTGGAGCGGGGCGCCATCCTGGCGGACCGCGACGGCCTGATCCACCGCGGCAGCCTGTTTCCCGCTACCGACATCGCCCTGCCCCAGGCCTTCCCGGCGGCGGAACGGGCACCCCGGGACACCGAGGGCCTGGTGGCGGAGCTGCTGGATGCCGGCGAGGACTTCGAGGCCGTGGAGGCCGCCATGTTCAGAGAGGCCGTGCGCCGCTGCGGCGGCAACCTGAGCGAGGCCGCCAAACGCCTCGGCCTGACCCGCGCCACCCTGGCCTATCGCCTGAAGAAGAACGCCTAGTCCGCCCTGGCGCCATGCCGGGCCTGACCCGGCATCCAGGGCCCGGTGGTACTCGGGTACGGTACTACCTCAAGACCTCATCGGGCATCGGCGCCGGATTGCTCCCTGCCTTCGGCCTTCGGGGCCACCCTTTCTAGATGCAAAAAGCAAGACCTGACCCCTGACCTCCTGACCCCTGACCTCCATGACCCCTGACCTCCATGACCTGCTGACCCATGCGGGCTTGAGCCCCACCGATATATGCAGAAAAAAGTTGTGTAGTGTAACGTAACGGGTTACGCTTCGATGCGTGATCCAGAGTTTCAAGCACAAGGGTCTCGAGCGCTTCTTCAAGACAGGGAAGAAGGCCGGAATCCAAGGGAAACCCGCGAATCGGCTGCGGCTGATTTTGGGCCGCTTGAATGCGTCTGCCTCACCGGCAGATATGGATCTCCCTGGATTGTACTTGCATCAACTCACAGGAGATCGCAAAAAGACCTGGTCAGTCAGGGTCAGCGGCAACTGGCGAGTCACATTCCAGTTCAACGGTATCCACGCCGAAGTTGTCGATTACGAAGATTACCACTGAGGCAATGTCATGCTGATGCACAATCCTCCTCATCCCGGTGAAATCATCAAAGAGCTGTGCCTTGAGCCCCTCGGGCTTTCGGTTACCGAGGCCGCGGAAGCGCTAGGGGTCAGTCGGAAAACCCTTTCCAGCATTATCAACGGCAAGTCGGGCATCAGTCCGGAAATGGCGGTGCGACTGTCCATTGCATTCGATACCTCGTCCGAAAGCTGGCTGAATCAACAGACGCAGTACGATCTCTGGCAAGCCGAGCAACATCGCGAAGAATTGCGAGTCAAGCGGCTGTCGGCGGCCTGAAGGCACATAATCGGGTGTTGCCCATCCTATCGCTCCCTCGCGCTCTCCCCGGCATAGCGCAGTAGGGGGGCGAGGAGGTATTCGATGAGCCGCCGTTTGCCGGTCTTTATCTCCACCGTCACCGCCATGCCGGGGCTGAGATTCACCACCCGCTCGCCCACCTCCATGGTGGATTTCTTCATCGCCACGCGGATGGCGTAGACCAGGCCGAGCTGCTCTTCGATGGTGGCGTCCCCGGAGACGTCTGCCAGCTCCGCGTCGATGGTGCCGTATTTGGTGAAGGGAAAGGTCTCTACTTTTACTTCTGCGATCTGGCCCTTGTGGACGAAGCCGATGTCCTTGTTGGGCAGCCACGCCTCCACGGCCAGGGTGCGTTCGCGGGGGACGATGACCATCAACTCCTGGGCAGGCGTGACCACCCCGCCCACGGTATGGACGGCGAGTTTCTCCACCACGCCGCCCACCGGCGCCCTCAGTTGCCGGAGGGTCGTGCTCTTTTCGGCCTTCAGCAGTTCCTGGGTAAGGGTGGCGACCCGGCGGTCGGTTTCCGTCAGTTCGGTGAGGAGGGTGCGGCGGAATTCGCTCTGGATGGCGCGGTAGCGGCTGGTCTCCTCGGCCAGGGCGGCGGCCAGTTCCGGCATGCGGGCCCGCTGGATTTGCAGGTCCTGGGCGGTCTCCAGCCGGGCCTGTTCCACCTCCAGCCAGTCGTACTCCGGGACCAGTTTGTCGGCGACGAGGGCCTTCAAGGCATCGGCCCGCCGGGTGATGAGGGGCAGGGTGCGCTCCAGCTTGGCGGCGGTCTCGCCGGCGGTGGCGAGGGCCGCCTTACGGGTGTCCATGGCGTTCGCCTGGGCCGCGAGACGGTCGCGGTATTCGGCGAGCTGGGCTTCGAGCAGGCGCCGGTGGCGTGCGACGTCGACGTCGGCGATGCCGGGCAGGGGCCCCAGGGCCGGCGCCGTGTCCGTTTCCATGGCATGGCCGAGGGCCGAGAGGCGGGCCGCCGTCAGGCGGTCCTCGAGCAGCTCCCGTGCCAGGCGGTCGCGGTCGGCGCGCGGGACGGTGGGGTCGAGTTCCACCAGCAGGTCGCCCTCCTGGACGACCTGCCCCACCGTCACGTTCAAGGCCTGGATGACGCCAGTCTGGGCGGGCTGGATGACCTTGACGTGTCCCGCCGGGATGATCTTCCCCTGGGCCACCGCGACGATGTCCACCTCGCCGATGGCCGACCACGCCACCGCGATGGCGAAGAAGGCCATCAGGGTCCAGGCGATGGACCGTCCCAGGGGATTGGGCGGAGTCTCCTGGATTTCCAGGGCGGCGGGGAGGAATTGGAGTTCGTCTTTTGTCATTGGTCCTTTGTCCTTTGTCCTTGGTCATTGGTCCTTGGTCATTGGCGCTTTGTCCTTTGTCGGGCCTATGGATGTCAGGTAGGCGTTCAGGCGGGGGCCAAGTTCTTCGACGATGGCCCTCAGCCGGTCAACCTGGTCGGTAGTCAGCAGGTTGCGGCGATAGGCACGACGGAGCCAATGCTGCGTTTCATTGAGGGAGCCGCGGGCTATGCGCACAAACCGGCGGTTGTCCTGGTAGCTACCACGCCCGAGGCCCTCGGCTATGTTGGCACCGATACTGTCTGCGGAGCGCACTATCTGGCTCCCCACGGTATTGCGGGCGAGATCCTGCCATTGGCAGGCCATGCTCCATATCTCGTCGGACAGACGCTCCGCCAGTTTGTACACTTCCAGATTTTCAAAGGCGTTTTTGTTCTTTGTCATTGGCCATTTGTCCTTTGTCCTTGGTCCTTTGTCCTTGGTCCTTGGTCCTTAGTGCTTGGTTGTTTCCTCTTCAGTTCTCACCTATGCCCCGAACAACAAACCAAATAACAAATGACAAATGACCAAGCACAAATGACCAAGGACATATGACCAACTACCCCATCTGATAAGCATGGAGCCGCGCGTAGTGTCCCTGCTGCCTGAGCAGTTCCCGGTGGTTTCCCTCCTCGATGATCCGTCCCTTCTCCATCACCAGGATGCGGTGGGCGTGGCGGACGGTGGAGAGGCGGTGGGCGATGATGAAGACGGTGCGGTTGTGGCATATGGCGCGCATGTTGTCGTGGATGACCCGCTCGGACTCGTAGTCGAGGGCGGAGGTGGCCTCGTCGAAGATGAGGATGCGGGGGTTGGTGACCAGGGCGCGGGCGATGGCGATGCGCTGGCGCTGGCCGCCGGAGAGGTTGGCGCCGTGCTCGCCCACGATGGTGTCGTAGCCCTCCGGCAGTTCGAGGATGAAATCGTGGGCGCCGGCCTGTCGGGATGCGCTCACCACCGCCTCCATGGGGAGGCCCGGGTCGGCCAGGGCGATGTTGTCGCGCACGGAGCGGTTGAAGAGGAAGTTCTCCTGCAGCACCACCCCCACCTGTCGTCTCAGCCACGCGGGCTCCACCAGGGCGAGGTCCACGCCGTCCATGAGTACCCGCCCGCGCTCGGGTACGTGGAGGCGCTGGACGAGCTTGGTGAGGGTGCTCTTGCCGGAGCCCGAGGGGCCGACGATGCCGATGATCTGCCCCGGCGGGACGTCGAAGCTGATGTCCGCGATGACCTCTGGCAGTTCGGGGCGGTAGCGGAAGCCGACGTGCTCGAAGCGCACCCGGCCCCTGAGGGCGGGCAGGGTGGCGCGGTTGGGATTGTAGCCGGGCTCGGCGGGGGCGTTGAGGATGTCGCCCAGGCGCCGCACCGAGATGCCGGCCTGCTGGAAGTCCTGCCACAGCTGCACCAGGCGCAGGATGGGGCCGCTGACCCTGCCGGCCAGCATGTTGAAGGCCACCAGCTGGCCCACCGAGAGTTGGCCATTGATCACCAGGCGGGCGCCGATCCAGAGGATGAGGAGGGTGGTGACCTTGTTGATGAAACCGGCGCACTGGCCGGCGATGTTGCCGAGGTTGGCGGCGCGGAAGGCGGCACCGACGTAGCCGGCCAGTTGTTCCTCCCAGCGGCGCTGCATCTGGGGCTCCACGGCGAGGGCCTTGACGGTCTCCACGCCGGTGACGGATTCCACCAGGAAGGCCTGATTTTCCGCGCCGCGGGAGAACTTCTCCTCCAGCCGGCGGCGCAGGACGGGAGTGACGAAGATGGAGAGCAGGACATAGAAGGGGATGGCCCCGAGCACCACGTAGGTGAGGGTCGGGCTGTAGTGGTACATCACCACGAAGAAGACCACGGTGAACAGAAGGTCCACCACCACGGTGAGGGCGGAGCCGGTGATGAAGTTGCGGATGGATTCCAGTTCGCGGACGCGGGCGACGGTATCACCCACCCGGCGCACCGAGAAGTAGCCTACCGGCAGGGCGAGGAGATGGTGGAAGAGTTCGGTGCCGAGGGTGATGTCCACCCGGTTGGTGGTGTGGGCGAAGATATAGGTGCGCAGGCCGCCGAGAATGACCTCGAAGAGGATGACGAAGAACAGGCCCACGGCGAGTACGTCGAGGGTGGTCAGGCCCCGGTGGACCAGCACCTTGTCGATGACCACCTGAAAGAAAAGGGGGGTGATGAGGGCGAACAGTTGCAGGAAAAAGGAAGCGAGGAGCACTTCGCCGAACAGCCGCCGGTGCTTGACCAGGGCGGGGATGAACCAGGAGAAATCGAAGCTGCCGCTGACGCCCGGGAGGAGGGCGCGGCGGGTCAGCAGGATGAGGTCGCCGGACCAGGCGGCCTCGAACAGCTCCCGCGGCAGGGTGAGGGGGCGCTTTTCCAGGGGGTCGTGGATGAGTACCTTGTCGCCATCCATGGCCGCCACGACGAACCAGTGGCCATCGGTATGTCTCGCCATGGCGGGAAGGGGTGTCTTGCGTAATCTTGCCCCATCGCTCTGGACCAGGCGGGCCTTGAGGCCGAGGTGACGGGCGGCGCGGAGGATTTCCGTGGGGCCGAAGGGGGCGTCGGGTGGGCCGAAACGGTGGCGTAGTTGCTCGGGGTCCGTGGGCAGGCCCAGGTGCCGGGCGATTAAAACGAGGGCCATCAGGCCCGTGTCCATCCGCGCTTCCTGTTGTGCGGCGTGTGGCATTTCCTTTCCTTGGGATAGTGTCCTTGTGTTGCGCCATAACACCCTCAGGGAATCTACCCATCCCGATTTCAGAGCAACCGAAGGATGTTGGCGAAGGGGTTGGAAGGGATGGCCGGGGGCAGGCCGTCGATGTCGGCCTCGCGGATGGAAGGTGGGTCATTGGCCGCCGGCGGGGCCCTGACTACGCCGTAAAAGGCGCCAACGGCATCGGGGAGGTTGCGTTCGGTGAGGACGGGTGTGGCCCATTGCCCCGGTACGGAGAGGGCGGCCAACAACGGCATGAACATCGCGGCCCGCAGGCCCGGCGCGCGCAGGGACCTAGTGTCCTTTGGCGATGTGATAGGGATTCTTTTGCCCGCAACAGGCATTCTTCGCACCTCCTTGTGCCTTGAGGGCATTTCCTGGCTGCCCGATTGCCTTACGGGCTGTTTTTATAATGGGTTTGTGTGGTTGTCAACCCGAGCAGCGGCACCAGACAATCCCGTGGTTCTGATCACTGCCTATAGCCCGGATCAGGGGGTGAGGGCATCAGTCATTCCACAGTAGCACCCCGATAATGGCCTCGGCGAAAGACCACGGTATATTTCGAAGCCGCCTGAGAAAATCGTAAAAAACCCGTGGTCTGTGCCCTATTTGCGCTTCCCTAAGAATCAAGAAGAAAGAGAAACGGCGATCGACGGGAAGGCAGCAAGTATTTTCTTGTCCGTTGTGACCAGAGGGACCGAAAGGCGTGTGGCTAATGACACGAATTCACAATCGTATGCGGAGCAGCCGGAATCCCGGGCGAGATGCAGGACGTCAAAGCTGTTTACCTCAAATTCACGATCCGATAGAAGTGCCTCGGCTTGCATCTGCATAGCGAAGGCCTCATCGAAATCCAGAATGTTTTTGCGCAGGCACAAGGCCAGCACGTTTCGTAATTCACTACGCCAAAGGAGGGGTGCGGCCCATTCAGAATCATGAATGAGGAGTTCCTCGGCTTTCTGCGTGAATTCTGTTGGAAGGTAGAGGTATGCGATGACGTTGGTATCAACAACGATCATCGGCGGTCTTGCTCAATAGCTTGGGCAATGTCTTTGGCGCTGAACTTCCGGTTCTTCAGGCCTTTCCGGAGGGCTCGGGCACGAGCCAGGTGTTCGGAGGCGGGCACTCTGGAGGGCAAGAGAACCCGCTCAAGGCAAGCGATGACCTCGTTGTTGATGCTGCGGTGGTGAGTTTCCGCGACTTCACGCAACCGGGCGTAGATCTCATCGGGGACGTTTTTCAGGGTGATGGAAGTCGGCATGAGCAAGCTCTTTGGCACCAATACGGTGTCATTATGGTGTCCGGCGGGCCGATTTCAAGGGCCGAATAATGTGCTCAAGCAGACCGGCCTCAAGAGGTGGGACACTCTTTCCTTGCGTCGGTTAGTGATGCGTTATCGTGCCTGGCGAGGCGCGTCGGGCCTGGCGGGCTGATAGTCCCTGTCGGGTGAGGGTTAGCCCCCACCCGTGGTTGTGTTTCCCCGGGGAAACGCCCGTTCAGGCCCTGGCGGCCTCCTGCTCCGGCCGGGGCACGGCCGGGGCGGCGGGGCGCACGCGGATGGCGCAGTACTTGAACTCGGGGATCTTGCCGTAGGGGTCGAGGGCCTCGTTGGTGAGCAGGTTGGCGGCCGCCTCGTGGAAGCAGAAGGGCATGAACACCGAGCGCCGGGCCATGCCGCGGTCGGCACGGGCGGTGGCGGTGATCTCGCCGCGCCGCGAGGCGATGACCACGCGCTCGCCGGGGGCGACCCCCAGTTCCTCCAGGTCCTGCGGATGGATGCTGGCCACGGCCTCGGGTTCGATGGCGTCCAGTACCGTGGCATGGCGGGTCATGCTGCCAGTGTGCCAGTGTTCCAGTTGGCGGCCGGTGGTGAAGACGAAGGGATACTCGCCATCCGGGATCTCGTCGGCATGGATATGCCGGGCGGGCACGAAACGGGCGCGGCCGCTGGCGGTGGGGAAGCCCTGCTGGAAGATGATGGGCTGCCCCGGGTCGCCTTCCTGCTCCAGGGGATAGGTGAGGGTGTCCTCGGCCTCGAGGCGCTCCCAGGTCATGCCGCCGAGGCTCGGCGTCGCCTGGCGCATCTCCTGGAACACGTCACGCACGGAGCCGTAGGACCACTTCAACCCCATGCCCGCGGCCATCTGCTGGATGATCCACAGGTCCTGGCGGGCGTCCCCGGGGGGATCGATGGCCTGGCGGCCGAGCTGGACCCGGCGGTCGGTGTTGGTGAAGGTGCCGGTCTTCTCGGGAAAGGCAGAGGCGGGCAGGATGACGTCGGCGAAGCCGGCGGTCTCGGTGAAGAAGATGTCCTGCACCACCAGGTGGTCGAGGCGGGCCAGGGCCTCCCGGGCGTGGTTGAGGTTGGGGTCCGACATGGCGGGGTTCTCCCCCATGATGTACATGCCGTGGAGCCGGCCCGCGTGGATGGCATCCATGATCTCCACCACCGTGAGTCCCGGCTTGGGATCCAGGGGCGAATCCCACAGGGCCTCGAATTTCTTCTGGATGACGGGGTCGTCCACCGGCTGGTAGTCGGGATAGACCATGGGAATCAGGCCCACGTCCGAGGCCCCCTGGACGTTGTTCTGGCCCCGCAGGGGGTGCAGGCCGGTGCCGGGGCGGCCGATCTGGCCGGTGAGCAGGGCCAGGGCGATGAGGCAGCGGGCGTTGTCGGTGCCGTGGACGTGCTGGGAGATGCCCATGCCCCAGAAGATCATGGCCGCCCCGGCGGTGGCATAGAGGCGGGCCACCTCGCGGATGGTCTCGGCCGGGATGCCGGTGATGGCCGCCACCTGCTCCGGCGGGTAGTCCATGACGTTCTGCTTGAGGGCCTCGTAGCCCTCGGTGTGGTCGCGGATGTAGGCGTCGTTCTGCAGGCCCTCCTCGATGATGGTGTACATCATGGCGTTGAGCAGGGGAACGTCGGTGTCGGCATGGAACTGCAGGGAATGGCTGGCATGGCGGGCCAGCTCGGAGCGGTAGGGGTCCATGAGGACGAGCTTCTTACCGCCCTTGGCCGCATTCTTCATGAAGGTGGCGGCCACCGGGTGGTTCACCGTGGGCCGGGCGCCGATGATGATGATGACATCGGCCTCGGCCACATCCGCCACCTGGTTGGAGACGGAGCCCGAGCCGATGGTCTCCAGCATGGCGGCCACGGAGGAGGCGTGGCACAGGCGGGTGCAATGGTCCACGTTGTTGGTGTTGAAACCGGTGCGTACCAGCTTCTGGAACAGGTAGGCCTCCTCGTTGCTGCCCTTGGCGGAGCCGAAGCCCGCCAGGGCCTGGCCGCCCTGGTCGTCGCGGATGCGGGTGAGGCCGCCCGTGGCCGCTTCCAGGGCCTCTTCCCAGCTCGCCTCGCGGAAATACTCGTGCAGGCGGTCGTGGCCCAATATCTCCGCCGTCTTGGCTTTGCCCTCGCGGCGGATGAGGGGGGTGGTGAGGCGATTCGCGTGGTGCACGTAGTCGAAGCCGTAGCGCCCCTTCACGCACAGGCGGCTGTGGTTGGAGGGGCCGTCGCGGCCGTCGGTATAGAGGATGGTGTTGTCCTTCACATGGTAGGTGAGCAGGCAACCCACGCCGCAGTAGGGGCAAACGGACTCCACCTCCTTGTCCGGCACCACCTTGCCCACCTCCTGGGCCGGCATCAATGCCCCCGTGGGACAGGCCTGGACACATTCGCCGCAGGTGACACAGGTACTGTCGCCCATGGGGTCGTCGAGGTCGAAGACGATCTTGGAATGCTCGCCCCGGAAGGCATAGCCGATGACGTCGTTGACCTGCTCCTCGCGGCAGGCGCGCACGCAACGGGTGCACTGGATACAGGTATCCAGATTGACGGCGATGCCGGAGTTGCTGAGGTCCGGGCCGGGTTGGGGGCGTTGCCCGAAGCGGGGCCGGCCTACTCCCAGCCTGCCGGCCCAGTGGTCGAGCTCGGAATTCGGGGTATGGGGGGAGGCCCCCTGTTCGGGCATGTCCGCCAGCAGCAGTTCCAGCACCATGCGCTGGGACAGGCGGGCGCGGTCACTGTCGCTGCGCACCATCATGCCTGCCTTGGGCGCACGGCAGCAGGAGGGCGCCAGCACCCGCTCG
>JAABTG010000087.1 GCA_011389995.1 Thiotrichales bacterium
TGGGAGAGGGTCGGGGTGAGGGACGGACATGGCGTACCTTTCATCCTTCGGGGTGGCCTCGCGCCATGTCCGTTAGGTCAGTATTTCCCGGTACCGGGGATGCGAGTGGTGGACGGCCCCTCCACCCGACTGCGCCGGTGGGCACGGTGGGTATGGAGGGCATCCCTGAATACGGCCAGGGCCGAGTGCATGAACAGCAGGGCGATGGCCAGGCCGATCACCAGGTCCGGCCACTGGCTGTGGAGCAGCCACACCCCGGCCGCCGCGCCCAGCACCCCGAGGTTGGCGATGATGTCGTTGCGCGAGCACAACCACACCGAACGCATATTGACGTCGGCGCCGCGGTGACGCCACAACAGCCCGAAGCAGACGGCATTGGCGGCCAGGACCAGCAGGCCGACGATGCCGATGATGTCGGCCTGGGGCACCGCCGGATGCAGCACCTTATACACCGCCTGACCCAGCACGAACAGGCCGAAGGCGGCCATGATGCCACTCTTCAGAAAGGCGGACACCGCCTTCCAGCCGTCGCTGCGCGCCACCACGTACAGGCTGAAGCCGTACACCATGGTATCCCCGAGCATGTCGAGGGAATCGGCCAGCAGGGCCGTGGAGCCGGCCACCAGGCCGGCCGTCAGCTCGCCGGCGAACATCGTTCCGTTGATCACCAGCACGGCCTTGATGGTGGCGGCCTGACCCTCCCGGAGCTTCGCCGTTTCACAGCCGGCGTTGGAGCAGCAATCGGACACGGGGATATGGGGGAATAGGGAATAGGGAATAGGGAATGGTGAATAGCTGGTGGTGAATGGTAAGGGCGATGCCGGGCCGTCGGCCACCCCCCCTGTCATGCCCCCATTCCCTATTCCCTATTCCCCATTCCCTCTATCCTTGATAATTCCGACCGCCAACCATTCCACCTCCATGAGGACCACCCCATGACCTCCATCGGCACTCCCCTCTCCCCCTCGGCCACCCGCGTCATGCTGCTGGGCGGCGGCGAACTGGGCAAGGAGGTGGTCATCGAGTTCCAGCGGCTGGGGGTGGAGGTCATCGTCGTGGACCGTTACCGCAATGCCCCGGCCATGCAGGTGGCCCATCGCAGCCACACCATCTCCATGCTGGACGGCGAGGCCCTGCGGGGGATCGTGGAGCGGGAACGGCCCCACTATATCGTCCCCGAGATCGAGGCCATCGCCACCGCCACCCTGATGGACCTGGAGGCCGAGGGTTATAACGTCATCCCCAGTGCCCGCGCCGCCCATCTCACCATGAACCGCGAGGGTATCCGCCGTCTGGCGGCCGAGGAGCTGGGGCTGCCAACCTCGTCCTACCGCTTCGCGGGGGACCGGGGGGAATACCTGGCCGCGGTGGAGGCCGTCGGCCTGCCCTGCGTGGTGAAGCCCGTCATGAGCTCCTCGGGCAAGGGTCAGAGTATGGTGGGCGACGCCGCCGGCGTGGAGCGGGCCTGGGAATATGCCCAGGCGGGGGGCCGGGCCGGCCAGGGGCGGGTCATCGTCGAGGGCCTGGTGGTGTTCGATTACGAGATCACCCTGCTCACCGTACGCCACGGCGGAAACACCAGCTTCTGCGCCCCCATCGGCCACGTCCAGGCGGATGGTGACTACCGCCAGTCCTGGCAGCCCCAGCCCATGTCCGCCAGGGCCCTGGCCACGGCCCGGGACATGGCGGGCCGGGTGACGGCGGCCCTCGGCGGTCATGGCCTGTTCGGCGTGGAACTCTTTGTCAGGGGCGACGAGGTGTGGTTCAGCGAGGTGTCGCCACGGCCCCACGATACCGGCATGGTGACCCTGATCTCCCAGGACCTCTCCGAGTTCGCCCTGCATGCCCGGGCCATCCTCGGCCTGCCCATCCCCGACATCCGCTTTCACGGCCCCTCCGCCTCCAGCGTCATCCTGGCGGAGGGCCAGTCCCGGCGTACCACCTTCGGCAACCTCGAGGCCGTGCTCACCGAGCCCGACACCGAGCTCAGGCTGTTCGGCAAGCCCGAGGTGGCGGGGCGCCGCCGCATGGGGGTGGTGCTGGCCCGAGCCGAGTCGGTGGAGGCCGCCCGGGAGCGGGCCATGCGGGCCTCCGAGGCCCTGGTCATCGGCCTCTAAGCGGGTGTTCCCGGGGGCGGATCACCGGGGCCGACGAGGATTTCCCGGTAAGGGCGCTCTGTGGCGGGACTGTCTTTGCCAGGAATGACGGGACCAGTGCATGGGGCCCGGGCCGGGTGCCTCAGGCCTCCAGCAACAGGTTGCGCCCCCCCAGGAACAACACCCAGGCCACCACCGTCAGCCAGTGGATGAAGACGGGGGCCCACAGGGAGCGGGTGCGGACATAGGCCACGGCACAGGTGATGCCGAGGAGGGCGGTGATGGCGAGGAACACCGGGTCGAAGAAGAGGTGTGCCGCCCCGGGGTTGATGGTGGCGGCGTTCAAGGGGTGCCAGGCCACGAACAGGGCGGTGCTGAGGGCGGCGTAGCCCGCCGCGGCGCCGCGGCCCCGGGCGAGGACATCCCGCGGGATCAGCAGGCCGCGGAACAGGGCCTCCTCCAGCAGGGAGGGGAAGACCAGCAGGGTGAAGGGCAGGATGGCCGCGCGGGGGTCATCCAGCAGCCCCCACTCCAGCAGGCCGCTCGCCAGGCCCAGGGCCACCGCCACTGCGGCGTAGCCGGCGGTCATCCACCACAGCCAGGGTGGGATGGCGCGGGGCGGGGCTTTCAGGCCCGCCCACAGGTTTTTGCGCAGATAATCCTGCCCATGGGCCGTGATCATGAGGGGTCCCCGGGTTGGCGGTGGGAAGGATGACGGTGGGTTTTTCGGGGCGGCGCCATACCGCCGTCTCCCGGCCCGTGAAAATATTAGTGGCGGTGAGCGCCAGGTTGGCCTATAGTTCAGTCCGCGACATGGCTATTGTTAACGGCACTTCCAGCAGTTCCTACCGGTTACTTCTCGAATCCCATCTTCAGTACCTGCACGCACCAACCCCAACGATCAATATTTGAAAAGGTAACATCTTAATGGCTACAGGAACCGTCAAGTGGTTTAACGAGTCGAAAGGCTTTGGCTTCATCACCCAGGACGATGGCGGCGCGGACGTATTCGTGCACTTCAGCGCCATCCAGGGTAGCGGCTTCAAGTCCCTGGCCGACGGCCAGCCCGTCAGCTTCGACGTGGAGAATGGCCCCAAGGGCCTTCAGGCGACCAACGTCACCCCGCGTTAAACTGGCAGTAACGCCCCTTCGGCCCATCTGAGGGTTGAAGGGAAAAAACCCTGCTCGGTTCCGGCCGTGCGGGGTTTTTATTGTGGTCCTCCGGGTCACTTCCCCCGGTCAATTCCCCGGGTCACTTGCCTGGGCCCGTGCAAGGGGCCGGCCCTCCCCGGCATATCGCCAAACTTTCCAGGCCTAACTTTCCGGGCCCCCTCTCCAGAGCCGGCCCGCCAATCGCCTTACTGCAGGCCTTACTGCGGGCGGCAATTCTCCCATTGAAATACCCGCATGGGCGGGATATTGCGCAATTCCATGGCGGCCTCGCCGCGTCCCCAGGTGGCTTCGCACAGGGTCCCCACCCGTCCACTCCACTGATAGGCCACGAAGCGCCCCCCCGGCGCGAGGGCGGAGGATATGGCCTCGATGATGCCCGTGCCGGCCTCGGCGCTCATGGTGGAGAAGGGGATCCCCGACACCACGGCGTCCGGCTCGTCCAGGCCATGACCGGCGATGATGTCCGTGAGGTCGCAGGCGCTGCCCAGGTGGGCGATGAGCCGTTCGTCACCGATGTGTTGCTGCAGGCGGTGGAGCCGCGGGTTCAGTTCGATGCTGAGGAGCTTGGCCCCGGCGGGCATGGCCCGCAGCATGGCGCGGGTGGTGCCGCCGGTGCCGGGCCCCAGCTCCACCACCGTGCGGGCCATGGCGACACCGGCGGCCGCCACGATGCGGCGCTCCAGGAATCTCGAACTGGGAATCACCGAACCCACCTGCAGGGGGTGGCGCAGGAACTCCGTGAAGAACGCCATGCGGCCGTTCAGGCCCATGAAGGAAGAAGAGTTGTTTTTGTTCATGGTGTGAATTTATCAGTTGGCCGCGCCAAGGTCGAAAAGTACCTGCTGTGGGATGACATCCTATCGAACAAATTTATCATAGCGGGAATGGGGCGCGCGGAAATAAGAACCGTCAAAGGCGGGCCTGGCGACCCACTTTAGAAGCGGCCGCGAGGGCCGATTCCGGGCGGCCTGGCCATCCGTCTCATGGCGGCGGCCCCTTCTCACCCGCCACCCCGTCCTCGTCCTCGTCCTCGTCCTCCCAGGCGTATCTCTTGCGTGGTGGTGGCGGGTCCATGGGGTACAGGGCCAGGGCCACCATGAAGCCGGTGACGAAGCCGAAGAGGTGCATCTCGAAGGAGATCCCCGGCTCCTGGGGGAAGATGCTGGCGATCATCCCGCCGTAGAGGAAGAAGGTGAGCATGGCCACCACGATGGAGGGCCGGTCGCGACGCAGGATGCCGGCCACGAACAGGAACATCATCAGGCCATGGGTGAGGCCGCTGGCGCCGAAGTGGTAGGCCGGTCGCGCCAGCAGCCAGGTGCCGAGGCCCGAGCCCAGCACCACCAGTACCACCACCCACGGCGCGGCGCGGGGATAGATCCACAACAGGGCGCCGCCGAGGAGGAACAGGGGCAGGGTGTTGGCGAAGATGTGGGCGAAGTCGCCGTGGATGAAGGGGGCGGTGACGACCCCCACCAGCCCGGCGGGGTCCCCGGGAAGCACGCCGAAGCGCGCCAGGTGGAGATCGAAGAGTTGATCCGCCAGCCAGATGGCCCACAGCACCCCCACCATCAGGGCGGTCTTCACGAAGGCGGGCCGCAAGGGCCGGGGGGCGTACTCCTGGTGCACGATGGTTCCTCGGGCGGGCGTCCATCAAAGGTGGCGGCCCGGGGGGGCATCTTCAAGGTGAGGAAGAGGCGGCATTGCCGTGACGCCGGGCCGACGCCCGGTCGCGGGGCCGCCGGGCGCGAAAAAAACGGCCGGGGCATCCGGCCCCGGCCGCGGCGCTGCATCCCCTCTGGACCCGGGGATTGGGTGGGCACCGAACGAGGCCTCTGCGGGACTTGTTCGGTGGTGGCGGCGCGGCCGGGGTCACGTGGTTGCCGCGCCATCCGTCGCCTAAGGGATGGGTGGCGTCTCCTCAGGGAGTGAAGGCCACCACGGCAGAGCCTGCGCCCCAGGTGGGCCCGTAACCGAGGACGCGGGCGGACTCGTAGCCGTCTCCCAGGCCCCCCAGCAGCCAGGACATGTGCTTGAATCCCATGTCTGCCTTGGCCGCCTGGGCGTAGGCGGGCAGGGCCGCGCGCAGCGCAGCGGCGTCCGCGGCGGTCATGAGTTCCAGCATGCGCCGGTTCTCCTCGTCGTCCGCCGGGGAGGCCAGGTGGTCGTCGCCGGGGTCGATGTCGTCCCGGAAGATGGTACCGGACAGCCCCCCCACCCCCACCAGGGCCACCCGCCGGTCCAGGGCATCCGCCTGCTGGCGTACGGTGGCGGCCAGTCGCTCCGTGACCGCCCCGTCGTGGTAGAGGTTGTTGGCGGCGATCACCAGGGGCAGCCGGCCTTGCGGGTTGAGGAAATGGCTGGCAGTGATGGTGCCGGAGTCCACCGGGAACTGGTCGTAGTCCACGCCCTTGGAGCGTATGCCGAATTCATTGGTGCGCTCGATGCAGGCCGCCGTGAGTTCGGTGTCGATGTGCATGTCGAAGGGCATGACGCCGTACTCGTGCCAGTTCTCGTCCACGTGCTCGCCCACCAGGTGGGGACGGGTCTGCCACAGCTCGTCGAGCACCGCCATCCACTGGGTGGAGTAGATGGCGATGACGTCCGGTTCGGAGGCCGCCAGGAGCTCACCGGCCTCGCCATAGGCCGCCACCAGCTCCCGCCATGGGGGGTTGTCGGGTTTGAGCATGGGCAGCGGGCTGCCGGGCACCAGGAAGGCTGAAACGATGGGCATGGACTGCTCCTCAGGCCGCTGTGGGCCGGTCGCGAACCTCGAGTTGGACCGGATGGTTGGCCAGGTTCCATTCCATCACCGCGTTGCCGGTGCCGATGACCGTGCCGTAGCCATGGAGCTCCCCCGGTATGCGGGGGTAGCCCATGGCGGCGAACATCCAGGTGAAGGCCCCGGACTTGATCTCGGCGAAGGACTCCTCGATGAACCGGGGCAGCACCCGGAACACCTCGTCGGTCTCGCCCCGGCGCAGCATCTCGATGATGCGCATGTCCCACTTGTAGCCCTCGTAGTTCTGTGGATGCTCCCGGGACATGTCCTCCGGGATCTTCGGCTCCGCCGAGAAGTGGTAGTGGCACAGGGTGTTGGAGGCCAGCAGCACCGCGCGCCGGCCCGTGCGCTCGATGGCCCGGCGGGTGGCCTTGCCGAGGCGGTCCATCTCTTCCAGGCCCTCCTCCATCTGCAGGTAGTAGGGCGAATTGTTGGCGGAGATCCCCACCACCGGGATATCCCACTGGGGCCGCATCATGTGCAGGGTGGTGATGGTGCCGTAGTCCACCCGGAACTTGGGGTTCCTCATCATCTTGGCCACCAGGCCTTCCTTGCTGGCCTCGGCACAACAGGCCTCGGCCAGTTCCACATCCACGTCGAGCTCGAAGGAGTAGCGGAACAGGTTGGGGAATATGGGGTCCACCGACTTGCCGGACAGCTGGGGCACACCCAGGAAGTGATGGCCCACCTGGGTGATCCAATGGGGTGAGTGCACCAGCAGCACGTCGGGCTTGAGGTCGTCCAGGGTCTTGCGGGCACGCTCGTAGGCCCAGCGCAGCTGTTCCCAGCCGCCCTCCGAGCGGGGCTCGTTCTGGGGCGGGTTCTCGCCGTAGACCAGGTGGGGGGGATGGGGGGCCAGATAGCCCGCGAGGATCTCACCTTTGCTCATGATTCGTTCCTCCGGATGGATGGGCGGACGCCAGGGGTTTATAGGCGATGGCCTTCATCTCCACCAGCAGGTGGGGATGGGGCAGCTGATGCACCGCCACGGTGGTGCGGGTGGGACCCTCGGCGTCGAAGAACTCGGCCCACGCCTCGTTGAAGCCCTTGAAGTCGTTCATGTTGACCAGGAAGCAGGTGACCTCCGTGAGGTCCTCGAGGGTGGCGCCCATGGAGGTCAGGATATCGCCGATGTTGCCGATGACGGCCCGGGTCTGGACGCGGATGTCCAGCTCGGTGACGCCGAATGCGTCGGCGCTGGCCCCCTCGAAGCCGTTGTCCGGCCGCCGGGAACTGGTGCCGGAGATGAAAAGGAAGTCCCCGGCCCGCTTCACGTGGGGAAAGCGCCCGCGGGGCACGGCCTTGTGGGGCAACACCTTGGTCGTTTCGTTCCTCAATGTTCCTCGCCTCCCCGGGCCTCGCCGGGGCGTTCCGACGGTAGTCGCGGTGATGGGACCGCGGGGCATCGGGCCACCGGGGCTTGGGGAAGTCTAGCGGCGTTAAATCTCATATATCAAGAAAAAAATCTAAATTAATGAGATATGGTCGACGAGGCTGGTGTACTTGCCTTGGGAATCGACAGGTCAATGAATATGTCTTCTATCTTGGGCAGATTCGGGATAACGTCGGTCTCGCGTGGCGCGGACGGGCCGAACCACTCCAGGACGGTGCAACGGCGGGCGCCCCTGCCCCGAAATGGTGATGCGATGCCCCGTCGCCGGGCGTGGCGGGGCTTGCGGCAACCGGCATCAGGATTGCATTCTTCTCGACGCCGACCGATGTCACCGGCCCCCGGCCCTGAACCGAGGGGCCCGAACCAAGAGGATTACGGAGCGTTGATCCCGACAGCCGCCAGGCCCACCCTGGCCATCCACAAGTTCAGTTCCTGCGACGGTTGCCAGCTCGCCCTGCTGAATCTGGGCGAGGGCCTGCTGGACCTGGCCCGCATGGTGGACATCCGGCATTTCGTGGAGGCCGGGCCCATGGACGAGGAGGCGTCCGTGGACATCGCCCTGGTGGAGGGCTGCATCTCCACCGCGGAGGAGGCCGAGCGTATCCGGCGGGTACGGGCCAACAGCAGATACCTCATCGCCATCGGCGCCTGTGCCACCAGCGGTGGCGTGCAGGCCCTGCGCAATCTGCACGATGCCGGCGCCTGGACGGCGGATATCTACGCCCACCCTCAATACATCGACGTGCTCGCCAACGCCACCTCCCTCGCCGACCGCGTGCGGGTGGACTGCGAGCTCTACGGCTGCCCGGTGAACGGCCATCAGGTGCTGGCGGCGGTGCGCTCGCTGCTGTCGGGGGTCACGCCGTTGAACGACCGCGACAAGCTGTGCGCCGAGTGCAAGCGCCGGCACAACGTCTGCGTGATGGTGGCCCGGGGCCTGCCGTGCATGGGGCCTGTGACTGCCACCGGGTGCGGCGTGCTGTGTCCCACCCTGGGCCGCGACTGCTATGGCTGTTACGGGCCGGCGGAAAACGTCAACAGCGCGGCCCTGGGCCGTCAGCTGGAGGCCGAAGGCATGTCCAAGGAGGCCCGGGCGGGGCGTTTCCTCTTCATCCACAGCAACGCCCCCGAGTTCGCCTCGGGCGGCTCCTCCGGGGAGGATTGAGGCCATGGCCGCCAGCCGTGATATCGCCATCCGTGTCCCGGTGCTGGCCCGGGTGGAGGGCGAGGGCGGTCTCGAGATCGATATCCACGATGGCCGTATTCGTGATCTGAAGCTGCGCATCTTCGAGCCCCCGCGCTTCTTCGAGAAGCTGGTGGAGGGCCGGGATCATACGGAGGTGCCGGACCTGGTGGCCCGCATCTGCGGCATCTGCCCGGTGGCCTATCAGATGAGCGCCGTCCATGCCCTGGAGGGCATCTTCGGCATCGATCCGGGGCCGTGGGTACGGGCCATGCGCCGGGTCTTCTATTGCGGCGAGTGGCTGGAGAGCCACAATCTCCATATCCATCTGCTGGCGGCCCCCGACTACTTCGGCTACGCCAGCGTCCTCGAGCTCGCCGGGGAATATCCGGAGGAGGTGCGCCGGGGGCTGCGTCTGCAGCGCCTGGGCAATGACATCCTGCGCCTGTTCGGCGGGCGCTCCGTCCATCCGGTGGGGGCGCGGGTGGGGGGGTTTCACCACGCCCCCGGTATGGAGCAGGTGGCGCAGCTGCGCGCGGAGCTGCGGGATGCCCTGCCCCTGGCGGAGGCCCTGGTGCAATGGACGGCCTCCCTGGCCCTGCCCCACCACAGCCAGGAATTCGTCAGCGTGGCCCTGCGCCACGGCCAGGAGTATCCCTTCAACGAGGGGCGGCTGGTGGCCTCCGATGGCCTGGACATCCCCATCGACGCCTACGAGGAGCACTTCACCGAGGAGCACCTGGCCCATTCCACGGCCCTCCACGGACGCTACCACGGCAGCCCCTATCTGGTGGGGCCCCTGGCCCGCGTCAACCTCAACTGGGACCGGCTGCCGGCCCAGGTGCGCGGCAACGCCGAGCGGGCGGGCGTCGTCTTTCCCAGCGACAACATGTTCCACAGCATCATCGCCCGTGCCATCGAGGTGCATTTCGCCCTGGTGGAGGCCCTGAGGGTGCTGGATGACTACGCCCTGCCGGACCGCCCCTACGTGGAGGCCATCCCCCGGGCGGGGGTGGGCTTCGGCTGCACCGAGGCGCCCCGCGGCATGTTGTGGCAGCGCTGGGAGACGGATGGCGAGGGTCGCATCAGGGCCGCCCGCATCGTGCCCCCCACCAGCCAGAATCAGCCGCGCATGGAGGAGGACCTGCGCCTGTCCCTGGAGGCCCTCGGGCTGGAGCACAGCGACGACAGCCTGCGGCTGCGCGCGGAGATGGTGATCCGGAACTACGATCCCTGCATCTCCTGCGCCACCCATTTCCTGAAACTGCAGACGCGGCGGAGTTGACCATGGGAGGCGCCCTCAGGGTGGTGGGTATCGGTTCTCCCCACGGCGATGACCAGGCGGGCTGGCGGGTCATCGATGTGCTGGAAGGGGCCGGCCTGCCATCCCACGTGGGGCTGGAGCGCTGCCCCGTGCCGGCCACCCACCTGCTGGGCCTGATGGCCGGGGTCCCGCGGGTGCTGCTGGTGGATGCGGTGGCGGGTGACCGGCCGCCGGGCACCCTGGCCACCTGGCAGGGGCATCATATCCGCCAGGCCGGGGCCGGCGTGTCCTGCCATGGCCTGGACCTGGCCACCGTGCTGGCCCTGGGGGAGTCCCTGGGCCTGTTGCCGGGGGAGCTCACCCTGCTGGGCATCGGCGTGGAACCCGCGGCCTGCGGTGCCCACCGCGAGACCCTGTCCCCCGCCGTGGCGGCGGGGGTGGCGGAGGCGGCCCGTCACATCGCCGCCTGGTGTGCCCTGCCGCCGGGGCCCGGGGCCTGCCTGATACCGCCGGGGCCCGGCGGGCGCGGGGCCGTGGCGGCGGAGGAATCCCAACTCGAAGAGGAGACGGGGGCGTGAAGGCATAGATGGAAAGGTTTCTTCCCACGGCCCAGTTCCAGAGGCTGATCAACCTCCTCAGGCGCGACGGCTACGATTGCGTGGGCCCGCGGGTGCGGGACGGTGCCATCGTCTACGGTCCGTTGGAGCGGGTGGAGGAGTTGCCGGTGGGCTGGCACGACGAGCAGCGACCGGGCCACTATCGCCTCGCCCGGGGTTCGGGCAGGCGCTTCTTCGACTGGGCCAACGGCCCCGAGGCCCTGAAGCCCCTGACCTTCGCCTCGCGGGAGGTGCTGTGGACCGTGGTGCGGGACGGTCAGGGCTCGCTGCGGTTTTGCGAGGAGGTACCGGAGGTGCGCCCCACGGCGGTCATCGGTGTGCGCGCCTGTGACATCGCCGCCATGCACCTCCAGGACCAGCACTTCGGCTACCGGGAGTACCAGGACCCCTACTACAACCGTCGCCGCCGGGCCCTGTTCCTGGTGGCCGTGGACTGTGCCCGGCCGGCGTCCACCTGCTTCTGCCACTCCACCGGCGACGGCCCGGCCGCCCACGCGGGATTCGATATCGCCCTCACGGAGCTGGACGACGGTTTCATCGCCCGGGCCCGCAGCGAGCGCGGGCGGGACCTGCTGGCGGAGCTGCCGACCACGGAGGTCACCCCCGACCACCACGCTGCGGCCGGGGCCCAGCACGACGCCGCCGTGGCGGCCCAGACCCGCCGCCTCGCCGGGCGCAACCTGAAGGCATCCCTGTTCGCCCACCTGGACCACCCCGAGTGGGACGCGGTGGCCGGGCGCTGTCTGTCCTGTGGCAACTGCACCGCGGTGTGCCCCACCTGCTTCTGTCACAGCGTGGGCGATACCACCGAGCTGGACGGCCGGCGTTCGACCCACCACCGCCAGTGGGATTCCTGTTTCAGCGCCGGGCACAGCTATATGCACAGCTTCGTGGTGAGGGACCAGACGGTGCTGCGCTACCGTCAGTGGCTCACCCACAAGCTCGGCACCTGGCACGACCAGTACGGGCGCAGCGGCTGCGTCGGCTGCGGGCGCTGCCTCACCTGGTGCCCGGTGGGCATCGACATGGTGGAAACGGCCAACCGCATCTGCGGGGGAGACGGCGATGCGCAGCCATAGCCTGGCCCAGACCCAGCCCAACGCCTATCTGCCCCACGAGGCGGAGGTGGTGAAGTTCGTGCAGGAGTCGAAGACCATCTACACCCTCTACCTGCGCTTCACCGATCCCCTGGTGCATGCCAACTACATGTATGACCCGGGGCAGTTCAACATGCTCTATCTCCACGGCGTGGGTGAGGTGCCCATCTCCATCGTCTCCGACCCCGAACACGAGGACCTCCTCATCCACACCATCAACCGGGTGGGACGGGTGACCCGCGGTCTCGCCGCCGTCAGCGAGGGTCAGCGCCTCGGCGTCCGCGGCCCCTACGGCCGGGGCTGGCCCCTGCGGGAGGCCGAGGGCCAGGACGTGGTCATCGTCTCCGGCGGCCTCGGCTGCGCCCCCGTGGTGTCGGTGATCAACTACATGATCCGCCGCCGCGAGCGCTTCGGGCGCTTCACCATCGTGCAGAAGGTCAAGCACGTGGACGAGTTCATCTGGCCCGAGCGCTACGAGCGCTGGCAGCAGGTGCCGGACACCACGGTGCTGGTGGCGGCCACCCAGGGGGCCGAGAACTGGCGCTGGCAGGTGAGCCCCCGCATCAAGGTCATGGAGGAGGTGAAGGTGCACACCGAACGCACCATCGCCATGATCTGCGGTCCCGAGGGCTTCATGGCCTCCGCCGCCGAGCACCTCATCGGGCAGGGCGTGCCGGCGGCCTCCATCTACATGAGCACCGAGCGCAACATGCAATGCGCGGTGGGTCACTGCGGCCACTGCCAGTTCGGTCCCACCTTCATCTGCAAGGAAGGCCCGGTGTACGCCTATCCGCGCATCAAGCCGCTGCTGAACATCCGCGGGTTCTGAGGGCGGGGACCCTCCCCCTCAGGGCGTGGCGACGGGCTTGTAGGCCATGGCCTTCAACATCAGCAACTGGTGGGGGTGGGGCAACTCGCTCACCCCCACGGTGGTGCGGGTGGGGCCGCTCTGGTCGTAGAACTCGCCGTAGACCTCGTTGAAGGCGTCGTAGTGTTTCATGCCCACCAGGAAGGCCTGGATCTCCACGATGTCCTCGCGGGCGGCCCCGAAGCTGGCCACGATATCGAACAGGTTGGCCAGCGCGGCCCGGGCCTGCACGCGGAAATCGAACACGGGCACGCCGTTGGCCCCCGGCGCGACGCCGGGGAAGGTGTCGTCGGGCTGGCGGGCGCTGGTGCCGGACACCAGGATGAGGTCGCCGATGCGCTTGGCGTGGGGGAAATTGCCCCGCGGCCGGGCCTTGGTGGGCAGGACCTTGTTCTCCATGTAGAACTCGCGGTGGATGCGTGCCGCGTGGCGGGCCAGCTCCTCCCGATAGCGCTCCATGTCCCCGTCGTCCATCTCATGGCGCAATGCGGTCATGGCCAGGGCCGCCACCACCCGGTCATGACCGTCGAGGATGGGTACCGCGATGCCCCGGGTGTCGGCGGCGAACTCGGCGTCCTCCAGGGCCCAGCCCCGGGCCCTCACGGTCTCCAGCTCCGCCCGCAGGGTGTCCACCGCGGTCACCGTGCGCGGGGTGTAGGCGGTAAGCTCCAGGTCGTCGAGGATGGCCTCCAGCATGGCCGGCCGCAGGCCCGCCAGCAGCACCTTGCCGGCAGCGGTGCAATGCACCGGCAGGCGGGGGTCCGGGGGGTCGCCGGCGGCGGCCGCCGGGTGGTGGCTCATGGCCATCTGGATGGCCTTGCGGCCGCTCAGCACCGCCGCCGCCACGGCCCCGCCCAGGCCCATGGCCAGGTCGTCCACGTGGGACTGGGCGATGCGGGCCATGAGTTTGTCGTGCTCCACCCGGCCCCCCAGTTCCGCCAGCAGGGTGCCGAGCTGGAAGCGGTTGGCGCCGGCCCGGGACACCACCCCCAGATGTTCCAGGGTAAGGAGAAAGCGGTGGGCGGTGGCCACCGTCATGGCGGTGCGGCTCGCCACCTCGGTGGCGGTGAGCTGGCAGCCGGCGGGGGCGAAGGCCTCCAGGATCTGGA
Organism: Thiotrichales bacterium; assembly: GCA_011389995.1. Taxonomy (GTDB): domain Bacteria; phylum Pseudomonadota; class Gammaproteobacteria; order JAABTG01; family JAABTG01; genus JAABTG01. Next base: position 13,583 of record JAABTG010000087.1, read on the forward strand.
AGGCCTTCTGGACGGAGGCGTTCCTGGGGGTGGCCACAGGCGGGCCTCAGGCGGGCCCGGGTACCTCTCCCCCCAGCACCTCCGTGAGGAAATCCTCCATGCTGCGCCACGAGCGGCGGTCGGCATCCGGCTGGTAGACGGTGCCGAAGTCCCGGTCGTTGGCGGCGGGGTTGGTGAAGGCGTGCATGGCGTGGCCGTAGACATGGACCTGCCAGTCGGCGCCCGCGGCCGTGAGCTCCTGCTGCAGGGCCAGCACGTCCTGGGGCGGGGCGAGGGGGTCGTCGTGGCCGTGGAGGGCCAGGACCTTGGCCTTGATGGCCGTGCCCGGGGCGTTCTGGGGGGCCTTGAGCAGGCCATGGAAGCTCACCACGCCGCCGATCTCGGCCCCGGAGCGCGCCAGGTCGAGCACGCACATGCCGCCGAAGCAGAAGCCGATGGCGGCGGTGCGGGCGTCGTCCACCTCGTCCTCGGCCCGCATGACGTCCAGGGCGCGCTGCATACGCCCCTGCAGCAGGGTGCGGTCGTCCACGAAGGGCTGCATCAGGCGCGCGTTCTCGTCGATGCTGCTGCCCAGCACGCCCTTGCCGTACATGTCCAGGGCGAAGCCCACGTAACCCAGGGCCGCCAGGGCCTCGGCCTTGTGATCCGCCTGGGCATTGCGTCCCGCCCAGACCGGGGCCACCAGCACCCCGGGGCGGGGTGCGCCGGCGGCGTCGTCCCAGGCCATGAGGCCTTCCAGCAGGGTGTCGTCGTGGTGGTACTCGATGGTGCGGGTCTTGATGGCCATGGTCGGTCCTCCTCGGGCCGGGGGGAAGGGTGATGCGGTCATGCTAACCCCCGGGCCCCCGCTGGGGGAACGACCGGGGCGGTTCGAAAGGCCCTGTAAACCCAAAGCTGCCTTCCGGGCGCCGCGACCGCTACAATACGCCGATGTCTGGAAACACCACCGGTATCCTCTTCACCGTCACCACCTTCGGCGAGAGCCACGGACCCGCCGTCGGCGGGGTCATCGACGGCTGCCCCCCCGGCCTCGAGCTGTCGGAGGAGGACATCCAGCATGACCTCGAGCGGCGCCGGCCCGGCAAGACCCGCCATACCACCCAGCGCCGCGAACTCGACGCGGTGCGCATCCTGTCCGGCGTGTTCGAGGGCCGTACCACGGGCACCCCCATCGGCCTCATCATCGACAACGTGGATCAGCGCTCCAAGGACTACGGGGACATCGCCGAGAAGTTCCGGCCCGGCCATGCGGACTACACCTACACCCAGAAATACGGGATGCGGGACTACCGCGGCGGCGGCCGCTCGTCGGCCCGGGAGACCGCCCTGCGGGTGGCGGCCGGCGCGGTGGCCAAGAAGTACCTGGCGGATCGCCACGGCATCCGCATCCGCGGCTACGTCGCCCAGCTCGGCCCCATCCGCCCCCACAGCTTCGACTGGGAGGTGGTGGAGGACAACCCCTTCTTCTTCCCCGACGCCGCCCGGGTGCCCGAGCTCGAGGCCTACATGGACGCCCTGCGCAAGGAGGGCAACTCCATCGGTGCCCGGGTCACGGTGGTGGCCTCGGGGGTGCCCCCGGGTCTAGGCGAACCCATCTTCGACCGCCTGGATGCGGACCTCGCCAAGGCCCTCATGGCCATCAATGCCGTCAAGGGGGTGGAGATCGGCGCCGGCTTCGCGGCGGTGGAGCAGAAGGGCACCGAGCATCGCGACGAGATGAGCCCGGCGGGCTTCCTCACCAACCACGCCGGCGGTGTCCTCGGCGGCATCTCCAGCGGCCAGGACATCGTCGCCAGCATCGCCTTGAAACCCACCTCCAGCATCCGCCTGCCGGGGCGCAGCGTGGACGTCCACGGCAACGCCGTGGAGGTGGTCACCAAGGGCCGTCACGACCCCTGCGTGGGGATTCGGGCGACTCCCATCGCCGAGGCCGCCGTGGCCATGGTGCTCCTGGACCACCTGCTGCGCCAGCGCGGCCAGAACGCCGAGGTGCAATCGGCCACGCCGATCATCCCCGCCAGCGCCGGCTGACGGCCCCTGCCCGTGGTGTCCGGCAACGCCTTCCCGTACTGGCGGTTCTCCAATTTCTACCTGTTCTATTTCGCCGTCCTCGGGGCCCTGGTGCCCTACTGGGGTCTGTATCTGAAGTCCCTGGGTTACTCGTCATCCCAGATCGGCGAGCTGCTGGCCATCCTCATGGGCACCAAGATGGTGGCCCCCTTCATCTGGGGGTGGATGGCGGACCGCTGGGGGCGGGGCATGTTCATCGTGCGAGTGGCCTCCGCCCTGGCCGCCGTCTGCTTCGGCGGCATCTTCCTGGTGAGCGGCTACTGGCCCCTGGCCCTGGTGATGGCCACCTTCAGCTTCTTCTGGAACGCGGCCCTGCCCCAGTTCGAGGCCAATACCCTCAACCAGCTGGGTCGCGATACCCATCGCTATACCCACGTCAGGGTGTGGGGCTCGGTGGGCTTCATCGTGGCGGTGGTGACCCTGGGGCCCCTGCTGGATCGGGTGGGCGTGGGTCTCATGCCCCAGGTGGTGCTGGGGCTGCTGGCGGGGATCTGGGTGGCCTCCCTGGTGTCGCCGGAGCACCGGGCGACGGCGGAGCACCCCCCTCACGAAAGGCTCGGCCGGGTGCTGCGTCAGCCCCGGGTGGTGGCCCTGCTGGTGGCGTGCTTCCTCATCCAGGGCAGCCACGGGCCTTATTATTCCTTCTATTCCATCCACCTCGACGACCTGGGCTATCGCGGTGCCACCATCGGCCAGCTCTGGGCCCTGGGGGTGCTGGCGGAGGTGGTGCTGTTCATCTACATGCATCGCCTGATGGGGCGCTTCACCCTGCGTGCCCTGTTCATGGTCACCTTCGCCCTCACCACCCTGCGCTGGCTCATCATCGGCACCCTGGCCGACCACTGGCCGTTCCTGGTGGCCGCCCAGCTGCTCCATGCCGCCAGTTTCGGGCTCTATCACGCCGTGGGCATTCAGCTCATCCACCGCTATTTCGTGGGCCGCAACCAGGGCCGCGGCCAGGCCCTGTACAGCAGCCTGAGTTTCGGTGCCGGCGGCGCCGCGGGCAGCTTCCTGGCGGGCCACGCCTGGGAGACCGTGGGCCCCACCGCCACCTACCTCACCGCCGCCGCCGCCTGTCTGGTTGGGTTGCTGGTGGTGTGGCGGTGGGTGGGGAGAAGCGAGGGAATAGGGAATAGGGAATAGGGAATGGCAACAGCAACAGCATAAATCAGGAGCGGTGGGATCCCGGCAAGCTGCAGGCGGCCGCTTGCGGGCGAGGGGGGGTTAGGGAAGGGGAGAGCGAGCCGGGAGCGGCTACACTATTCCCTATTCCCTATTCCCTATTCCCTATTCCCTATTCCCCGCCCCCTTGCCCGCGGCGGGGAGGGGGGTATGGCGGCTTCCCTGCCGCCCGCTCGTCGTGGTGCCTACTGGGCCGTGACGCTGAGCGTGAACTCCACCCAGCCGGCATCGGGGCGGAAATTGCTGCGCCGGAAATCCGAGTAGAGATTGGTCACCTTGACGAAATAGGTCCGCCCCCCCTCGAGGGTGGCGGTCAGGGCGGTACTGTTGGTGCCATCGGGGTTCGCCAGCTCCACCAGGGGCAGGCCCTCGATATCGTTGCTGCCCTCCTGTCCCGGGTCGCCGCGGTAGAGACGCAGGGACAACCCGCCGGTCCCGGTGTCCTCGGGGTGGGTGGTGGCGACCTCGAACTCGCCGCCAGGGGTGGAGAAGCGGTACCAGCTGGTGGCCGGCCCGCCGTCGCTGCCGTCGAACAGTTCGCCCACCCGCCCATCGTGGAACTCCCCCGGTTCGATCTCCACGGGCTCCAGTTCGGTCCCCTCGGACACCTGGTGGACGCCGAGGGTGAATTGGTCGTCGGCCTGGTCGAGACCGTCCAGGAATACCTGTAGGGCATAGGGCTCGCCGGCATCGAGGGCGAATGTGGTCACGTCCTCGAAGGCAGGAACATTGTCCGCGAAGGATTCACC
>JAABTG010000012.1 GCA_011389995.1 Thiotrichales bacterium
ATCGCCGGCATCCGTCGCCGCGCCGCCCACCATGGCCCGTTGGGCCTCGGCCAGTTGCGCGGATGTCATCTCCTTGGTCAATGACTCCAGCACCTTGCCGGCGTTCTCGGCGCCGTTGACCACGGCGAGGGACAACCACTGGAAGGCCAGGACATAGTCCTGTTGGATGCCGTAATCCCCCTTCATGAGCAACTGGCCCAGGGCCAGTTGGGCAGGCCCGAACTGTTGCTGGGCGCTGCGCTGATACCAGTCCAGCATGGCGGCCGGGTCGGCGGGCACGCCGTAACGTCCCCAACGGTACATGGCGCCCAGTGTATACTGGTCCCGGGCACGGCCGGATTCGGCCGCCTGTCGGTACCAGCGGCCGGCCTCGGCATCGTCCTGGGGCACACCGTAGCCGTTGGCGTACAGCCATCCCATGAGGGACTGGGCCTCTGCCACACCCTTGGCGGCGGCGTGCCCCAGCCAATGGGCCGCTTCGATGTAATCCAGAGGGACTTCATCGGCGTTGGCATACATGACGCCGAGGCGATACTGGGCCTGGGCATTGCCCTGTTCGGCCGCCCGGGTGAGGACGGCGACCACTTGCTGCATGTCTTCTGTCATGGTGGTCGGGCCCGGGGCTCAGGCGTCTTCTCCCAGGGGCCGGGGCTCCCGGGTCTCCGACATCAGCCCCACGGCCTCATCGGTGTTGCGGGCATGGATGATGCGCAGGGTGTAATCGGCATCCGCGGGCAACTCGGCGCGCAGCCGGCGTATTTCCTCCCGGGCCGGACGATAGGCGGCAAATTCCTCCACCAGATCGAAGTTTTTGCCGGGGTGCTTCTTGTAGATGTAATAGGGCATGGCTGGGTTCTCACTCATGGGCAGGAAACGAATGCCGGGAGACCATGGCCAACGGACCGCCATGTTCTGCGGACCGCTGTGCCGGCACCCCCGAATTCCCGATAGACGACAGGGGTTTAGTGTGACCCTTTAGCGGTCGGGAATAAAACCCATGGATGGAAAGCCAATGCCTTTGCAGCCTGCGGACCCTATGTTCTAATGACCCGCCCCATCGCATGCCCCGGGGCAGGCGGACGTTTAACCACCATGAGGAGCAAGCTCGGCTATGAAAAAGATTCTGTCCATGGTTTTTCTGATGGCTCTGGCATTCGCGGGCCCGGCAGCCGCCGGCAGCCAGGGAGCGGGTGACGGTTCTGCCAAGGGCGTGCCGGAGGGCATGCAGGCCTTCGATATCAATCAGACGGTGCTCAAGGTGCCCCTGGCGGAGGGTGTATCCGCGGAGGATGCCATCGATGCCATCAAATCCAAGGCCATCGCCCTCAACATGAAGTTCGTGGCCCATCAACCGCTCTCGAAGGAACTGGCGGCCCGCGGCGTGGAGTCGGGGCGCCTGGAGATATTCCAGTTCTGCAACCCCGGGGATGCCCACAAGATGGTGAACCACAACATCATCTTCGCCGCCTACATGCCCTGCCGCATCGCCCTGGTGGAAGATGGCGAAGGCCAGATGTGGTTGATGATGATGAACCTCGACATGCTCATCAACGCCACGCCCCTGCCGCCCGATGTCCTGGAAGTGGCGGAAGGGGTGAATGAAACCCTGAAGACCATCATGTACGCGGGCGCCGAAGGCGAGTTCTGAGTCCCCCGGCACAGGGACGTGTCGTCATGGGCACCGTGTACGCCGCAATCCGCGCCCATGGCAAGCCCACCACTCCCGGGGTGCTCAGGGCCCGGCGCCGGGCGCGGCCGTTAGACACCGCGCCATACCCCGCATTTCTGGTCGTCATCCATTCCCGGGCTCCGCGCTCGGCATGAAACCCTTCTCAAACCACCATATTTAACCTCACCGGCCACCGTCCATAATCCACGGCTCATCCAGGCCGTCCCGGGGAAACAGCATGTCCAGTCCGCAAACCGCAGTATCCAACGAGATCTTGCCCGAGGCCATGCGCGGGTTCATCCAGCGTATCGCCACCGGCCCGGAGATGAGCAAGGACCTGTCCCGGGAGGAGGCCCGGGACGGCATGCGGCTGGTATTGCAGGACCGGGTGGATCCGGTGCAGATGGGCATATTCCTCATCGCCCTGAGGATGAAGCGTGAGACGGACGAGGAAAACCTGGGCATCCTCGATGCCTTGCTGGAGGCCACAGAAACCGTCACCGCCACGGTCCCCCGGGTGGTGACCCTGACCGACCCCTTCAACGGCTATAATCGCATTCTGCCCGCATCCCCCTTCCTGCCGGCCGTGCTGGCGGCCTGCGGTGTGCCCACGGTGGCCCAGGGGGTGGAGTCCGTGGGACCCAAGTTCGGCGTCACCCATCACCTGGTCCTCGAGGCGGCCGGTGTGGCGGTGGACGCCACACCCGCGGATGTCGCCCGGCGCCTGGAGGGCGCGGGGTGGGGTTACGTGGATCAGCGCCTGTACGCCCCCCAGGTGAATCGGCTGGTGGGCCTACGGCGCATGATGGTGAAGCGCTCGGTCATTACCACGGCAGAAGTGATTCCCCCGTCGGTACGGGGTGTCGAGGCCAGTCATCTGGTGACGGGATACGTCCACAAGCCCTATCCGCGGATCTACGGACTACTGGCCCGCAGCGCGGGATACGAGTCCAGCCTGCTGGTGCGTGGGGTAGAGGGTGGAGTGGTGCCTTCCCTGCGCCAGAAGGCCACGGCCTATCTCTACGGTGCGGCGGAAGAAGGCGAGGCCCTGGAGACCGAGCCCACTGCCATCGGTATCCACCAGACCCAGCGTGCCGTCACCTTGCCCGACCATCTGGCTGGTGACCATTTCGATGCCGCGGCCGCCGCGGTCACGGCGGCGGAGCAGGGCATGACGGCCCTCGAAGGCCGCGCGGGCGCTACCGCCGACAGTCTCGTCTACGGCACCGCCCTGGTGCTCTTCGGGCTGGGCCGTGCCGGCTCCCTGGAGGAGGGCGCCGCCCACGCCCGCCGTGTCCTCGCCAGCGGCGAGGCGAAGGCACGCTTCGAGGCCTGACAGGCCCGTGCCATGAAGGGACCTCGCCACGCCGTCATCTGCGGGGTCCCGGGGGTATGGCCCTCGCCCGCGAACATGCCCTTAGTCTGGAAAACATGCGGCTTTTTAAGCGGTTATGCGCCGTGTACCGCAAAGGGTGCGTGAAACCCATCAAGTTTTCCCCATTCGTTCCGAAACATTGCTTTGTCAACGGCCGTTTCTGCGAACGGCGATACCAACAACATGCTCCGAATGGGGACACCACCCCGACACCGACGGGCGGCGGTGACGATGGTGGCGAGGGCCGGAGGCAACACTTTCTATGTTGTATAAGGAATCACGGGATCTCAGTGCCGAGTGTCTGCGCATGGTCCTGCCTATCATTTCCCGCAACGGTCTGGCGGCGAACCCCGTCAATTACACCGTCTGCTACGAATATGTGACGGGCATCAATCCCAAGCTGAAACAGGCGTTCGATGACCTGGTGTCCAAGGACGAGCTGGACGACCATGCCATGGAGCAGCTCTATCTCCTCCACGTATCGCCGTGCAACATCGATCACATCCAGTCCGTGGAGGACCAGATGGGCGCGGTGCTCACGGACGTCTCCGAGTCGGTGCGGGAGGCCAACAACCAGGCCTCCTTCCTCAACAGTTCCATCAGCAACTGTCGCGAGCGCCTGGCACCCAACATCACCATGGATGAGCTGCGCTCCGTAGTAGACGGTCTGGCCAGCGATACCCACTCCGTGAAGATGGCCAACGAGATGCTCCAGAGCCAGTTGTCGGCCACCATGCGGGAGGTGGAGGATCTGCGCCAGGAACTCGACAAGGCCCGCATGGAGGCCCTCACGGACCCCCTTACCGGCCTCATCAACCGCAAGGGCCTGGCGGACGCCCTGGAACAGGCCCTGGCGGAGTATGCCCATGGGAGCCCGCAGCCCATCTGTCTGCTGATGCTGGATATCGATCGCTTCAAGAACGTCAACGACAACTATGGCCACCTGTTCGGTGACAAGGTCATTCGCATGGTGGCCAAGACCATCGCCGACAACATCAAGGGCAAGGATACCGCCGCCCGCTATGGCGGCGAGGAGTTTGCCGTATTGTTGCGGGGCACCCATCTCGCCGGCGCCGAGAGCCTCGCCGAGACCATGCGGCTCGCCATCGGCCGAGGCAAGATAAAGCGCCTGGATACCGGGGGCTCCATCGGCAATGTCACCATCTCCATCGGCGTGGCCTGCCACGACGGCCGCGAGTCCGCCCTCGATCTCATCGGCCGCGCCGATGCCGCCCTGTATGCATCGAAGGAGAGTGGACGCAACCGGGTCACCGTCGCCCCCTGATCCCCCACTGCCGGCGGTTCCAGCACCGCTATAGCCTCTGGTAATCTGCGCCCTGGCTTACCAGGCAGATGGGGCAGACCGATGGTTGATGGCAGCAGTTTTGATTTCGAGGGCAGGAACGTGGTGGTCACCGGTGCAGCGGGGACTTTGGGGCAGGCCACGGCGGAGGCCTTCCACAAGGCCGGTGCCCGGCTGGCCCTGCTGGATCGGGACGAGGCGCGGTTGCAGGAGGTGGCCGGCGGCCTCGCCGGCGCCCGCCCCTACGCGCTGGACATCACCGATGCCAATGCCGTGGCCGGGGTTGTGGAGCGGATTCTCGGCGACCTGGGCGGCGTGGATGTGCTGGCCAACATCGCCGGTGGCTTCGCCATGGGGCCGTTGCTCCAGGACACGGACGATGCCACCTGGGATCGCATGTTCGAGCTCAATCTGCGCTCCGTCTTCAACACCTGCCGTGCGCTGGTGCCCCATATGCTGCAAGCAGGATTCGGGCGCATCATCAACGTCTCCGCCCGCGCCGCCCGGGAGGGCAAGGGCAAGATGGGGCCCTACTGCGCGTCCAAGGCCGGTATCATCACCCTCACCGAGAGCCTGGCGCGGGAGAACTGGCACTCGGCAATCAACGTCAACTGTATCCTGCCCGGCACCATCGACACCCCGCCCAACCGGGAATCCATGCCCGATGCCGATTTCTCCTCCTGGGTCGCGCCGTCCGCCCTGGCAGATGTCATCTGCTTCCTGGCGGCCGAGGAGAGCCGGGCCATCAACGGCGCCGCCATCCCGGTCTACGGCCGCTCCTGATCCCCGCCACCGCCGCGACGGGCCTCACCGGCCCCGTCTGCGGCCGGCGGCTCCGCCCCCTTCCGGCCCGGATCGCGTACTTTCAAACCCTTGCGTGATGGCCACGGGTCCCGCCGGGGCCCCGGGCCGGCGACGGTCAATCCCCGCGGGTAATCCCCGAAGGTCGGCGGTCGCCGAGTCATCGCGAGTATCCTCAGGCAAGGCGAAATGTGATATATTTCGCGGCTTTATTGCCGTGTAGATCTGTCGTCGGAGCCCCCCAGTACCATGGTCGATTTTGCCAAAGAAGTCCTCCAGATCAACATCGAGGAGGAGATGCGCCAGTCCTACCTGGATTACGCCATGAGCGTAATCGTGGGGCGGGCCCTGCCGGACGTACGTGACGGCCTCAAACCGGTGCACCGGCGCATCCTGTTCTCCATGCACGAGAACAACAACAGCTGGAATCGGCCCTACGTGAAGTGCGCCCGGGTGGTGGGTGACGTGCTGGGCAAGTACCACCCCCATGGCGACACCGCCACCTACGATGCCCTGGTGCGCATGGCGCAGGACTTCGCCATGCGCAATACCCTCATCGACGGCCAGGGCAACTTCGGGTCGGTGGACGGTGATCCGCCGGCGGCCTATCGCTACACCGAGTGCCGCATGACCAAGCTCAGCACGGCCCTTCTCGAGGACATCGAGAAGGAGACCGTGGAGTTCGTACCCAACTACGACGAAAAGGAGAAGGAGCCGACGGTACTGCCCAACCGGTTCCCCAACCTGCTGGTGAACGGCGCCACCGGCATCGCCGTGGGCATGGCCACCAATATCCCGCCCCATAACCTCGCCGAGACCGTGGACGGCGTGCTGGCCATGCTGGACAACCCCCACATCTCCGTGGGCGAGCTCATGGAGTACATACCCGGTCCGGATTTTCCCACTGCGGGCTTCATCAACGGCGCCGACGGCATCCGCGAGGCCTACGAGACCGGCCGGGGCCGTATCCACGTGCGCGCGCGGTGCCACATCGAGGAGGTGCCCGAGTCGGGACGTCAGCGCATCGTCACCACGGAGATCCCCTATCAGGTCAACAAGGCCCGCCTCCAGGAACGCATCGCCGAGCTGGTGAAGGAGAAGAAGCTGGAGGGCATCACCGAGATCCGCGACGAATCGGACAAGGACGGCATGCGGGTGGTGTTCGAGCTGCGCCGGGGGGAGATGGCGGAGGTGGTGCTCAACAACCTCTATCAGCACTCCCAGCTGCAGGTGGTGTTCGGCATCAACATGGTGGCCCTGGTGGACGGCCAGCCCCGCGTGCTGAATCTGCGGGCCCTGTTGGATGCCTTCCTGCGCCACCGTCGCGAAGTGGTGACACGGCGCAGCGTCTTCGAGTTGCGCAAGGCCCGGGAACGCGCCCATATCCTGGAAGGCCTGGCGGTGGCCCTCGCCAACATCGACGATGTCATCGAGCTCATCCGTACCTCCAAGTCGCGGGACGAGGCCAGGGAACGCCTGGTGTCCACGGTCTGGGCCCCCGGTGAGGTGGCGGCCCTGCTGGAGCGGGCCGATGCCGAATCCACCCGGCCCGACGGCCTGAGTGAAGGCATGGGCTTCGGCGAGGACGGCTACCGCCTCTCCATCAACCAGGCCCAGGCCATCCTGGAGCTGCGTCTGCACCAGTTGACCGCCCTGGAGCAGGACAAGCTGTTCGAGGAGTACCGCGGCATCATCGGGCAGATCGTCGACCTGCTGGAGATCCTTCAGAATCCCGACCGCATGACCCAGGTGATTCGGGAGGAACTCGAGCGCGTGCGTGACGAATACGCCAGCAGGCGCCGCACCGAGATCATCGACACCCATCTGCGGCTCAGCCTCGAGGACCTCATCACCGAGGAGGAAGTGGTGGTGACCCTGTCCCATACCGGCTACGTCAAGGCCCAGCCCGCCGATGTCTATTCCGCCCAGCGCCGTGGCGGCAAGGGCAAGATCGCCACCTCGGTGAAGGAGGCGGACTTCGTGGACAAGATGTTCGTGGCCAACAGTCACGATACGGTGCTGTGCTTCTCCAGTCACGGCCGGGTGTACTGGCTCAAGGTCTACGAGTTTCCCCAGGCCGGGCGTTCCGCCCGCGGCATGCCCATCGTCAACCTGCTGCAACTGGAGCAGGGTGAACGCATTCAGACCGTGCTGCCGGTGACCGATTTCGACAGGCCCGGCTACGTGCTCCTGGCCACCGCCAAGGGTATCGTCAAGAAGACCCCTCTGAAGGATTATTCCCGCCCCCGCAGCTCCGGCATCATCGGCATCGAACTGATGGACGACGATGCCCTGGTGGGGGCCCGCATCACCGACGGCAGGCAGGACATCATGCTGTTCACCAGCGGCGGCATGGCCATTCGCTTCGGCGAGGGTCAGGTGCGTTCCATGGGCCGCGTATCCCGCGGCGTGCGGGGTGTGCGCCTGCCCGCCGGCCAACGGGTCATCGCCATCATCATCCCCGAGGAGGGGGATATCCTCACCGTCACGGAAAATGGCTACGGCAAGCGCACGGCCCTCGAGGAGTTCAGGACCCAGGGGCGCGGCGGCCACGGCCTCATCGCCATCAAATCCAGTCCCCGCAACGGCCCCCTGGTGTCCGCCATTCAGGTGGGCGACGACGACGAGCTCATGCTCATCTCCAACGCCGGCACCCTGGTGCGCATCCGGGCCGGCGAGATCTCCCGCCTCGGTCGTAACACCCAGGGGGTGCGGGTCATGAGCATGGCCAAGGTCGAGAAGCTGGTGGCGGCGGAGCGCGTGGTGGAAGAGGCCGAGGCGGACCCTGAAGCGGCCCCCGAGGCCGATGAGGGCGAGGCCCCCGAATGACCCATTCAAACCCCAACCCGAAGGATAACCATGGCTAGAGTTTTCAATTTCAGCGCCGGTCCGGCGATGCTCCCGGAATCCGTTTTGCAACAGGCCCGGGAGGAGATGCTGGACTGGCGGGGTACCGGCATGTCGGTGATGGAGATGTCCCATCGCGGCAAGGAGTTCATGTCCATCGCCGAGGAGGCGGAGGCGGATCTCAGGGAACTCATGGCGATACCGGACGACTACGCCGTACTGTTCCTTCAGGGTGGCGCCACCAGCCAGTTCGCCATGGTGCCCATGAACCTGCTGCGGGATCGCAGGACCGCGGATTATATCAATACCGGCCAGTGGTCCAAGAAGGCCATCGCCGAGGCGCGGCGTTTCTGCGAGGTCAACGTTGCGGCGGACACCGCCGATGGTGGCTTCACCCGGGTGCCCCTGCAGGCGGAATGGCAACGTTCGGCCGACGCGGCCTACCTGCACTACACCCCCAACGAGACCATCGGCGGGGTGGAATTCCAGTGGATCCCGGACACCGGCGACGTGCCCCTGGTGGCGGACATGTCATCCACCATCCTGTCGCGCCCCGTGGACGTGTCCAGGTACGGCGTCATCTACGCCGGGGCCCAGAAGAATATCGGCCCGGCGGGGCTCACCCTGGTGATCCTGCGCAAAGACCTTCTGGGCGGTGCCGGCGAAGAGGTGCCCGCCATGTTCAACTACGCGGTGCATGCCGAGGCCGGCTCCATGTACAACACCCCACCCACCTACGCCTGGTACCTGGCGGGCCTGGTGTTCAAGTGGCTCAAGGACCTCGGCGGGCTCTCTGCAATGGCGGACATCAATGGGCGCAAGGCCGCGAAACTCTACGACTTCATCGACGCCAGCGCCTTCTACAGCAACCCCGTGGAGGTGGCGAGCCGCTCATGGATGAACGTGCCTTTCACCCTGGCCGATGACGCCCTCGACAAACGTTTCCTCGAGGAGGCCGCGGCCGCCGGGCTGCACACCCTGAAGGGCCATCGCTCGGTGGGTGGCATGCGCGCCAGCATCTACAATGCCATGCCGGAGGCGGGGGTCGATGCCCTTATCGATTTCATGCGGGAATTTCAGCGCGCCCACGGCTGATCTCGCCCCCCTTTCGCAACAGGAGACTCAGATTTTCCCATGTACAGAATTCTCACCCTCAACAACATCTCCGTGGCCGGCCTGGAGCGGCTGCCGCGGGCTCGCTACGAGATCGCCTCCGAGTTCAGCACCCCCGACGCCATACTGTTGCGTTCCCACAAGATGCACGACATGGATATCCCCAAGAGCCTGAAGGCCGTGGGCCGGGCCGGTGCCGGTGTCAACAATATACCGGTGGAACGCATGAGCGCGGCCGGGATACCGGTATTCAACGCCCCCGGGGCCAATGCCAATGCGGTCAAGGAACTGGTGCTGGCGGGTATGCTGCTGGGGGCACGCAACATCTGCCAGGCCTGGGACTTTGCCCGTGATCTGGCCGGTGATGACGCCGAGATCAACGCCCAGGTGGAGAGCGGCAAGAAGCACTTCGTGGGCCGGGAACTCCCCGGCAAGACCCTGGGGGTCATCGGCCTCGGGGCCATCGGCGTCGAGGTGGCCAATGCGGCCAAGGCCCTGGGCATGAACGTGGTGGGCTTCGACCCGCAGATCACGGTGGGCCGCGCCTGGCAACTCTCGGCGGACGTACAGAAGGCCACCAGCGCCGACGACCTGTTGTCGCGGGCCGACTTCATCACTTTCCATGTGCCCCTGGTGGACGCAACCCGCCATATGATCAACGCGGAGCGTCTGCGCAGCATGCGCGACGGCGTGGTGATTATGAACTTCGCCCGCGACGGTATCGTGGACGACGAGGCGGTGTGCGCCGCCATCGACGCCGGTAAGGTCCGGTCCTACGTCTGCGACTTTCCCTCCAACCTGCTGAAACGACATGAGGGTGTCATCACCCTGCCCCACATCGGCGCCTCGACGGTGGAGGCAGAGGATAATTGCGCGGTGATGGTGGTGGACCAGGTGCGGGAGTACCTGGAGAATGGCACCATCGCCAATTCGGTGAACTTCCCTGCGGTGGAAATGCCGCGCAACGGCGGGCACCGTCTGACGGTGGTCAACGCCAACGTACCCAACATGCTGGGCCAGATCTCCACCGATCTGGCGGAGGCGGGTCTTAACATCATCGACATGGTGAACAAGTCCAAGGGCGACGTGGCCTATACCATCGCCGATGTGGAGCAACCCGTGAGCGACGCCGTGGTCCAGGAGATCGCGGGTATCGAGGGAGTGCTCGGTGTGCGGGCGCTGTGACGCCATGGGGCGCTGACAGCGCACATCGTCCCCCCATCCATGGCAGGTGACACGACGACATGAGCGACAGCGGCACGGGGGAGGGCGATTCGAAGCTGGCGGAGTTGCGCACCGACATCGACGGCGTGGATCGGGCCATACAGGACCTGCTGAACAAGCGGGCCTGTCTCGCCAGGGCCATCGCCGAGGCCAAGCATGCCAATGGCGAGACGGCTGATTTCTACCGTCCCGAGCGCGAGGCGGCGGTATTGCAGAAGGTCATCGAGCGCAACGAAGGTCCCCTGCCGGACGAGGAGGTCGCGCGCCTGTTCCGGGAGATCATGTCTGCCTGCCTGGCCTTTCAGCGCCCCCTTCAAATCGCTTACCTCGGGCCCGCCGGCACCTTTACCCAGGCGGCCGCGCTGAAGCATTTCGGTCATTCGGTCACTACCGTGCCCTTCGGCACCATCGATCAGGTATTCCGGGAGGTGGAGGCGGGGGAGGCCCACTATGGCGTGGTGCCGGTGGAGAACTCCACCGAGGGGGTGGTCACCCATACCCTGGATTCATTCCTCCATTCACCGCTCAAGATCTGCGGCGAAGTGAGCGTGCGTATTCACCACTATCTGTGGTCGATGGTCCAGCGCCGGGAGGACATCTCCGTCATCTATTCCCATCATCAATCCCTGGCCCAGTGCCGGCGCTGGCTGGATGACAACCTGCCCGAGGTGGTCCGGGTGGGCGTGGGCAGCAACGCCGATGCCGCGCGGCGGGCGGCGGCCGAGGCGGGTGCCGCGGCGGTGGCGGGGGAGGTGGCCGGCGAGATCTACGGACTGCGGGCGATGGCGGCCAATATCGAAGACGAACCCAATAACACCACCCGTTTTCTGGTCGTGGGCAACCGTGAGGTGCCGCCCTCCGGGAGCGACAAGACCACGCTCATTTTGTCCACTGAGAACCGTGCCGGTGCCCTGGCCACCCTGTTGCAACCCCTCTGCCGACAAAACGTCAGCATGACCCGCATTGAATCGCGGCCGTCCCGCCGGGCCATCTGGGACTACGTGTTCTTCATCGATGTGCTGGGCCACCAACACGATACCCAACTGCGTTCCGCTCTCGACGAGATCGGCGGCCAGGCCAGCTTCCTGAAGGTGCTGGGCTCCTATCCGCGGGCGCTGACGTGAGCCCGCGCAAGGGCACCAGAACGGCGGCCGCGGTGCAGCGGACGGCGCCCGGGGTAGGCGGTTTGATGCCCTACGAACCCGGCAAGCCCGTGGAGGAACTGGAGCGGGAACTCGGCATCAGCGGTGCCGTCAAGCTGGCCTCCAACGAGAATCCCCTGGGTCCCTGCGCCGGTGCGCGGGAGGCCATCATGGCGGGGGTGGCGGGGCTCGGCCGTTATCCCGATGGCGGGGGCTGGTACCTCAAGACCGCCCTGGCGGAGCGGCTGGCCGTGACGCCGTCCCACATTACCTTGGGCAACGGCTCCAACGATGTGCTCGAACTGCTGGCGCGCACCTTCGTGCCCCCTGAGGACGAGGTGGTGTTCTCTGAACATGCCTTCATCGTCTACCCCATCGTCACCCAGGCGGTGGGCGCCACGCCGGTGGTGGCGCGGGCGCGGAATCATGGCCATGACCTCGACGCCATGGCGGCGGCGGTGACGGAGCGCACGCGGATGGTGTTCATTGCCAATCCCAACAATCCCACCGGAACCTGGCTCAACGCCAAGCGCCTGCGGGCCTTCATCGCCGACCTGCCGACCCATGTGCTGGTGGTGGTGGACGAGGCCTACTTCGAGTACGTGGGGTTGCCGGACTATCCGGATTGCACCACCTGGCTGGCCGACTTTCCCAACCTGGTGGTCACCCGCACCTTCTCCAAGGCCCACGGCCTGGCCGGGCTGCGCGTGGGCTACGGGGTATCCCGGCCGGACGTGGCGGAACTGCTGAACCGGGTGCGTCAGCCTTTCAACGTCAACAGCCTGGGGCTCACGGCGGCCGAGGCGGCGTTGCGGGACGAGGAGCACATTCGCCGCTCGGTGGAGATCAATGACCATGGGCTGCGCCAGCTCATCCTCGGCATCGAGCAGTTCGAGTTGGAATATATCCCGTCGGTGGCCAACTTCCTCACCATCGACCTGGGCCGGCCGGCCGCCGATGTCTATGGTGCGCTGCTCCGGGAAGGCATCATCGTGCGGCCCGTGGGGGGTTACGGACTGCCACGTCATCTGCGGGTGACCGTCGGGCGGGAGCGGGAGAACCGGCGGTTTCTGAAGGGCCTGGAAAAGGTGCTCTATGGGGGCGGCAGGGGATGATCAGGCGTCTTACGGTGATCGGTGTCGGCCTCATCGGTGGCTCCCTGGCGCGCGCCCTGCGAGCCGCCCATGGCGTGGAAGAGGTGGTGGGCTGTGGCCGCTCCCGGGCCAACCTGGACAAGGCCCTGGAACTGGGGGTCATCGATCGGGGGACCACGGATGCGGCGGCGGCGGTGGCCGGGGCCGACATGGTGTTCCTGGCGGTGCCCCTGGGGGCCATGCTGGGCACCTTCGAGGCCATCCGGGGCCATCTGACCGATGATGCGGTGATCACCGATGGCGGCAGTGCCAAGGCCAGCGTGGTGGCGGACTGCGCGGCGGCGTTCGGCATCGTCCCTCCCGGTTTCGTTCCCGGCCACCCCATCGCCGGCACGGAACGCAGTGGCGTGGAAGCCTCCTTTGCCACCCTGTACCGGGAGCGCCGGGTCATTCTCACGCCCCACCGGGATACCGATCCCGCGGCCTCCGCGCGGGTGGAGGCCATGTGGCGGCTGTGTGGCGCGGAGGTCTCCTATATGTCCGTGGCCCATCACGACGAGGTACTGGCAGCCACCAGCCACCTGCCCCATATGCTGGCCTTCGGCCTGGTGGACATGCTGGCGGCCATGAAGGAGAACAACGAGGTGTTCCGTTACGCCGCGGGAGGGTTCCGGGATTTCACCCGCATCGCCTCCAGCAACCCCGAGATGTGGCGGGACATCTGTATCGCCAACCAGGATGCCCTGGTGACCATGCTGGAACGCTTCTCCTCGCAGATGGGGGACCTGACCGAGGTGATCCGCCAGGGCGACGGCGAGCGGCTGCTGGCCATCTTCCAGCGCGCCAAGAACGCCCGTGACCATTACGTGGCCGGCGTCCCCAACGACCCCGAGTGACCTCGTCCCCGGCCTGCCCCATGGCCCATTGGAGCAACCCATGATCCACTCCCCTCCAGCCTTTCATGTCGAACCCGGCGGCGTGCTGCGGGGCAACCTGCGGGTGCCCGGCGATAAATCCATATCTCATCGGGCCATCATGCTGGGGGCCCTGGCCGATGGCGTGACCCACATCAGCGGGTTTCTCGAGGGCGAGGACAGCCTCGCCACCCTGGCCGCGTTCCGGCGCATGGGGGTGGATATCCAGGGACCGGAGGCGGGCCGGGTGGTGGTGAACGGAGTCGGCGTGGATGGCCTCAAGGCACCGGACGGCCCCCTGTATGTGGGCAATTCGGGCACCTCCATGCGCCTGTTGGCGGGTCTGCTGGCGGGGGCGGGGTTGGAGGCGACCCTTACCGGCGATGCCTCCCTGTCGGTCCGCCCCATGAAACGGGTCCTGACACCTTTATTTGCCATGGGGGCCCGCATCGAGCCATCGCCGGAGGGCACGGCCCCTCTCCACATCCGTCCTGGGGGGGCCCTCACGGGCATCCACTACGACATGCCCGTGGCCTCGGCCCAGGTGAAGTCGGCCCTGTTGCTGGCCGGTCTGTGGGCCCGGGGTGAGACCTGTGTCACCGAGCCCGCACCCACCCGGGACCACACCGAGCGCATGCTCGCCGGCTTCGGCTACGAGGTGCGCCAGGAGCCTTCTCGCCGTTGCCTGCGGGGCGGCGGCCGGTTGCGGGCCTGCCCGGTGGAGGTGCCCGGCGACATCTCCTCGGCCGCCTTCTTCATGGTGGGCGCCGCCATCGCCCCCGGTTCGGACGTGACCATCCGGCACGTGGGGCTGAATCCCACCCGCCTCGGTGTCATCAATATCCTGCGCGCCATGGGCGCGGACATCGAGACCACCGAGACCCGGCTGGTGGGGGGGGAGCCCGTGGGGGAGGTCCGCGTCCGCTACCGCCCCCTCCAAGGCATCGCCATACCGGTGGATCAGGTTCCCCTGGCCATCGACGAGTTCCCCGCACTGTTCATCGCCGCCGCCTGCGCCCGAGGTATCACGAGGCTCTCCGGGGCCGCCGAGTTGCGGGTCAAGGAGAGTGACCGCATCCAGGTGATGGCCGATGGCCTGGCGGTACTGGGCATCGCGGCCGAAACCACACCGGATGGCCTGATCATCGAGGGCGGCGAGCCGGGGGGCGGCACGGTGGACAGCCACGGCGATCACCGTATCGCCATGGCCTTCGCCATGGCGGCCCTGGGGGCGCGGGAGGCCATCACCGTCCGGGACGTGGCCAACGTGGCGACTTCATTTCCGGGTTTCGTGGGCCTCGCCGCAGGGGCGGGGCTGGCCATCGCGGAGGCGTCATAGCCATGGCCGGTGATGCTTCTACGGTACCGGTGGTCACCATCGATGGCCCCAGCGGCTCCGGCAAGGGCACCATCAGCCGCCTGCTCATGGAACGCCTGGGCTGGCACCTGCTGGACTCCGGCGCCCTCTATCGGTTGGTGGCCCTGGACGCCCTGCGCACAGCCACGGACCTGGATGACGAGGCGGCCCTGGTGGCCCTGGTGGGGCGTATGGACGTGGATTTCCGTCTTCATCCACGGCGGGCGGAGGTGGTGACGCTGCTGGACGGCGAGGATGTCTCCATGGACCTGCGTACGGAAGACTGCGCCGCTGCGGCCTCCCGGGTGGCCGCCCTGCAGGGGGTGCGGGCGGCGCTGCTGGACATGCAGCGGGGGTTTCGCCGCCCCCCAGGCCTGGTGGCGGACGGCCGGGATATGGGCACGACGGTTTTCCCCGATGCCACGGTGAAGATCTTTCTTGACGCCTCCGCGCAGGAGAGGGCCCAAAGGCGCCATAAGCAGTTGAGGGAAAAAGGAATTAGTGCTAGCCTTCCCGCCCTCGTGGCAGAAATCGAAGCCAGGGATGACCGCGACCGCAATCGGGCCGCCTCGCCACTGGTGCCGGCCGCAGATGCGTACCGGCTGGATTCCACCCGCATGAGCATCGACGAGGTGCTGGAACAGGCGGTGTCCCTTTTGGGGACGAAGGGCCTGATGCACGGGCCGAAGTAGCCGTAACCGCCTGCGGGCGGGAGCGGGAAGAGGGGCCGGGGCCTGCGCCCCGCACAATCTGGGGGTCCGCCACCGAAGGGTCGGTGGGGACCATACATTCACATGATGGCGCGCAGCGTGATCCTACGGCGTGCTTTTTATTTTTGGGGTCCCGGCGACGGCCGGGGCAAGGTAACCGAATGATGGGCGAAAGCTTTGCTGAAATGTTTGAGGAGAGCCAGGCCGCGCTTAATATGCGCCCCGGCTCGATTGTCAAGGGCACCGTACTCGAGGTCAGACCCGATTTCGTGGTGGTCAATGCCGGACTGAAGTCCGAAGGCATGATCCCGTCGTCCCAGTTCCGGGGCGAGAGCGGTGCCATCGAGGTCAATGTCGGTGACGAGGTGGATGTGGCGCTGGATGCCTTCGAGGACGGGTATGGCGAGACCATCCTGTCCCGCGAGAAGGCCAAGCGTGCCCAGGTGTGGGCGGAACTGGAAAAGGCCTACGAAGAGAAGCGCCATGTGACCGGTATCATCAACGGCAAGGTCAAGGGCGGCTTCACCGTGGATCTGAACGACATCCGCGCCTTCCTCCCCGGCTCCCTGGTGGACGTCCGCCCGGTGCGCGATACCACCTACCTGGAAGGCAAGCCCCTCGAATTCGCCGTCATCAAGCTCGATCAGCGTCGCAACAACGTAGTGGTGTCCCGACGCGCGGTGGTGGAGGCGGAATCCAGCGCCGAGCGTGAGGCCCTGCTGGAGTCCCTCCAGGAAGGCGTTGTCCTCAAGGGCGTGGTGAAGAACCTCACGGATTACGGTGCCTTCGTGGACCTCGGTGGCATCGACGGCCTGCTGCATATCACGGATATGGCCTGGAAACGGGTCAAACACCCCAGCGAAGTGGTGAACGTCGGTGACGAGATCGAGGTGAAGGTGCTGCGCTTCGACCGCGAGCGCAACCGTGTCTCCCTCGGCCTCAAGCAGTTGGGCGAGGACCCCTGGGTGGACATCAGCCGCCGTTATCCGGTGGGCACCCGACTCTTCGGCAAGGTCTCCAATCTGACGGATTACGGTTGCTTCGTGGAGATCGAGGAAGGCGTCGAGGGTCTCGTCCATGTGTCCGAGATGGACTGGACCAACAAGAACGTGCATCCCAGCAAGGTGGTTCAGGTGGGAGACGAAGTGGAGGTCATGGTACTCGATATCGACGAGGACCGTCGTCGCATCTCCCTGGGCATCAAGCAGTGCGTGCCTAATCCCTGGGAAGAGTTCGCCGCCACCCGCAACAAGGGTGACAAGGTGGTGGGGGCTATCAAGTCCATCACCGATTTCGGTGTCTTCATCGGCCTGGAAGGCGGAATCGACGGCCTCATTCATCTCTCCGACATCTCCTGGAGCGCGGCCGGCGAAGAGGCCCTGCGGGAATTCTCCAAGGGCGAAGAGATCGAGGCCGTGGTACTGGCGGTGGATGCCGAACGCGAACGCATCTCCCTGGGCCTCAAGCAACTCGCAGACGACCCCTTCTCACGCTTCCTTGCCGAATATTCCAAGGGCGCCCTGGTGCAGGGCAAGGTGGTCGAAGTGGATGCCAAGGGCGCCGTGCTGCAACTCACCGAAGATGGCGTGGAGGGTTACCTGCGGGCATCGGAGATCGCCCGGGACCGCATCGACGACGCCCGTACGGTGATCAGCGTCGGGGACGAAATGGAGGCCAAGTTCGTCGGTGTGGATCGCAAGAAGCGCGTGATATCCCTCTCCATCAAGGCCAAGGAATCCGACGAGGAGGCCGCGGTGTTGCAGGATTACAGTGCCACCTCCACCTCGGGCGGCACCACTCTCGGCGATCTCTTGAAGGAGCAACTCGACAACGAGAATAACTAGGGAAGGGCTGGATCGAGTCCCCGACGGACGAAAGCAGCACGCCCGGTCCGGAGCACACCCGGACCGGGCTCCCGCATCTCAATCATTCGGGTGGTTGATGCAGTGGGCCCTTCATGGGCCTCAAGGGAGGCGACGAAGGGGTTCGTGGCTGGGTGACGATGCATGGATGGACCGCCACCCCAGGGCGACGGCAGGTCAAGAGTTTTATCCGTGCGCCGACGACGACCCGGGTCGTTCAGGCCTTGATGGGGTGTTTTGGCAGACGGAAACGACTAATCCGCCCGCCAGGGCACATTCAATTACGATGCTGACGGTTGGGGGGGTGAACTGTCACCATGTCGTCCTCTGAAAAGAAAGGAACGGTTACCAAGTCCGAACTCATTGAGCGGATTGCCCAACGGCAGTCCCAGCTCGCTTACAAGGACGTGGAATTGGCCGTTAAGAGTATTCTCGAGCAGATGGCGCTCACGCTCGCCACCGGGAAACGAATCGAGATCAGGGGATTCGGGAGTTTTTCCCTGCATCACCGGCCGGCCCGGGTGGGTCGCAACCCCAAAACCGGGGAACCCGTATCCCTGCCCGGGAAGTACGTGCCCCATTTCAAGCCGGGCAAGCAGTTGCGGGAGCGTGTGGACAGTGAGCGGGTCGCCGGGGCGTCGAACGACGACGACTAAGCCCCATCACGGAGATTGCAGGCATACGTCGACGGCACGGAAACCGTCCAGGGCTCACCCCGGGCCCCGAGACCCATGGGTCGAACGCTGATGGTGTATGAGCTGGTATGGTTGTTGTTGCCGGTTGCGGCCGCCTCCGGTTGGTTTGGCGCCAGCCGCAGTGCCCGTAACCGTCCGGCGGCCGGAGACGATGGTACGCTCTCCCGCGCCGAGTACTTTCGCGGCTTGAATTTTCTCCTCAACGAACAGCCGGACAAGGCCATTGAGGTCTTCGTCGAGATGCTGGAAGTGGACTCGGATACGGTCGAGACCCATATGGCCCTCGGCAGTCTGTTTCGGCGCAAGGGTGAGGTGGACCGTGCCATACGTATCCACCAGAACGTGGTAGCCCGGGACGGGCTGTCTCCGGAGAAGCGGGGTGAGGCCCTGCTGGAACTTGGCGACGACTACATGCGCGCCGGTCTCCTCGACCGCGCCGAGGCGCTGTTCCGGGAACTGACCCAGGAAGCCGCCGTACGGGAGCGGTCCCTCCAGCGCCTGACGGAGATCTACCAGCAGGAGAAGGACTGGGATCGGGCGGTGGAATCCGCCCGGCAACTGGAGTTGGCCACCGGCCGTTCCTACAATCACGTCATTTCCCACTATTTCTGCGAGAAGGCCGAAGAAGCGGCCCGTCGCGGGGCCCTGGACGAGGCCCTGGAGAGCGTGGGCCGGGCCGTGGATATCAGCAGCCAGTGTGTGCGTGCGAGCCTGGTGGAGGGTCGAATCCATGGCGAGAAGGGGGATCCGAGGGCGGCCCTGCGCGCCTACAAGCGGGTGGAACGCCAGTGCGCGGATTATCTTCCCGAGGTCATAGGCCCCATGAACGAATGCTTCAAGGCCCTGGAACGCCCCGAGGAGATGAGTGCCTACCTCGAATACGTATTGGAGCGCTATGGGGGCATCACGGCGACCCTGACCCTGGCGAACGTCAAGGCGAAGGAGGAAGGGGATGTGGCGGCCATCGACTTTCTCACGGAGCAGATGCGGCGGCGCCCCTCGGTGCGCGGCCTCGACCACCTCATCGGGCTGGCACGCACCCATGTGGATGGCCAGGCCGAGGAGTATCTGTCCATTCTCAAGGACCTCACGAACAACCTCCTGGAGGATCGGCCCGTGTACAAGTGCCACCATTGCGGATTCAGCGGCAAGACCCTGCACTGGCAGTGTCCGAGCTGCAAGGCCTGGGGCTCCGTCAAGCCCATCCAGGGGGTGGAAGGTGAGTGAGCCTCGCATCATCGTCGCGCTGGACTATGACAGCCTTCCCCAGGCCCTGGGGCTGGTGGACCGCATCGACCCTGCACGCTGTCGGCTGAAGGTGGGCAAGCAACTGTTCACCCGCAGTGGCCCGGCGGCCGTTACCACTCTGGTGGAGCGGGGCTTCGAGGTGTTTCTCGACCTCAAGTTCCACGATATCCCGAACACCGTGGCCAATGCCTGTCGCGCTGCCACGGACCTCGGGGTATGGATGGTCAACATCCACGCCCAGGGCGGACGGCGCATGATGGAGGCCGCGCGGGAGGCCGTGGGAGATGAGGGACCCCGGCTCATCGCGGTCACCGTGCTCACCAGCCTGGGCACCGAGGACCTGGTGGAGTTGGGCATGGTGGGGTCGCCCGGGGATGTCGTGCTGCGGCTGGCCGCTGTGGCCGAGGCGGCGGGGATGGACGGCGTGGTGTGTTCACCCCGGGAGATAGCCGAACTGCGCCGGCAACGGGCCGCGGGCTTTCTGCTCATAACACCGGGAATTCGCCCGGCCGCCGCCGGTCTCGGGGATCAGCGCCGGGTCATGACCCCGGCCGAGGCCGTGGCCGCCGGCAGTTCTTTCCTGGTCATCGGCCGCCCCATCACCGCCGCCCCCGACCCCATGGCGGCGCTGGCGGCGATTGAGGGGGAGTTGGAGTGAGGGGTGAGTAATTGAAAGCAGGTGGGAGAGGAAGGGAATAGTGAATAGGGAATAGTGAATGGCAGAAAAAAGCGCCCGGTTTGAAGCGTACTGACCAACCGCGCCGCTTTTGCTTTTAACTATTCCCTATTCCCGATTCACTGATTCCACCGCGCTTGGTGGAACCATGACCCCCGCTCCCACCCTGGCGCCGGCCCGTCACCCCAACTCCTTAACAAGCACCTTCGAATTCCGCTGCTGGTTATAGCCCTGGCGGCGGGTCAGCGGCAGGTCGTCCACTTCGCCGCTTTCATAACCCCGTTCCCGGAACCAGTGGGCGGTGCGGGTGGTGAGGACGAACATGCGGCGCGCGCCCGTCGATGCGGCGTCGGATTCAACGCGGTCGAGGAGGGTCTCCCCGAGGCCACTGCGGCGATATTCCGGATGGACCACCAGGCAGGCGAGTTCCTGGGCCTCGGGGCTATCGCTGGGATAGCGGGCGGCGCAGCCGATGATGGTGCCGTCCCGCTCCATGACCACGAAGTGGTCGACCTCCTGTTCCAGCTTCTCCCGCGGGCGGCGGACCAGGGTGCCGTCCTGCTCCATGGGCTCCAGCAGCTCCAGCAGCCCGCCGATATCTTCGATGGTGGCCGGGCGCAGAGATTCGTAAGGGTCCGCACTCACCAGGGTGCCCACGCCGTCACGGGTGAATAGTTCCTTCAGCAGTGCGCCGTCCCTGCGGCCATCCAGCAGGTGGACCCGCTCCACCCCGTATTCCCCGGCATGGACCGCGTTCTCCAGATGGTGGCGCTCCGCCGGGCCGAGGCCCGGGGAGTCCGTTTCCAGCAGGGCCCGGGCCTGCTCCAGGGTGAGCTGTCGCAGGGGACGGCCGGCACCGTCCGTCAGGGCCTCGCCGCTGCCTAGGAGCATCAGCTTGGCGGCCCCCAGGCACAGGGAAAGGGCGGTGGCCACGGTCTCCCCGGAGAGGTTGAAGGCCTCCCCCGTGGGTGAGTAGCCGATGGGGGAGACCACCACCACGCCGCCCTGGTTCAGCTGGTCCTGGATGCCCCCCACGTCCACCCGGCGGATCTCGCCGGTATGACGAAAGTCCACTCCGTCGATGACCCCGAGGGGGCGGGCGACGATGAAGTTCCCCGAGGTGACGCGAATGCGCGCCCCCGCCATGGGGGAGTTGGCCAGCCCCATGGAGAGCAGGGCCTCGATCTCCACCCGCACCGCCCCCGCCGCCTCCTTGACCACCGCCAGCTCGGCATCACCGGTGACCCGCAGCCCCTTGTGGAGTCGCGTGGTGATACCGCGTTCGGCGGTGCGCCGCTCCACCTGGGGGCGGATGCCATGGACCAGCACCAGGCGTATGCCGAGGCTGTTGAGCAGGGAGATGTCGTGGATGAGGTGGGGAAAGCCCTCGTGCTCCACCAGCTCGCCGCCCACATGGATGACGATGATGCGCCCGCGGTGGGCATTGATGTAGGGGGATGCGCCCCTGAACCAGGCTACGAATTGGTCCGTCATGAGAGATCCTGTGTCTTTGCTCTTGGAGTAAACGCTGGTTTAATCCGCGCTTCCCTTAGTCAGATGAAGCCGGAATGGAGGGATGATATCGCGGCCGGGGCAGGAAGTTCAGGGGCGCTCTTCAGGCCATGCAGAAGCGCTGGATGAGGCCGCGCAGGACATCCACCATGGGGGCGACGTTCTCCATGGCCAGGTATTCGTCGGGCTGGTGGGCCTGGCGGATGTCCCCCGGGCCGAGGACCACGGTGTGGGTGCCCAGGGCGCTGAGGTAGGGGGCCTCGGTGGCGAAGGCCGCCGCCTCGGCGGGGGCCTGACAGAGTCCCTCGGCCGCCCGCACGATGGCGGTGGCGGGGTCGGTGGCGAAGGCGGGGATGCCTTCGAAGAGGGACTCGAAGGTCACCCCCAGGCCGCTGCCCGCCAGCGCGTCCGCCACCCGCTGCTGCATCTCCCGGCGCAGGGCATCCACCGCGAGGCCGGGGGTGGGGCGGAGATCGATGTGGAGCTCGCAGCGGCCGCAGATGCGGTTGGGGTTGTCGCCGCCATGGATATGACCGAGGTTCAGGGTGGGATGGGGCACCCTGAACAGGGGTTCCCGGTGGGCGGCCTGGAGTTCGTCACGCCATTCAAGCAGCGCCCCCATCACCCGCTGCATGCCCTCCAGGGCGTTGTTGCCGAGGGCCGGGTCGCTGGAGTGGCCGGACCGACCGATGACGCGGATGGCCTCCATCATCATGCCTTTGTGCATGCGCACCGGCCTCAAGGCCGTGGGCTCCCCGATGACCGCCGCGCGATCATGAACCAGGGGATAGCGGGCGAGGGCCCTGGCTCCCGACATGGAGGTTTCCTCGTCGGCGGTGGCCAGGACGATGACGGGCTGGGTGAGGTCCTGCGCCCGGAGGTCCCGCAAGGCCTCCAGTATCACCGCGAAGAAGGACTTCATGTCGCTGGTGCCGAGGCCGTAGAAACGGCCGTCGCGCTCGGCGAGGCGGAAGGGATCGCTGGTCCACAGGGCATCGTCCCAAGGCACGGTGTCCGTATGGCCGGCCAGCACCAGTCCGCCGGCACCCGTGCCCAGCACCGCCACCAAATTCCATTTGTCGCCGCCCAGGGCATGCTCCTCGACGCCGAAGCCGAGGTCCTCCAGCCACCCGGCCAGGCGGTGGATCACGTGCCGGTTCGACATGTCCAGTCCCGCGTCGGCGCTGCTCACGGAGGGCAGGGCGATGAGTTCGGCCAGGAGCTGGGGGAAGGGCGGCAGGGGCGTCTTCATGGGGCATTCTGGGGACAGCCGGGGGCGGGCTGCAAGGGGAAGCTGACGGGTGGCCGGCCCCACTTGTTGAGAGGAGGGAGACACCGACAACTCCGCCCACTTGTGGGGGCGGGAGACACCGCAGACTCCTCCCCCACTTGTGGGGGAGGCTGGGAGGGGGAAAACCACGCCGGCAATGTCTGCGGACGCTGGGCAAGGAGCTTCCCTGACGCGCGGCGCGGGTGCCCGGCGCTGTTTCCCCACGCCGGCCATACTCCGGGCATCCTGCCCTCCGTCCTTCGGGCCACCGCTACGCGGTGTTCAACGCCGCTCCCGGCGGAGTTGTCCCCACGAGTGGGGAGGGGGAAAGCGGTGCCATACTATTGACCCCCGACCCCCGACCCCCGACCCCCGACCCCCGACCCCCGACCCCCGACTCACAGGGCCTCGTAGGCCTCCGCCACGAAGCGTGGGCTGCAGATGGCCAGGAACACCAGGTCGACGGTGCCGGTGTTGGTGATGCGCTGGCGCACCAGGGGCGGGATGAGGACGGTGTCCCCGGGTGTCACCGGCTCCTTCAGACCGTCCCCCACCTCCACCCGGCCCTCGCCTTCCAGTACCAGATAGCGCTCGGTGATGCCGTGGAGGCGATGCCAGCGGGTGGTGGCGCCCGGCGCCACCCGGGCACGGGCGATGGATACCGCCGGGTCCGCCGGGACGTTGGAGAGCTCGGTGATGTAACAGCCCTCGTGAAACCAGTACTCCTGCTGCCCGGCCCCGCGCCTCAACCCTTCCCGCATCGTTCACCTCCCTCATGGGATGCCTGTATCCGCCCGAGGCTTCGGGGGATGATGCCGTCGCGCCGCGGGTCTTTGGCGGAAGCCCCCGGCCAAGTACAATCACGAGGTTTACTCATGCAACCACCCACGGAGAATCGGATGACCGAGAAGTTGAACCGAGTCAGCGCCCGCATCACCGAGCCCAAGGCCCAGGGGGCCTCCCAGGCCATGCTCTACGGCACCGGCCTCACGGACGAGGACATGGCCAAGGCCCAGGTGGGGATCTCCAGTGTGTGGTACGACGGCAATACCTGCAACATGCACCTCATGGACCTCGCCACCAAGGTGAAGGAGGGGGTGGAGCAGGCCGGCATGGTGGGCATGCGCTTCAATACCATCGGTGTATCGGACGGTATGTCCATGGGCACGGACGGCATGAGCTATTCCCTGCAGTCGCGGGACATCATCGCCGACTCGGTGGAGACCATGATGAGCGCCCAGTGGTATGACGCCAACATCTCCCTGCCGGGATGCGACAAGAACATGCCCGGGGTGCTGATGGCCATGGGGCGTGTGAACCGTCCCTCCCTGATGATCTATGGTGGCACCATCAAACCCGGTTACACCACGGCCGCCCATAAACCCATCGACATCGTCTCGGCCTTCCAGAGCTACGGCCAGTATCTGGCCCACGCCATCGATGAGGATGAGCGCCAGGACATCGTCCGCCACGCCTGCCCCGGGGCCGGCGCCTGCGGCGGCATGTATACGGCCAATACCATGGCCTCGGCCATTGAGGCCCTGGGTATGTCCCTGCCCTATAGTTCTTCCACCCCTGCAGTGGACCCCGGCAAGCTGGAGGAGTGCCTGCAGGCCGGAGCGGCCGTGCGCCATCTGCTGGAGCGGGACATCAAACCCCGGGACATCATGACCCGCGCCGCCTTCGAGAACGCCATGGTGATGGTGGTGGCCCTCGGCGGATCCACCAACGCCGTGCTCCATCTCATCGCCATGGCCCGCTCGGTGGGCGTGCCCTTCACCATCGACGACGTCCAGGCCACCAGCGACCGGGTGCCCTTCCTGGCGGATCTGAAGCCGAGCGGCCGTTACGTCATGGAGGACCTTCACAACGTGGGTGGCACACCCGCGGTGATGAAATTCCTGCTGGAGCAGGGGCTGCTCACGGGGGACTGCCTCACGGTGACGGGCCGTACGGTGGCCGAGAACCTCGAGGCCCTGCCGGGCCTGGAGGCGGGTCAGGAGGTCATCCGCACCATGGACGCCCCCATCAAGGCCACGGGACACATCCAGATACTGAGAGGCAATCTCGCCCCCGGCGGCTCGGTGGCGAAGATCACCGGTAAGGAGGGGCTGCGTTTCACCGGTCCCGCGCGGGTCTTCGATTCGGAGGAGGAGATGCTGGCGGCACTGGAGGCCGGCGGCATCGGCAAAGGGGACGTGGTGGTGATCCGCTATGAGGGTCCCAAGGGTGGCCCGGGAATGCCGGAGATGCTCACGCCCACCTCTGCCATCATGGGGGCAGGGCTGGGAGACAGCGTTGCCCTGCTCACCGACGGCCGCTTCTCGGGCGGTTCCCACGGCTTCATCATCGGCCATATCGTGCCCGAGGCCCAGGAGGGGGGGCCCATTGCCCTGGTGCGGGACGGCGACGTGGTCACCATCGACGCCGAGAGCCGGGTGCTGGCGGTGGATGTGGATGACGGCGAGATGGCCAGACGACGGGAGGCCTGGCGCATGCCACCCTACAAGGCCGAGCGCGGCACCCTGTTCAAGTACATCAAGGTGGTCAAGAACGCCTCCGAAGGCTGTGTGACGGATGAGTAACCACCGGGTCCGCATCTTCGCCATGGTGGTGACGGGCACCCTGTTGCTGGGGGGCTGCACCTCCATGAAGTCGAAGGACCGGGCCCTGCTGCTCAATGACGCCCTGTTCCAGTACGCATCGGCCATGCGTTGGGGCCATATCAATACCGCCAACAGTTACCTGCGGGCGCCGGACGGCACGCCGCTGGCTGGGAATGAGACCTTCCGGGACGATATCCGGGTGACGGGCTACAAGGTGCTGAGTCAGGCCCCCGTAGACGAGCACCACATTCAGGTGGAGGCCCGCCTGGAGTACATGTCGGAGCAGACCGGTCGCATCAATGTGGTGGAGGAGAATCAGCGCTGGTGGTACGACCCGGATGCCCGGCGCTGGTTCATGGACGGCCGCCTGCCGGAGGTGGTCCTGGCGCGCTGAGGGCGTCCTCCCGGCGGCGGATATCGCCCCTGTAACCCTGGCGGGCGGAGGGGCGCCTTGTATGTTCTCCGTTTGTTTTCTAGACTCCACTCTATCCCAACCCGTGGAGCCCACCAATGCCGGAACCCCTCACCCGCAAGCAGCAGGAGATCCACGAATTCCTGTGCCGCCGTCGCCGTCAGTTTTCCCATCCCCCTACCCTCGACGAGCTGTGCACGGCACTGAATCTGAGCTCCCGGGGTTCCCTGCACAAGCATATCCAGGCCCTGGTGGCGGCGGGTCTGGTGGCACCCATGGACCGCAAGCAGCGGGGGGTGCGGGTGAACGAAGGGGCCTGTGAGGGCCTGCGTGGCGAAGGGGAGGTGCCATTCATGGGCTACATCGCCGCCGGCCGTCCCATCGAGGCGATCCCCAATCCCGAGCCCGTGGAGGTGCCGCCCTTCCTGCGCGGCCGGGGCGAGACCTACGTGCTGCGGGTACGCGGTGATTCCATGGTGGACGAGGGGATCCTGGACGGCGACTGGGTGGTCATCGAGCGCCGGGACCAGGCCCGTGACGGCGACATCGTGGTGGCCCTCATCGACGACGGCGAGGCCACCCTGAAGCGCTTCGAGAACAGGGGCGGCCAGGTGCTCCTTCACCCGGCCAACTCCACCATGAGCTCCATGGAATATCCCGCCGCCCGGGTACGTATCCAGGGGGTGCTGGTGGGTCAGATGCGGGCCTATTGAGCCCCGGGCCTTCCTTCCCTATCAAGTCTTTGAAGGATACGGCGTCGCATTCGCATGACGCCTGAACGGATAGGGTCTCGGGTGACAGTCCGCATCACGCCATGAGGGAGGGAGTCGAACACCCGTGGGACGTGACGCCCCGTGAGGCGCGCCAGATCCAGGAGCGGCTGCGGAACCGGGTAGTGACCCATGATCGACTCGCCGGCACCCAACGGCTGGCCGGCGTGGACGTGGGTTTCGAGGAGGGCGGCGCCGTGACCCGGGCCGCCGTGGTGGTGCTGGATGGCAACACCCTGGAGACGGTGGAGCGGTCGTTGGCGCGACGCCCCACCACCTTTCCCTACGTGCCCGGGCTGTTGTCGTTCCGGGAGATCCCCGCCATTCTCCAGGCCCTGGACGGCCTTACCATCCCCCCCCAGGTGCTGCTCTGCGACGGTCATGGTATCGCCCACCCGCGCCGTTTCGGCATCGCCGCCCATCTCGGGGTCCTCACGGACATCCCGGTCGTGGGCGTCGCCAAGAAGCGCCTGGTGGGCGACCATGGGCCGGTTCCCGAGGAACGGGGCAGGTGGTGTCCCCTCGAGGACGATGGTGAGGTCATCGGTGCGGTGCTGCGTACCCGACGGGGCGTCAAGCCGGTCTATGTCTCCATCGGTCACCGCGTCTCCCTGGAGACCGCCGTGGCCCTGGTGATGGCATGTACTTCACGCTTTCGTCTGCCCGAAACCACGCGGGCAGCGCACCGGCTGGCATCCCTGGAGAAGTCATCAGGCCCCCCTTGAGGGGGCGTCCGCTTGCCGCCGGTCAGCCAGACGGGCCTGCCCTCGCGGCATGATTGGGACAGTCGGGATGGCCCATCCTGCCGAGCTCCTCAACGTGCGTGCCCGTCGGGCCACCCGCCAGGAATCATCAATCATCCCGACAACACCACGGCGCGCGAGGTCAGCGGGATATTGGCGAAGGCCTTCGGGGCCGAATGGCCGCGCCCTGGGGGTGGCCTTCGGGGAGGATCGGCTCCCGGTACTTGCAACGCCCGACAGCCGTGGCTATCTCACGGGTCAGGGCAGCGACGACGGCGACGAGGTCGCCATCGTGCCGGCACGGCCGAAACGAGCACGCCCCAGTGACCTAGCGTGTCACCAGGGCCCACACATCGAGGTTGCCGAGTTCCACGGCCACGAAGGTGATAGTCACAACGGTTGCCAGGGCCAGCATGAAGGTTCCCCAACCGGCGGCCTTCTTTTCTTCTCGACCGAACAGCCGGCGGGAACGCCATTGACGTTCGGCGGCATCGAGATCGATTTTTCGCATAGATTCCCCGCTTGGTGTTGTCGGTCCTTTATGCACCGTGACACCGGCGCAGTGGAACTCTTCTTGGTTACTGCAAGACATCGAGGGCGCCGGGGCGGTCCGTACCACGCTCGTGCAACCCGCCCGATGGCCGTCCGGCCTCGCGCAACGTCGCGAATGGCGTTGTACGAAGCACCGTTAATGGCCCTCTTCGCAAGACCATGAAACGCCGCGGGTGTACCGATAACCCCAGCCCTCATTGGTTAATTTAAACCATGGGCCCGGGATAGATCAAGAAAATAGCTCAAAAAAACAGGATGTTAAAAAACATTGTTGTGCTATTTTCGCACCATTTCCCGGCACCTGTGTTGTACTTGTGCAACACGCGACTCGCCATGGATACATCACTATATATCGTCCTCGGGGGCCCGGAATGAAGCCAGGCCGGCTTTCTCGGCGAATGGCCCGGGCCCCGTGCCGGACGGGTGGGTGGATTCAAGGATGGCGTTACATTCCTGTGACGGAGGAAACACGCCGTGTTCTTTGGCGTTTCCCTGGCTGCGGCCCCGCATGAGGCACTCCACCAGGGAGTTGTCACGCCTGACGAGCAATGTACGGGGCCCGCGGTGTATATAAGCCGGCGTGACTATTGAACCAAAGCCACGCCTCGTGCCGCGGGCTCCCGGGCCGGACCAACGAACGGTGTCACGCTGAGGGCCAGGCGTATGCCGCCGCCGGGATCCCCCGGTGTCCTGAGGGCGGGCAGAGATGATGTGCCGTTGCCATGGAGGCGGGTATCGAGGGCAAGGACCATGTTCTGCCTGTTCCCGGCCCGGGAATCGCGGCCGGGTACCCACCCGCCGAGGCCGCGAAAATCGTCGATGGTGGCCAGGGATCCGGGTTGCTCGCACAGGCCACGCTCCTCCTTGAGGAGCCCCTCGAGGAGCCGGCAATCCTGGCGGGTCACCATGTCCAGGGCATGGTCCGCGAGGCCCTTGCCGGTGACGGCCACGGACATCAGTCCTACCCCGGTCATCAGGGGATGGGAGGCCACATGTATGAGGCCGGCACAGCCGCTGAGGAGTAGGGGCGTGGCGGCAATGACGGGTAAAAGAAACCGGCCGCGGCAGATCCCGGCCGCGGCGGGGTGGCGGGCTGGCACACTGTGTTCCCCCATAGGCGTGATCCTGATGGTCCATCCGGCGTGGTTAAGGGTGAGATAGCAAATAATGTGCCATCTCCCCCCCGCGTCCGCATCCGGGATGCCCCGGGCCTAGGAAACTGTCATGACTTCAAGTCTTACTTGATGTTTGTACGCTCAAAAAATTTAGTATGTTATGGGGGAAACTTCCAGTATCACTTTCGATTGGTCAGGCGAGGCTCCGGGAGATCACCTCGTAGAGGTCCGGGGACAGGGCGGGGCTTTCGGCGAGTTCACGCAGGGTCCCCTCCATGAGGGCGCGGCGTCGGGGCTCGTGGTGGCGCCAGCGCCGGAATACCGTAGCCAGCCGGGCCGCGAGCTGTGGATTCTGCGGGTCCAACTGCCGCAGCTGGTCCGCCAGGAAGCGGTAGCCGGCCCCATCCGGCCGATGAAAGCCCACGGCATTGCCATGGCAGAAGACGCCGATGAGGGAACGCACCCGGTTGGGATTACGGCGATCGAAGTCGGGATGTTCCAGCAACGCGGTGACGCGGGCGAGGCTGTCGCCCACGGTTGAGGCGGCCTGCAGGGCGAACCACTTGTCCAGCACCAGGCCATCTGTACGCCAGCGCGCCAGGAAGTCCTCAAGGGCCGCCTCGCGCTGGGGCGATTCAGTATGATTCAAGGCATTGAGGGCTCCCATGGCATCGGTCATGTCGGCCGCGCCCTGATACTGTGCAAGCGCCCTGTCACGGTGCGCGGTGACAGGCAAGGTGGCGAGATAGTCCAGCAGGATGTTCTTCAGCCGCCGCCGGCCCACGGTTTCGGGATCCCGGCCCGCAGAGGCGCGGGCGGCGAGGCTCTCGTAGAGGTCCACCATGGGCTCCTCCAGATCCTCTGCCAGGGCCAGCTTGATAGCGCTGCGGGCGGTGTGCACCGCCTCCACGTCCAGCTCCTCCACCTGCTCCGACAGGTAGCCCTCGGTGGGTAGCGCGACCACCTCGCCGGTGAAGGCCGGGTCCTCCAGCGCCTGCTCCAGCACCCGCCCCATGGCGGACGTCAGGGCAGCGGCCGCCGGCAGCGGGGTGCCCCGGGAGTGGGCGGCGATGGCCCCCAGCAGGGTGTTGGTGGCCAGGCGGTAACCGGCATCCCAGCGGTTGAAGGGGTCGCCGTCGTGGGCCAGGAGGAAGGCCAGGTCCTCATCGTCCTGGCGCGCCTTCAGCTTCACCGGGGCGGAGAAGCCCCGCAGCAGGGAGGGTACCGGGCGTGCGGTGAGCCCCGTGAAGCGGAAAGTGGTGGATTCCTCCCGCAGCTCCAGCACGCGGCTCGTGGGGGCCCCCGCGGCGTCCTCGCCCTCCAGCACCAGGGGCAGGTCCCGGCCCCGTGGGTCCAGCAGGGCCATGGCCACCGGGATGTGGTGAGGGGCCTTATCCGGCTGGTCGGGGGTGGGCGGGCAGGACTGGCGCAGCCGCAGGGTGTAGATCCCGGAGTCGGCGTCGAAGTCGTCTTCCACCTCCACCGCGGGGGTACCCGCCTGGCTGTACCACAGGCGGAACTGCCGGAGGTCCACCCGATTGGCGTCCTCCATGGCGGCGACGAAATCATCACAGGTGACGGCCTCGCCGTCATGGCGTTCGAAATAGGTGCCCATCCCCCGCTGGAAGCCTGCCTCCCCCAACAGGGAGTGCATCATGCGGATCACCTCCGCCCCCTTCTCGTATATGGTGAGGGTATAGAAGTTGTTGATCTCGATGTAGCTGTCGGGGCGCACGGGATGGGCCATGGGCCCGGCGTCTTCGGCGAACTGGGCAGTGCGCAGGTAGCGGACGTCCTGGATGCGTTTGACGCCCCGCGAGTTGAGGTCGGAGGTGAATTCCTGGTCCCGGAATACCGTCAGACCCTCCTTGAGGGACAGCTGGAACCAGTCCCGGCAGGTGACCCGGTTACCGGTCCAGTTGTGGAAGTATTCGTGGCCGATGACGGACTGGATGTTGAGATAGTCGTCGTCCGTGGCGGTGTCGGGTCGGGCGAGGACATATTTGGAATTGAAGATATTGAGGCCCTTGTTCTCCATGGCCCCCATGTTGAAGTGGCTGACGGCCACCACCATGTAGTCGTCGAGGTCGCATTCGAGGCCGAAACGGGCCTCGTCCCAGGCCATGGCCTCCTTGAGGGACTGGACGGCGTGGCCGCATTTGTCCTCTTCACCGGGCTCCACGTAAAAGCTGATGGTGACGTCACGCCCGCCGCGGGTGACGAAGCGATCCGTGACCGCCCGCAGATCCCCCGCCACCAGGGCGAACAGGTAGCTGGGTTTGGGATGGGGATCGTGCCAGCGTACCCAGTGACGGCCGTCATCCAGGGTACCGGCCTCGTCACGGTTGCCGTTGGACAGCAACACGGGAAAGCGGGCGGGGTCCGCCACCAGGGTGGTGGTAAAAACGGCCATCACGTCCGGGCGGTCCGGGTAATAGGTGATGCGCCGGAAGCCCTCGGCCTCGCACTGGGTGCACAGCATGTCGTTGGACAGGTAGAGCCCTTCGAGGGCCGTGTTGGCGGTCGGTGAGATGCGGTTACTCACCTCCAGGGAGAAGCGCTTGGGTAGGCGGTGGATGGTGAGGGTGTCATCCACCACGTCGAAATCCCCGGCCCCCAGTTCCTCGCCGTCGAGCACCAGGCCATCGAGGGTCAGTTCCTGGCCGTTCAGCACCAAAGGGCCGTCGGCGGAGGCCGCGGCGGGATTGCGGGCCATGCGCAGGATGGTGGATACCCGGGTCTCTTCGGGATCCAGCTCGAAGCGCAGGTCCGCCCGTTCCACCAGGAAGGGAGGCGGCGTGTAGTCGACGCGCCTGATGAGGCGGGGTGAATTCTGTTTGCGGTCGGTCATCACTGGGCTCGCGGTGGTGAGGGTTCAGATGACGCCAGAAACTACGCGCAGCCGCAGGGTAAATACAAGCATCCCGGACGGTGGCGTTCAGGGCGGCTCGGGCGAAGGGCCGACCATCCCTTCGCGTTGAGCCGCGGGGGGCGCTCTGGTAATCTGCAACCCCGTCTTGAGAGGGACGGCACGCGTCGATCCAGTCCACCGTTCACCACCAGGACCCGTCTGCACGTTTCGTGGGAGAGGCGCCCTGCCAGGCGCCCATCCAGGACGTGCGCCCATTTAGCGATCGCCTGCCGCGGCTTGGGGCAGGCGGCGATACAGATCGGGAAGCATGACTCGATACATATTCGTTACCGGCGGTGTGGTGTCCTCCCTGGGCAAAGGCATCGCCGCGGCGTCTCTGGGCGCTCTCCTGGAGTCGCGCGGGGCCAAGGTCTCGCTCATCAAGCTCGACCCCTACATCAACGTCGATCCCGGGACCATGAGCCCCTTCCAGCATGGCGAGGTGTTCGTCACGGCGGACGGCACCGAGACCGATCTGGATCTGGGGCACTACGAGCGCTTCGTCTCCACCACCATGGGGCACAAGAACAACTACACCACGGGGCAGATCTACGAAGACGTCATCCGCCGCGAGCGGCGGGGGGACTACCTCGGAGCCACGGTACAGGTTATTCCCCACATCACCGACGCCATAAAGGACTGCATCAAGGGCGCGGGGGAGGGCGTGGACGTGCTGATGGTGGAGATTGGGGGCACGGTGGGTGACATCGAATCCCTGCCCTTCCTGGAGGCCATCCGTCAGATGGGCATCGAGGAGGGGCGTGATCGGGCCCTCTTCATTCACCTCACCCTGGTGCCCTATATCCCCTCCGCCGGGGAGATCAAGACCAAGCCCACCCAGCACTCGGTGAAGGAACTGCGTTCCATCGGTATCCAGCCGGACGTGCTGTTGTGCCGGGCGGATCGGCCCCTGCCCCCCAATGAGCGTCGCAAGATCGCCCTGTTCACCAACGTGGAGGAGCAGGCGGTGATCTCCGCGGTGGACGTGGACAGCATCTACAAGATCCCCCGGGGCTTCACCGAGCAGGGACTGGACGACTATGTGGTGAAGAAGCTCGGCCTCGAGGGCGGGCCCGCGGACCTCTCCGAATGGGACAAGGTGGTGGAGGGGCTGGAGCACCCCGTGGAGGAGATTACCGTGGCCATGGTGGGCAAATACGTGGACCTCACCGAGTCCTACAAATCCCTCACGGAGTCCCTGATCCACGCCGGTATTCATACCCAGAGCCGGGTCAACATCACCTATGTGGACTCGGAGGTGCTGGAGAAGGAGGGCACGGGTTGCCTCGCCGACGTGGATGCCGTGCTCATCCCCGGTGGTTTCGGCAACCGGGGCATAGAAGGCAAGCTGATGGCCGTCAACCACGCCCGCGAGCAGGGGGTCCCCTTTCTCGGCATCTGTCTGGGAATGCAGGTGGCGGTCATCGAATACGCCCGTAACGTGGCGGGGCTGGAGGGGGCCCACAGCACGGAGTTCGACCCCGCCACACCCCATCCGGTCATCGCCCTCATCACCGAGTGGGTGACCGCCGGCGGTGCCGTGGAGACCCGCAACGAGACCTCCGACAAGGGTGGCACCATGCGCCTCGGGGCCCAGGACTGCCGTCTGGTGCCGGGCACCCTGTGCCGGCGCATCTACGGCAAGCCCATCATCGCCGAGCGTCACCGTCATCGTTTCGAGTTCAACAACAACTATCTCAACCGCCTGCAGGATGCCGGTCTGGTGGTGGCGGGGCGGTCCCGGGACGACAGCCTGGTGGAGATGGTGGAGCTGCCCGGCCATCCCTGGTTCATCGGCTGTCAGTTCCACCCCGAGTTCACCTCCACGCCCCGCTACGGCCACCCGTTGTTCGAGGGCTTCGTCGGTGCCGCCCTCGCCTACAGCCGGGCGCGCTCCCGATGAAGCTGTGCGGCTTCGAGGCGGGGCTGGAGCGTCCGTTCTTCCTCATCGCCGGACCGTGCGTCATCGAGTCGCGGGAGATGGCGCTGGCGACGGCCGGAGTCCTGCGGGATATCACCACCCGGCTCGGCATACCGTTCATCTACAAGTCGTCCTTCGACAAGGCCAACCGCACCTCCCACGACAGTTATCGCGGCCCCGGCCTCGAGGAAGGGCTGCGCATCCTCCAGGAGGTCAAGGCGGAGATCGGCGTGCCCGTACTCACGGACGTCCACGAGGACACCCCCCTGGAGGCCGTTGCCGAGGTGGTGGACGTGCTCCAGACCCCCGCCTTCCTGTGCCGTCAGACCAACTTCATCCAGGCGGTGGCCCGCCAGGGCCGGCCGGTCAACATCAAGAAGGGCCAGTTCATGGCCCCCGGGGACATGACCAATGTGGTGGAGAAGGCCCGGGCGGTGGGCAACGGGCAGATCATGGTGTGTGAGCGTGGCGTCTCCTTCGGCTACAACTATCTGATATCCGACATGCGCGCCCTGGTGATCATGCGCGAGACCCAATGCCCCGTGGTGTTCGATGCCACCCACTCGGTACAGATGCCGGGGGGCGAGGGCGGCCGTTCCGGCGGACAGCGCCAGTTCGTGCCGGTGCTGGCGCGGGCCGCCGTGGCATCCGGCATCGCGGGGCTCTTCATGGAGACCCATCCCGATCCGGATCACGCCTTGAGCGACGGACCCAATGCCTGGCCTCTGCAGCGGCTCGAAGCCCTGCTGGGGGTGCTGCGACGTATCGACGAGCAGGTGAAGTCGGGTGCCCTGTTGGAAGGGTAGTGGTCGGGCCGGCGCGCCCGGTGGTCGGGTCGTAAGATTTTCCCGTTACGCTGCCGGGGACGACGATGCTTCATGGGCCCCAGGACGGTACCGGTTTGCCCGAACGTACTTTTTCTTTGCCACGAGTTTAAGGAGAGACCATGTCTAGAATCATCGGCATACGGGGGCGCGAGGTCATCGACTCCCGGGGCAATCCCACGGTGGAGGCGGATGTCATGCTGGAATCCAATGCCATCGGCAGTGCCACCGTTCCGTCGGGTGCCTCCACCGGCGCCCGGGAGGCCGTGGAACTGAGGGACGGCGATCCGGCCCGCTATCTGGGTAAGGGTGTGTTGCAGGCGGTGGCCAACATCAATGGAGAGATCCAGCAGGCCCTGAAGGGCCACGGTGCCGAGGATCAGGAGGCGGTGGACCGCATCCTCATCGATCTCGACGGCACCGACAACAAGGGTCGGCTGGGGGCCAATGCCTTACTGGCGGTATCCCTGGCGACGGCCAGGGCCATGGCGGCGGAGCAGGGCACCTCCCTGTTCCGGCGCATCAACCCCCTGGGTCCCTATACCCTGCCCGTGCCCATGATGAATATCCTCAATGGCGGCGCCCATGCCGACAACAACGTGGATGTCCAGGAATTCATGGTGATGCCGGTGGGTGCGCCCACCTTCCGCGAGGCCTTGCGCTACGGCGCCGAGATCTTTCATGCCCTGAAGAAGGTGCTCCATGGTCGCGGCCTCAACACTGGAGTGGGGGACGAGGGGGGCTTCGCGCCGGACCTGCCCTCCAACCAGGCGGCCATCGAGGTGGTGCTGGAGGCGGTGGAGAAGGCAGGCTACCGCGCGGGGGAGGATATCTTCCTGGCGGTGGACGTGGCGAGTTCGGAGTTCTACCGTGACGGACGTTACGAGCTGGCATCGGAGCGGCGCAGCCTGGATTCGGCGGAGTTCGCCGACTATCTGGCGGGCTGGGTCGACAACTATCCCATCCTCTCCATGGAGGACGGCATGGCGGAAGATGACTGGGCCGGCTGGAAGCTCCATACCGACGGCCTGGGCAAGCGTATCCAGCTGGTGGGTGACGACGTCTTCGTCACCAATACCCACATTTTTCGCGAGGGTATCGACGAGAACATCGCCAACTCCATACTCATCAAGGTCAACCAGATTGGCACCCTCAGCGAGACCCTGGA
The DNA here is from genome assembly GCA_011389995.1 of Thiotrichales bacterium. GTDB lineage: Bacteria > Pseudomonadota > Gammaproteobacteria > JAABTG01 > JAABTG01 > JAABTG01. The sequence continues at coordinate 35,835 of JAABTG010000012.1, forward strand.
CGCCATCCGTATGGCCAGGGACGCCGGCTATACGGCCGTGGTTTCACACCGCTCCGGTGAAACGGAGGACACCAGCATCGCCGATCTCGCCGTCGCCATGGCAACCGGTCAGATCAAGACGGGTTCCCTGTCCCGCTCCGATCGCATCGCCAAATACAATCGTCTTCTGCGCATCGAAGAGGAGCTTTCACTGGCCGGTGAAGACGTGATCTTCCCTGGCCGCAAGGCGTTCTACAACCTGAACTGAGCCATGTATCGTCTGTTGCTCTCCGTGCTGGTGGTGGGCGTGGCGGCATTACAGTTCCGCCTGTGGCTGGGCGATGGTGGTATGCGGGATGTCTGGCGTCTCGAGTCCGCCATCGAGGACCAGCAGGCGGATAATGCCAAACTGGCTCGGCGCAACGCCGAACTGGCGGCCGAGGTGGAGGATCTCAAGGAGGGCAACGCCGCCATCGAGGAGCGGGCCCGCTATGATCTCGGCATGATCAGGAAGGGTGAGGAATTCTATCTGATTGTCGAACGCTGAACGGCCGGGCCGCATCCGCGGGGCGCTTGCCACGGCGCGACGGTGTTGTCATAGTTGGTATCGTGGAATCGGAGGATTCGCCGGCTCTGGGGAGCCCGCGAAGGGACTCCTCCTCCATGGCGGGCTTGGGGCCCGGGATGTCGGTCGGAAGACCCTGAAGACACAGGTTCTCTCCGGCCATGGCGCTTTCCATGGCGCCGGCTATGGGAAACGGGCGGGGGAAAGCGCCTGTTCGGCATAGCCCATAATCATAAGACCGGGATCCGGCCCGTAGCGGGTCGGCATCGAGGGTTGATAAACGGTGGTCCACACCGTGATGACACTTCAGAGAGGAGTTTATGAGATCCAGACACCGCACCAGACTGGTCCTTGCACCGGTCGCACTTCTGCTGTTGCTCCCCGCGCTGCCTGCGGCGGCCCAGGACCGTGCCGCCACCCTCGAGCAGGGCCAGCAACTCGCCTTCGACAGATCCAAGGGAAACTGCCTGGCCTGCCATGTGATTGAAGGCGGCGAGAGCCCCGGCAATGTCGGTCCGCCCCTGATGATGATGCAGGCCCGCTATCCGGACAAGTCCGAACTCCGCGCCCAGATCTGGGACGCCCATGAGAAGAACCCGGACTCCATCATGCCGCCCTATGGCCGTACCTATCTACTCCAGGAGAGTGAGATAGACAAGGTCACGGAGTTCATCTGGTCCCTTTAAGGGCGCGCTTGAACAAGGCCATTCGGGCTTTTCTCGATGCGCCGAGGGGGCGTTCATCCCCCGCCTTCTTCTTCAAGCCCTTGAGGTGCTAGAAGATGACGTCGTATCCCTGTGCCGCGGAAGACACTGAAATCCCCCAGCATTTACTTGCAGCGGGAATTCATGCCCCCGGGTCTGTGGAGTATCCGCGAGCCGAACGCCTGCCGCACCGGCTTGCCATCGGAGGTTAGACATGAGTGACTTCATTTGCCGCATTACATTCCTTTTCCTGGCCGCCTCTGTGGCGGCCCCTGCCCTGGCCGGGCCCCAGGAGGACCTGAAGGAATTTCAGGCCTTCTTCGAGAACCGCTTCCCCGACGTGTCCATGGCGGAGTTCGGCAACGGTGCCTATGCCATCGATGAGAACATGCGGGAGAACTGGCTGGCCACCGAGGAGTTCCCGCCCTACGAACCCATGGTGGACGAGGGCAGGGAGGCCTGGAACAGGCCCTTCGCCAATGGCAATACCTACGCCGACTGTTTCGACGGCACCCCGGGTGTGGTGCAGTACTACCCCTATTACGACATCGACAAGAAGATGGTCATCACCCTGCCTCTGGCCATCAACGAATGTCGGGCGAAGAACGGTGCGCCGGCGCTGCCCTACGGCAAGGGCGAGATCACCCATGTCATGGCCTACATGGCCTTCGAGTCCAGGGGCGAGCTGACCGACGTGGTGTCTCCCACCTGCGACCCCAACGCGTTGGCCGCCTACGAGGCAGGCAAGGAGTACTGGTACAAGCGCCAGGGTCAGTTCCAGTTCTCCTGCGCCCATTGCCACAAGACCTACGCGGGTTCCAAGCTGCGCACCGATGTCCTCAGCCCGGGCATGGGCCATACCACCCATTGGCCCGTCTACCGTGCGGACTGGGGCGAGATGGGTACCCTGCACCGGCGTTTTTCCGGCTGTCTCGAGATGGTGCGTGGGCGTGTCCGCGACGAGCAGTCCGAGACCTTCCGCAACCTCGAGTATTTCCTCACCTACATGAGCAACGGCGTGCCCTTGAACGGGCCGGGCTACCGCAAATGACGGTGGGCGCACAGCCGCGGGACGACGGGACCGACGGGGGCATTCAGTGGGCGCGCATAGAATGCGAGTTCGCCCTGCTAGATGACGAGGGGCTGGCCTCTTTGGCCACGCCCCTCGGCGGCGGCCAATGGTGCGTCGAGGCGTGTGTTGACGGCTCGGTGGCCCTGACCCTGCTCACCGAGCCGGTGGCGGAGGAGTCGGCCCCGGAAGAGGCGGACGACGGGCAGGCCCGCAACCGCGTGGACCGGGACGGCGGGGATGTGCCCTTGGCCCCATCGACGGAGGAGCCGGCGACCGCCGGCGATCCCCCCGCCGGCGCAGGGGAGCCCGAATCCGGCTGCGTGCTGCGCTTCAGCGGTCAGCGCTTCGCCAACGTGGTGGCGGCCTCCAGCATGCGCCTCGGGGAGGGCGTGGCCGGACTGGTGTATCGCGCCTCGAAAAAGGGCGACTACCTGTGCATGGAGATGGATCCCGCTGGCGGCAGCGTATCCCTGGTGAAGGTGAAAAACGGTATGCGTCAGGTGCTGGCGACGGAAGAGGTTGTCCTGCCCGCCGGTGAGTGGCTCCATGTCTATCTGCGCCACGTGAACCCTTTTCACAGCCTCTCCATCAACGGCGCCCTGGTACTGACCACCGAGTATCGGGTGCCGGGGGGCTATCTGGCCACGGGCGCCATGGGGCTCAAGGCGGGTCGGGCGAGGGACGCACACTTCGCCAGGCTGGGCGCCGTGGACGTGGTGGCAGGAGACTGAAGCGGAAGCGGGCAGCAGGCAGTCATTACAGTATTGGCTCCCTCACCCCGTAATTCCTTATTTAAGTTGTATCTTATATGCATCATCGACGTTGTCAGTATGGCAACAGTGTGCCAGACTCGTTGAAAGTAAAAATATCAAGGATAACGGGGAAGGGGTTTCCTTGAAGGGAGGGAGAGTCGGCACCGCGACCGGACGCGCGACCGGCTAGCCACCACATCGGTGGTACCACACCAATAAACGTCCGGGATCAGCTGTTCAGGTAAGGAAGGTTGCCAGGTGCGGCGGCCCGCAACATCCGGGAGAAGGGGTGTTGTGGTCGCACCCGGTATTTGCATCGGGCCGCCAGGCGCGATTTCCCCATCTTCCAGGCCGTCTTAGATCCCACCGCTTTGATCCCCCAATGGGGGTGTCGTCGGAACGTACTCATCAGGGAAGGTCCGACCAGTCCATCGATGGCCTGGCCGGCAGGGCCCTTGGCGTGCAGCGCGTCGCCGCGGGTCAGACGTGGCCGCCTGCGGCCATGTCGCCGGTGCCTCATGGTGCCGTGGGAAGGTCGCCGACCGGCCTTCCTCTGTCATTGGAGTTGGAGGGGACAAGGCTTCCTTTAAGCAGGGACTGCCGGCGGCGCGGCTGGATACGCCAGGCCGGCAATTCACTGCTCCGGTAATACATCAAGAATGCCCGGGGCCTGGTTGAAGTTCAGAGGAGATATGGCTATGCAAAAAAACAAACCGATCACCACGGCCGTTGCCGTTACCGCCGCACTCGCCTTTGCCCAAGGCGCTGCAGCAGTGGGTCTGCCGGATGTGCCCAATGCCCATACGGGTAAGCAGTTGGGAAGCACCGACTCTTTCACTACCGCCCTCAAAGGGGGCACTATGGATCTGATGATGCGTTTGCGTTACGAGGACGTGAACGACGATTTGCCGGCGGGTCATCCCAATCAACCCGGCGATGACGCCGAACTGCTGAGCATACGTTCGGCCCTCGGCTATAGCACGGCGCGCTGGAACGGCTTCTACGCGCGGCTGGAAGCCGAGAATGTCACTCGTATCGGCGACGACAAGGCCTTCAACGTGGATGACGATCTCACTTTCCCTCCTGGCCCGGCGGGCTCCATCAGTGCCGAGGGGCATGCCCTGATTCCCGATCCGGAGGCCACCGAGATCAACGAGGCCTATATCGGCTATCGGGGGGCGGACGAGGCGAACTTCCTGGGCCAGACCACGGTCAAGGTGGGCCGCCAGACCATCCTCTATGACAACCACCGCTGGGTGGGCAACATCGTGTGGCGCCAGAATCACCAGTCTTTCGACGCCATACGCATCGACAACACCTCTATTCCCAACCTCAGCATCTCTTATTCCTATATCGACGAGGTGAACCGCCTGTTCGGCGATGACTCCCCCTTCAAGGAGTGGGAGATGGACGAGGCCCATCTGGTCAACGCAGCCTACCAGACCTCCTTCGGCAAGCTTACGGGCTACTACTATGGACTGGATTTCGACGACAACCCGCGCACCCCCTTTCCGGAGGGCGTAGGGGTCGGCCCCGGTATCACCAACTTCGATTCCGAGACCTGGGGCCTGCGCTTGGTGGGCAAACACAAGGCCAGCGAGACCTTCAGCCTGCTCTACGAGTTGGAGTGGGCCAACCAGGACCCCACGGACGATGCCGCCAACAACCTCGACGACAATGACTACTACAACATCGAAGCGGGTGGCGCCTTCAGCATCGCCGGCAAGCCCGTGGTGGTGAAGGTGGGGCACGAGGTGCTGGAAGGCAATGGTGTGAATGCCCTGCAGACTCCACTGGCAACGGTCCATGCCTTCAATGGCTGGGCGGACAAGTTCGTAGGAGCGCCGGGGGGCTCCGCCACCCCGGTGGGTGGTCTGGAGGACACCAGCGTCACGGCGTCCATCAAAGGACTGTGGGGGCCATCCAAGGTGGTCTTGCAGTATCATGATTATTCGGCAGACAAGACCGTCGGCGGCGTCAGCGACTACGGCACGGAATGGAGCATCCTGGCGGCCAAGCCCTTCGCCAAGAACTGGCTGGCCCTGCTGAAATACACGGACTTCGACGCCGATTCCGACTGGAAGGCGGCGGGGCAGTTCGATACCAGGAAATTCTGGGCCATGCTTCAGTTCTCCTTCAAATAGAGCCCTTCACGCGTGAGCCCGACCCGGACGTGTACCGGGTCGGGCGCCCCCGGTTTAATCCCTCCTGGCTTAAACCGCCGTTTCCTCAAGGGGCTTCATATTCAAAGGGCATCGGGGCGGGAAGCCGTCTTTTACGCCTTCTCAGCGGGGTCGTTTGTCATCCATCCGGGGAGGCGGGTAAGATTTCCGGGCCATGGCCCGGCGGCGGGAACCCACCGGGGCCGGCACCATAAGAAACCCATTCCAGTCCGGAGAATATCGATGAACCGACGTAACCTGATTCGCCTCGCGGGGCTGGCCCTGCCGGCCGGTCTGCTGGCACCCCGCCTCGCCACGGCCGCCGATCCCTGCACCGTCAACCTGCAGTCGCCGATGGCGGGTGGTGTCTATCTGACCCGGGAATCGCCGGGCCGTTTTCCCGACAAGGCCGGTGGGCATGTGCCCATGATCGACGCCCGCCGCACCGCGGGCAACGATTTCGACGTGCGGGTGCTCACGGCCCATGAGATGCGGGGATACGAGCATTACATCATCAAGCACCAGCTCCTCAACTGGGCCTTCGAGGTCATGGATGAGCACATGTTCGATCCCGAGCGTGACGAAGCGCCTGTCTCGGACTTCACGGTGACCGAATACGGCGGCCCCCTCTATGCCCTGAGCATGTGCAACGAGCACGACGTGTGGTTGTCCGGCGTGCTGCTCTGAAGTGCCCGGTTCGGCGCCCTGGGGGCGTCACTGGCGGAACAGGTAGTGAATGCGGCCGTTCACGTCGGTGAAGAAGACCTCCGGGCGCGCCGCTTTCGGCGCATACAGGGCGGCCACCTCGCCGCCGCCGAAGAGGGCCACGTTGAGGGAGCGGCTGTCCACTTTCCAGCGCCCTCCATCCCGTCTCACGTAAACCACGTCATTACCCGGGTTGGCGAACACCAGTTCGGCGCCGCCGCTCATGGGTGAGTAGAAGGCGGCGATGTCCGTCAAACCGCCCACCCGCACGGGCGCGCCCACGTTGCCTTCGAAGCGCCAGCTCCCTTCCTCCGCGGTGAAGTATTTCAGGAAGCCGTCATGGCCCTTGTAAAAGAGTTCCAGACGCTGGGCCGGGGGCGCATAGACCACGGCGATATCGGCGATATCGGCCACCTCGGCGACATGAAAGGCTTCGCTCTGATGGTGCCACGCACCGTCCCGCAGGGCATAGTGATGGAGGTAGCCGTCGGCGCCCTTGAACACCACCTCCGGCAGGCCGCTGGCCGGCGAGTGGACGGCGGCAATGTTGCCGAAACGCGCCACCGATTCGGCGCGGAAGCTGCTGGCGTCGTGGTACCAGCGGTCATCCCGGACATAGAACTGCTGCACGAAACCGTCGGCGCCTTTGAAGAACACGACGGGATAACGATCGCGCTCTGAGAACACCGCTGCCACTTTACCGTCATCGGCCACCGGGGCGTCGGCGAAACTGGCGGCATCGTGATGCCAGCCGCCGTTCCGGCGGTAGAAGTGATGAATGCGATCATCCGTCCCGGTAAAAAAGATCTCGGGCCCATTGGTGGTGGGTGAATAGACCACCGCCACGTCGCTGATGTCCTTGACGGCCACGGCTCGAAAACTCTGATCATCCTGCTGCCATCGGCCCCCGGCCTTATGGAGATGGTTGAGATAGCCATCCGGCCCGCGAAAAAAGACCTCCGGTTTGTCACCGCGAAGGGAGGGTACGGCCGCCAGGTCGCCGACACCGGCTATGCGCACCTGTTTCAGGGCGTCTTCTTCATGCACCCAATCGGCGGTGGTGACCAGCGGACAGGCCATCAGGACCGCCGCGAGGAGGCCGTGGCGCCAGTTCAGAGACCGCGGCAGAATGGATGGGGTGGCATTGGATGGGCGCATGTTGTGAAAGGCTCCAACAGAGGTTTTACGGTTCGGACTTCGGGTCGCCAGGCGACCCGGGAAACTTTGAAGAGGCGGATTGGCGGTGGCCGGCATGGAGGCACGGCTGCCCCGCACAAACCATACCCGCGTCCCTTGCCTGCGCGCGGACCGACCCCCTCATGGAGCGAGCCCCGCGCAGGCAATAAACATTGAATTCGGGGTGCAATCCGGGATAGTCTTCTTACCCAAGAAGCCGCCATGACAAGGCTTCAGTGAACAGAGAGTTTAGCGCACGGCACCGTGCCCATCATCATCGGCACGCTCCATAGTCTGCGTCCGCCCACGCGGAGTCGGGGAGACGCATCCACATCGGAGCCCGCACCAGAGCGGGTCAGCTTGTATCGCGCTGATTTGGAACTGTATATTCAGGTAACGTTTGCCGTTCTGATCGGACGTGCCTGATAACAATAAACGTGGGGCATGAACCCCGCCATCGGCGACATGCAGGTTTGCCGAATTCCTTGCCCGGTGCGCATGCACGGGGGCGACCGCTGGCACGAGACAATCCCAGCGGCCTTTTGAATATCAATAATGACTGTTTTTCTACAGGAGGAATGTCGAGATGTGGAGCTATAAGCCTCTGTCCGCAGTCGTGGCTGCGGTTGCGGTATTCGGCCTCGTGGGTACGTCCCTCGCCGCCCAGAATCCCTGCCTGAAAGAACGCCCCGAGGCCGACAAGGGCAGCGGGTATTCGGCCCCCCATGAGAAGAAAGGGGGCGAGTTCCCCACCGCGGAGGAGGTGGGCGGCGATGTGTTCATCGCACCCCTGGGGAAGGGCGCGATGATACCCAAAGATATTCCCATCGAGACCCTCGACGGCAAGCCCACCACCACCGGCCGTATCCTCGATGGTGATCGGCCCGTGGTCCTCAACTTCTTCCTGCTGTTCAGCCCCCGTTCCGTGGATGAGATGAAGAGCCTCCAGGAACTCTCCAAGACCAATTCCAACGTCCAGGTGATCGGCATCAATATCGGCAACGTCGGCGGCAAGCTCAATCCGGATAGCGCCGAATCCGATGTACTGCGCAACCTGCGTCTGGTGGCCCGGGAGGCCGGCGCCACCTATCCGATCTATTCGGACACCCATAGCTACACCGTCCAGGCCTTCGGCCTGCGCAACGCCCCCACCACCTTCCTCCTGGACAAGCGGGGCATGGTAAAGCGCGTCTACGCGGGGCCCCAGCTGTGGACATCCCAGGAACGGCTGCGCGATATCCGGGAGATCATCGAGGAATCGCAGTGACCGCTGGTGATACCTAACAGGCCCACACAGCAGCCCCAGAAAAACTGGCCCAAAGACAGGCACAGCAGAAAAATACAGATATCCGAGGAGTGAAACCATGAACATCGATCGACGCAGGTTCCTCAAGGGCGCAGGCGCCGCCGGCATGGCCGGCGCCGCCTCCATGGCCGGCATGGGGGCCGTGCCCCGCAACGCGTCGGCGGCCAATCTCGATCCCGCCGAATCCTATAATAACTCCAACCTCGCACGCTTCGCCGGCAACGTCGTGGTGAAGCCCGGCAAGTATTCCGGGCTGGTGCAGGTGGTGGACCTCGGTACCTCCGAGACCCTGGCCTGGTTGCCCATGATGTTGACGGGCATCGACGCCCCCATCCCCCATCACATCTGCGCCATGCCGTCGAAGAACCCGCGGGAGACCTTCGATTTCTTCTTCACCATGCAGCGCCCGGGCTCGCCCTACATCAATGAGAACTCCCCCGAGTGGCGCGACCGTGGCCACATGGGTATGTGGAAGGCGCGCTACGACGGCCGGGGCGAGCAGAACCGCATCATCCTGGTGAACGACGTCGCCGATACCACCGGCATGGGGCTGGGGGTCCATGCGGCCCTGGGGGTCGGACCCAACCAGGGCCTGGTGTCCTATGCCGACGGCCAGAAAGACCTGGTGCTGGTGACCACCACCGACGACCAGCCGAAGATCGTGGCCTCCTTCAAGTTCGACTACGACCCGGTGGCCAAGACCCTCAACTGCAGCCGTGTCTTCCCGGACCCCTCCACGGGTAAGTTCGATTATCAGGGCCTGCGGGGCATGAAGATCACCCATGAGGCCCTCATGGGCGAGGAACTCATGCCCGCCGATCCCACCGCCTGCTTCATCGATACCCTGGTGTGGCATCCCGAGTTACCGGTGGCCGCCGTGCTCATCCGCCGCCTGGGCCTGGTGGTCATCGTGGATACCGAGACCTGGGAGCCCGTCACCGTCATCGCCACGCCCAAGGGCGCACCGGACCATTTCCCCCTGGTGCGCCAGACGGGCTATACCTGGGCCTTCTCGGTACCCAGCGTGCTGTCCCCCATGCACGAGGCCGGCTTCCTGACCAACGGCAAGTACCTGTTCTGCTGTAATAATGTGCTGCAGAACAATGTGGGCGTGGTGGACAGTTCCCACCACGATCCCAGGAAGTGGAAGAAGATCGCCTATATCGAGGGCTTCGGGCGTACCCACCTGCCGTTCCATACCGGCAATATGCAGGACTCCCGCTACATCTTCTTCACCGCCTGGGCGCGCCGTCCCAACCGCGGCTACATCGTGCGCTGCACCCCTGGCAACTGGACCCTGGATGCCAAGATCGACATCGGTCCCGATCCCCACACCGTCGATGTACTCCACGACGACGAGCATATCTCCGCCGTGTACAGCGGGCACCAGGGGGGGCAGTCCGGGTTGGTGATCATCAACGCGGACTCCCTGGAGATCGTGGCCCGCATGCCCTCGCCCAATGGTCATCACGACCACGTGGTCATACCCTCCGACTGGCAGATGGCCAAGGCGAGCCGCTCCGTATCCGTGTAATGTCAGGGCAATGACAGGGAAGGGTCGCCGGCGTGCCGGCGGCCCCTTAGTTGCGGGACGCCCCTGTCAAGGGGGACGGCCCGCGGACCATCCGAACCATCAGAATCCCAGGAAGCCCCTCATATCTTGCAGACCATGCGCGGGTTCATCTTTCCCTTCATCGTCGTGGTCTCCGTGGCCGCGCTGCTGACCTTCGTCGGGCGCGACGACGAGGGTCCGTCGCGGGTGGAGCCGCCGCCCGGCGCGGTGTCCACACCGCTGCCGTCACCCGCCGGGGACACCAACACCGATCCCATCGAAATGCTCCCTCCCGGAGGCGCCCGCACCACGGAACGCGGGACCCTGCAGTTGAACGTTCCCCCCACCATCCTGGCCCCCGGCGATGAACCATCGGCCGGTGAGACATCGAACGGTGAGACGTCGGCCGCTGAAGCATCGGCCGCGGAACCCCTGCCATCGCCGGACGTCGCTGCGGGCGGGCAACGGCCGCCGGCGTCACCGGACGAGGAGGCCGGCACCGCCGCCGCCCCCGATTTCGCCCCGGCCGTACCTGTCGACGGTGGGGAACGGCAAGGACCTGTCCATTACGCCACGGATGTCCCGGTGGAACAGGGGCGGGAGCCCTACGCCCGCGGCGACATGCCGGCGTTGCGCTCGCCCACCTCCACCGCGGTGGTGGACGCCACGCCGTCGGTGGTCGCGGAGGAGCTTTCGCCGGACATCAAGGCCCGCCTGAAGGCCCGCACCGAACGCGTGAATCAGGCCCGCTCCCGGGAGCGGGACCCCGCCCACGTGTCGGCCCGCACGCGGCGCCTCACGCCGGCGGACCTGGTGGCCGTGGAGGCCGTCGAAGGCCTCGTCATCCGTCACCAGGGGGGCGTGCCCACCATCACCGTGGAAGCGGCCGGGGGCGATGTCATGCTAGAGGGGGTGGGCACTGTCGATTACGACCCCACCGCGGTCCATGACGTGAATATCACCGCCAGCGGACTGGTGCGTGACCTCTATTTCTTCGAGGGCATGATCATCGAGGAAGGTCAGCCCCTCATGAACATGTTCGCTCCGGAGCGCCTGCTGGCCCAGTTCAATCACCTCGCCAACATCAGCAACGAGGACCGTCTCAGCTACTCCTTCGCCCCCGGCCAGTTCATGGATGACAGCCGTTCCAACCTGCGTTGGTGGGGCATGGACGAGGACGATATCGAGCTGCTGGAACAGTCAAAGGTGGTGCTGGACGATTACGTCATCACCGCCCCCCGCAGTGGCTACGTGCTGGAACGCCGCGCCGACCGAGGCTCCCTCATCAACGCCGGGGCCCGGGAAATGGAGGACTGGGCCCTGGTGGGGGACACGGTGGCGCGGGTGGCGGATCTGTCCCGGGTATGGGTGACGGTGGAACTGCCCCTGGAGGAGGTGCCCTTTCCGTTGCCGTTCGGCGCCCTGGAGAAAGGACAGCCGGTGGAGGTGGTGATCCGCGAGCTGGCGGGTGACCCGCGGTTCGTGGGGCGGGTGGACCATGTGTTTGCGCAGATCCGTCCCGCCACCCGCCGCTCGCGGTTGCGGGTGGTGCTGGACAATCCGGACCTGCGGCTGCTGCCCGGCATGTACGCGTCCCTGTCCCTTACCGTGGCGCTGCCGGAGATGCTGCGGGTGCCGCGCTCCGCGCTGTTGTATGCCGAGGGTCACAGCTATGTGCTGGTGGAGGCCGGTGAAGGGGTCTACCACCTCACCCGCGTGGTGACGGGGGCCCGGGCCCACGGCCGGGTGGCCGTGCTGGCGGGCCTGGCCGCCGGCGACCGGGTGGTGGAGCGGGCGCGCATGATGGTGGACCCGGACCGCGAGCTGCTGTGGGCCGTTGCCGGAGGGGACGAATGATGACCCCGGCCTCCAGAACGGGCGCGGCCGTGGCGGCCTGGCTGCTGCTGGCCCTGCTCCTGGCGGTACCCGGGGCCGCAGCAGAGAGCGCCCTGGAACACGCCCGCAAGCACCTGGACCCCACCTACACCTGCCCCATGCACCCCCACGTGCGCAGCGACAAGCCGGGTAACTGCCCGGTCTGCGGTATGCGCCTCATCCCCATGGAGCGACACGTCGGGGAGGCGGGGCGGGTGCAGCTCTCGGCCCAGCAGCAGCGGGTGCTGGACGTGCGCACCGTGACGGCCCGCGAGAAGCCGTTGCTGCGGCGTCTCAAGACGGTGGCGGAGATCACCTACGACGAACGCAACCTGGTGGAGGTGACGGCGCGGGTCAACGGCGAGGTGGAGAACTACTACCACTTCTTCGAGGGCGACCTGGTGGAGGCGGGGGAGGTGCTCATCGACCTCGAGAGCCCCGAACTCATGCGGGTGGTGCAGGACTATGCCCAGGCCATGCGCTCCACGGGCTGGGTGGAGCGCCTGGGCAGCGACATGCCCCACATAAATGCCACCTCCACCGTCACCCTGCTGTGGCGTGGCCTCAGCGAGGACGACATCAAACGTATCGCCACCAGTGGCGAACTCATGAAGGACTTCTCCATCCGCACGCCGGTGAGCGGCCTGGTGGTGGAACAGAACGTCAACCACGGCACCCTGGTGAACGCCGGGGTGCAGGGCGGGCAGTTCACGGCCATCGGCGAGAGCATCGTCAAGGTGGCCGAGCTGTCCACCGTGTGGGTGCAGGCCGAGTTGCTGGGCCCGGACCTGGACCGCGTGAAAGTGGGGGACATGGCACGGGTGCGTGTCCACGGCCTGCCGGCCCGGGTGTTCGAGGCCCCGGTGAGTTTCGTCTATCCGGTGGTGGATCGGGGACGCCGAACCCGCATCGCCCGCGTCGTACTGCCCAACGAGGACCTTGCCATGGTGCCGGGCATGTACGCCGACGTGGTCTTCATGCTGCCGGTACCCGGCACGCCGGCGCCGCCCCACCGCGACCTGGTGGGGACCCTCGAAGGGGGCGACGATGGCGAGACGGCCGGCGCCGCGAGCGAATCCCCCGTGGACACGGTGCTGGCCATTCCCGCCAGTGCGGTCATCGACGACGGTGACGGGCAGTTCGTGTTCGTGAAGTCGGCGGATGATGCCTATACCGTGCGGCCGGTGGAACTGGGGCCTGCGGCCGGCCGCGAGGTGCCGGTGTATGGAGGCCTGCATCCGGGTGAGGAGGTGGTGGTCCAGGGCCAGTTCTTCCTGCAGGCCGAGGTGGCCCTGCGCACCAGCCGGGACACCGGCGCCGGCTCGGGGCATGACCATTGATGGATGCCATCCTCGAATACTGTGCCCGCCAGCGCATACTGGTGATCCTGGTGGCCCTGATCCTGGCAGGGGCGGGCTACTGGTCCCTGCAGCACACCGCCGTGGATGCCGTGCCCGACGTCTCGGACACCCAGGTCATCATCTATTCCAAGTGGGATGGCCAGTCACCCCAGGTGATCGAGGACCAGATCACCTACCCCCTGCTCACCACCATGCTTCACGTGCCCGGGGCCGCCGATGTGCGGGGCTACTCGGCCTTCGGTTATTCCCTCATCTACGTGCTGTTCGAGGAGGGCACGGATATCTACTGGGCCCGCAGCCGGGTCCTGGAGTACCTGGACCAGGTGCGGGGCAAGCTGCCGGCGGCGGCCGATATCAGCCTGGGGCCGGATGCCACCGGCGTGGGCTGGGTATACCAGTATGCCCTGCGATCCGGGGACCACGACCTGGCGGCCCTGCGCAGCCTCCAGGACTGGTATCTGCGCTACGCCCTGGAGGCCGTGCCGGGGGTTTCCGAGGTGGCCTCCATCGGGGGTTACGTGCGCCAGTACCAGGTGGAGGTGGACCCGGCCCGGCTGCGGGCCTACCGCATCCCCTTCGGAGACGTGGTGGCGGCGGTGGAACGCAGCAACCGTGACGAGGGTGGCCGGCTCATCGAGCACAGCGGCGCCGAATATCTCATCCGCGGTCTCGGCTACGTCACCAGTGTGGCCGATCTGGAGCAGGTGCCGGTGAAGGTGGATGAGCGGGGGGTACCCGTGACCCTCGGGCAGCTGGGACGCGTCCACCTCGGCACCGACGTGCGGCGCGGCATCGCGGAGCTCAACGGCGAGGGCCAGGTGGCGGGCGGCATCGTGGTAATGCAGCACGGCGCCAATGCCTCCCGGGTCATCCGGGACGTCAAGGCGGCCCTCGGCGAGGCGAAGAAGGGGTTGCCGGCGGGGGTGGAGGTGGTGCCCGTCTACGACCGTGCCCCCCTCATCGATGCCAGCGTCGGCACCCTGGTCCATGCCCTGTGGTACGAGTCCCTGGTGGTGGCGGCCATCGTGCTGCTGTTCCTGTGGCATCTGCGCAGCACCCTGGTGATCGTCCTCACCCTGCCGGTGGCCATCCTCATCGCCTTCATCTTCACCCGCTGGATGGGCATCACCATGAACATCATGTCCCTGGGGGGCATCGCCATCGCCATCGGCGCCATGGTGGATGCCGCCATCGTCATGGTGGAGAACGCCCACAAGCATGTGGAGCGCCTGGGCCGGGATGCGGACCGTGGCGACCACGCCGCGGCGGTGATGGCCGGCATGAAGGAGGTGGCCACCCCCATCTTCGTCTCCCTGGTGGTGCTCACCCTGTCCTTCCTGCCCCTGCTCATGCTGACGGGGGAGGAGGGCCGCCTCTTCACGCCCCTGGTGTGGACCAAGACCTTCGCCATGGGTGCGGCGGCCCTGCTGTCCATCACCCTCATACCGGCCCTGATGATGTACTTCGTCCGCGGCCGCATCTTCAACGAACAGTCCAACCCCGTCAGCACCGTGCTCATCGGCATCTACCGGCCCATCCTCAGGGCCACCCTGCGCCTGCGGCTGCTCACGGTCGGCCTGTTCGTGGCCCTCGGGCTGGTGACGGTGCCGGTGTTCAACGGCCTCGGCAAGGAGTTCATGCCCCCCCTCTACGAGGGCTCGTTGATGTATATGCCCACCACCCTGCCCGGGGTGTCGGTGAGTGAGATCGGCCGGGTGATGCAGAACCAGGATCGGGAGCTCAAACGCATCCCGGAGGTGCAGACGGTGTTCGGCAAGGCGGGGCGGGCCGATTCCGCCACGGATCCGGCACCCCTGTCCATGATCGAGACGGTCATCACCCTCAAGCCCCGGGACCAGTGGCGGCCCGGCCTCACGACGGAGGACCTGATCCGCGAGATGGATGAGGCCGTGAGCATCCCCGGGCTGGTGAGCGGCTGGACCATGCCCATCCGCGGGCGTATCGATATGCTCACCACCGGCATCCGTACGCCCCTCGGCATCAAGGTGTACGGCAGCGACCTGGAGGTGCTGGACCATGTGGCGGCGCAGATGGAAGGGGCGTTGGCGGACCTCCCCGGCAGCGAGAATGTCTACGCCGACCGCGCCACCCGGGGTTACTACGTGGACGTCACCGTGGACCGCCGGCAGGCCGCCCGCTACGGCCTCAACGTGGCGGACGTGCAGGATGTCCTGCGCACCGCCGTGGGCGGGGCCAATCTGGGGTGGACGGTGGAGGGACGGGAGCGCTACCCCATCAACGTGCGCTACCAGGCCGACCACCGGGACGACATTGATGCCCTCGGCCGCGAGGTAATGGTGCCTTTCGGCGACGGCGACTACATCCCCCTGGGGGTGGTGACCGACATCCGCGTCACCCAGGCGGCCACCGAGGTGAAGAGCGAGAACGGCCTGCTGGTGAATTACGTCTACATCGACCTCGCCGGTGTGGATGCCGGCAGCTACGTGGCGGCGGCCGAGGCCGCCATCGCGGATGGGGTGGAGATGCCCGAGGGGGTGTACTACGAATGGAGCGGCAGCTACCGCAACCTCGAACGGGCATGGGACACCTTCGCCTACGTGATTCCCCTCACCCTGCTGGTGATCCTGGTGCTCTACTATCTGGTGTTCCGGAGTATCGCCAAGGCCCTGCTGGTGATGGTGGCCATCCCCTTCTCTCTCATCGGCGCCGTGTGGCTGCTGGCCCTGCTGGACTATCACCTCAGCGTGGCGGTGGTGGTGGGGCTGCTGGCCCTGCTGGGGGTGGCGGCGGAGACCGCCGTGGTGATGATCATCTATCTGGAGGCGGCGGTGAAACGGCGCCGGGAGGAGGGCACCCTGAGGTCCAGGCAGGACCTCTTCGATGCCATCTACGAGGGGGCGGTGCTGCGCCTGCGGCCGAAGATCATGACCGTGGCCACCATCGGCCTGTCCCTCATGCCGTTGATGCTCTCGGCGGGGGTGGGGGCCGATGTGATGCGGCGCATCGCCGCCCCCATGGTGGGGGGCGTCGCCAGCTCCCTGGTGCTGGTGCTGCTCATCATCCCGGCGGTATACAGCTGGCTGGAACAGAGGCGTCTGGACGGGCAGCCGGCGCAGGCAGGAGGGAGCGATGAAGCATCCTGATATACGACTCACCCGGGGTCCGCTGCTGGCCCTCGGGCTGATACTCATGGCGGCCACGGCCGTGGCCGGGCCCATCCGCTATGCCGCCGAGGTGGTGGTGGACCCGCGGGCCGTTCACACCGTCACCCTGCGCACCAACGCCCGCATCGTGGACATGGAGGGCCTCAATCCGGGGCGCCGGGTGGCGGCGGGGGACACCCTGTTCACCTTCGCCAGCGCCGAGCTGCGAACCCTGCAGAAGAGCTATCTCACCACCCATCGCAACCTCGGGGACATCAGCGACATCACGCCGCGGGTGAAGGAGAACGTCACCCAGAACAGGCTGTCCCTGCTGTGGCGGGGCATGAGCGAGGAGGACATCGAGCTCATCGAGGAGACCGCCGAACCCCTGGAGGCGGTGGCCGTCAAGGCCCCCGTCGACGGCGTCATCACCCGGGTGGACATCCGCATGGGCCAGGTGGTGAACGCCGGTGTGCAGAGCGGGCAGTTCGCCGCCGTGGGGGTGCCGGTGCTGGGCATCGCCGAGGACCATCGGCTGGTGGTAGAGGCCCGGGTGTCCCCCGCCGATGCCGTGCACTTCCGTGCCGGCATGCCCCTCGTCATCGAGGCCGGGGGGGAAACCAGGGACGGCCAGGTGGAACAGGTGCTGCCCCTGGCGGATGCCGCCGTACCCCGCCAGCGGGTGGTGGTGCGGCCGGTGGACCGGGCCGGCCTTCATCCCGGCATGCGCGTGCTGGTGAGGTTGCCGGGGGATGGCACCTCCCGCCTGCCGTCCGCGTCTCCCCGAAGGGAAGACCATGCCGCACACCGTCATTGATCACGGCTCACCCATGCCCCATACCGACCAGGCCATGAACAGAACCATTTCCCATGCCATCGTCAGCCGGCTGGCGGCCGCCATCGTCCTGCTCGGGGCCGCCGCCGCTCACGGCCATGGTGAGCTCAGCGCCTTCGGCAGCGAGGGGGGCGAGGGCCGCCGCACCATCCACGTGGGCCTGCCCCAGGCCATGGCCCGGCACCCGGGGCTCATCACCGCTCGCAAGGCCATCGCCCAGGACCGCAGCAGCACCCTGCGTGCCGACGGGCGGGTGGCGGCTCGCGTGGACCGCGAACGGGAGGTCACCGTCAATACCGGCGGTGCCGTCCGTGAGGTGTTCATCCGCCGCGGCCAGCGGGTGGAGGAGGGAGAGCCCATGGTGAGCGTCTTCAGCCCCGACTTCATGCTGACCCAGAGGGGCTACCTGTCCATGATGGAGGACAGCGTGCGCCTCGAGCAGATCCGCACCCTGGGCAACCTGCCGGACTACCTGGAGGACTCCCGGGAGAACCTGCTGTGGTGGGGCATGACGGAAGGCGAGGTCAAGGCCCTGGTGGAGGAGGGCACGGTGAAGGAGACCCTCACCGCCACGGCCCCCATCTCGGGTATCGTCACGGCGGTGCTGGTGACGCCCGGTTCCCTCATCAATGCCGGCGACCGGGGCATGAGCACCTTCGTCATAACCGGCGCCCCGGTGGCCCGGGTGGTGCCCGACGACGGCCTGTGGGCCGAGGGACGGGTCGCCCCCGCACGTCTCGATGAACTGAGGGTGGGCCAGAAGGTGCGCATGCGGGTGGGCAGGACCATCAAGTGGTACAGCGGCGAGGTGGTGCTGGTGGATCCCATGGTGGACCCGGCCGATCAGCGGGGCCGTTTCTACGCCGCCTTCGACCACTTCCCCCCCGCCTACGGCCTCGGCGCACCCCTGGAGATACTGGTGGAGACCCCGGCGGAGACGGGGGTGTGGGTGCCCGGCGAGGCCGTCATCACCGTGGACGATGCCGATTATGTCTACGTCCGGAAGGACGCGGACATCTTCGAGCGTCGCTACGTGGACCTGGGGGCCCGGGACCAGGGTTGGGTACGGGTGAGGGAGGGGGTGACGGCCGGTGAGGCCGTGGTCACCGGGGGCTCCCAGCTCCTGGAAGGCAAGCGCCTCCTCGGCGGCGGCTCGGGCGGCGGGGACGATCATCACTGATTTTTGGTTATTGGTTCTTCGTCCTTTGTCATTTGGTGAATGCAGGGGCCCCATGAGTGCACCGGAAACAAATGACCAGGGACGAATAACAAATCACGAGGTATTCCATGGTTAGCGCCATCATCCGCTGGTCCCTGAGCAACCGTGTCACGGTCATGGTGGCGGCCCTCGTGGTCACGGGGCTGGCCCTGTTCGCCGGCAGCCGCATGGCCCTGGACGTGTTCCCGGAGTTCGCCCCCACCCAGGTGGTGATCCAGACCGAGGCCCCCGGGTTCTCTCCCGAGGACGTGGAACGCCTGGTGACGGTGCCCATCGAGAGCCTGGTTTTGGGCGCGCCCGGCATCGAATCCGTGCGCTCCGAGTCCTCCATCGGTCTGTCCCGCATCATCGCGGTGTTCCAGTGGGGTACCGATATCTACGACGCCCGCCAGATCGTGGGCCAGCGTCTCGCCCTCATCCAGGACCGCCTGCCGTCGGGGGTCCAGGCCCCGGAGGCCATGCCCGCCACCTCGGCCATCTCCTGGCTCCAGAAGTACGCCATCATCGACACCCGCGCGGACTTCCGCGCCCTCGAGTTGCGCACTCTGGCGGACTGGGTGTTTCGCTACCGCCTGCTGGCCGAGGAGGGCGTGGCCTCGGTGGTGAGCCAGGGCGGCGACGTCAAGCAGTACCAGGCCCTGGTGGACCCCCTGAAGCTGAACCAGTTCGATGTCTCCCTCAGCGATGTGGTGGCGGCGGCCGGCGGTGCCAGCGACATCCGGCCCGGCGCCTTCATCTATCCCGGGGCCCAGCAGGAGCTCACGGTGCGCGGCGATGCCCAGGTGGGGGACGTCACGGACATCGCCAAGGTCCCCGTGACCCTGCGGGACGGCACCGCCATCACCGTGGGGGACGTGGCCGAGGTGAAGGTGGGGCCCGCCATCAAGCGCGGCGATGCCCGTTTCAACGGTCAGCCGGCGGTGGTGGGGACGGTGTCCAAATTGTATGGTGCGGATACCGTGCGCACCACCGAGGGCGTGGAAGAGACCCTCGCCAACCTGCGCCAGGCGTTGCCGGAGGACGCGCGGCTGGTGCCCGACACCTTCAGCCAGGCCAGCTTCATCCATGCCGCCATGGGCAACATGAGCGACGCCATGATGCAGGCGGCGGCGGTGGTGGCCACTGTCCTGCTGTTGTTCCTGTTTCGCTGGACCCCCACCATCATCAGCTTTATCGCCATTCCCCTGTCTCTGCTCGCCGCCATCGTGGTGCTGTGGCTGTTCGGCGTGGGTCTCAACGCCCTGGTGCTGGGAGGGCTGGTGATCGCCATCGGCGAGGTGGTGGACGATGCCGTCATCGACGTGGAGAACGTCTACCGGCGGCTGCGGGAGAATATCCTCGCCGGCCAGCCCCTGGCCCAGTTCAAGGTGGTGATGGCGGCCTCCATCGAGATCCGCTCGGCGGTGGTCTACGCCACCCTCATCATCGTGGTGGTGTTCCTGCCGGTATTCTTCCTCCAGGGCATCGAGGGACGCATCTTCGCCCCCCTGGCCGGGGCCTACATCGCCGCCATCGTCTCATCCCTGGTGGTGGCCGTTACCGTGACCCCGGTGCTGTGCTATCTGCTGCTGTGCTGCAAGGCCAAGCGCATCGCCCTGGATCCCAGCCCGGTGCTGGTGTGGCTGGAACAACGTTACCGGCCGTTGCTCGGGAAGGCCCTGGCGCGGCCCCGCTTCGTCTTCATGGGGGCCGGCGGGCTGCTGGTCCTCGCCCTGGTGCTGTTGCCCTTCCTCGGGCGCTCCTTCCTGCCGGCCTTCCACGAGGGCAACATCGTCATCGCCGTGACCCACCTGCCGGGCACCTCCCTCAAGGAGAACGTGCGCACCGGTGACTACATCCAGGCCATGCTGCGGGAGCGCCACCCCGAGATCCGCACCGTGGTGCAGCGGGCCGGCCGCTCGCGCCTGGACGAGGACGCCATGCCGGTGAACTTCAGCGAGTTCGACATCACCCTGAGACCCGGCCACGAGAACAGCCCCGAGCTCATGGCCGCCCTGCGGGAGGACCTCGCCTCGGTGCCCGGCATCACCGTGAACGTGGGCCAGTTCATCGCCCACCGCATGTACGAACTGCTGTCCGGGGTGCGCTCCCAGCTGGCGGTGAAGATCTACGGCAGCGATCTGGACACCCTGCTGGACCTGGCCCGGCAGGTGCATGGTCGTGTCGCCGGCGTGGCGGGGGTGGTGGACCTGCAGACCGAGCAGCGGGTGAAGGTGCCCGGCATCGACATCCGCGTGGACCGCGCCGCCGCCGCCCGCCATGGCCTCAGGCCGGCGGACATCTCCCGCTACGTGGAGAACGCCATCAACGGCGTGGTGGTGGGCCAGGTGCTGGAGGAGGGGGGACGCAGCTTCGACATCCTGGTGCGCATCGACGAGTACAGCCGCGACCACGTGGCGGACCTCGAGGACCTGCCTCTGCGCACTCCCGACGGTGCACGGGTGCGGCTGGCGGACATCGCCGCCGTGGTCCAGGTGCAGCAACCCTTCTTCGTGGAGCGTGAGGGCGGCAACCGCCGCGCCACGGTGGCCTGGAATGTGGAGGGGCGGGACCTCAACGGCGTGGCCACGGATGTCCAGCAGGCCCTCGCCGATCTCGAAATGCCCACGGGCTACACCTGGCAGCTGGGCGGCGAATACGAGGGCCAGGAACGCTCCTCCCGCACCCTGCTGATGTTCGGCGGGCTCGCGGTGCTGCTGGTGTTCGCCCTGCTGGTGCAGGTATTCCGCAGCCTGCGGCTCGCCCTCATGGTGTTCATCAATCTGCCCCTGGCCCTCATCGGCGGGGTGTTGGCGCTGTGGCTGGCGGGGGTGGACCTCAACGTCTCGTCCATGGTGGGTTTCATCGCCCTGTTTGGTATCGCCACCCGTAACGGTATCCTGTTGGTGTCGCGCTACCAGCGCATGCTCAGAGAACACCCCGCCATGGCCATGGAGAGAATAGTCACCGACGGCGCCGTGGAGCGCATGGCCCCCATCCTCATGACCGCCGGTACCGCGGCCCTGGCGGTGGTGCCCCTGCTGTTCGGCTCCCCCGTGGGCAAGGAGATGGAGCAGCCCCTGGCCTGGGTGTTGCTGGGCGGGCTCACCACATCCACACTGCTCAACCTGGTGGTGGTGCCCGCGTGGTTCAATCTCATCGGGCAGCGTAACCGGGACGCCCTGAAGAGCGAGGATCGCCTGCTGGAGGAGGCCTACCGGCCATGATGAGACACCCCGCCGTACACATCGCCCTCATCGTTTTCATCGCCCTGGTCCTGACCCTGGTGGCCCGCGGCTGCGACGGCGACCACGAGTCCCAGCTGCCCGACGATCAAGGGGTCACCGAGGCCCCCCTGCCGGCCCCGCTGGAACCGGCGGAGCCGGTGACCGCCCCCACGGCCACCGCGGCGCGGGAGACCAAGGCCTCCGGCAAGGTCAATCCCTGCCTCAAGCAGACCCCTGCGTCCGCGACCCCGTCCTCACCGCCCGCTGATGAGTCCGGCGCCAGGAGTCCTGTGGCCCCCGCGTCCGAACCATCCGCGCCGCCTCCGGACTCCGCCCGCGGCGCGCTGCCGCCCGCGGAATCCGTAAGCGTGATGCCCTATGCGAAGGGAAACCGCCCCTGCATCAAGGGGCCACCCCCCGGGCGGGACGCGCCGGCAGCGGTGGCCCGCAGCCCCGCCCCCCGGGAGGCCGCGCCGCACCCGTCGTCCTCCGGAGAATCCGTGAGGGTGTTGCCCCACGCTGAAGATACGGCAACCCGTCCCTGCATCAAGGCCCCTCCCGGTGGCGCCGCCACCGCGCAGCGTGCCGAAGCGGGCAGCCCGGGGACCCCGTCCGCAGGCCATGTCGTCCCGGACGCGGAGACGCCTCAGGCCCAAGAGGCGGAAGGCGCTCGCGCCACCGGCGGTGGCCCGCGGCTCGCCTCCAGTCTGGACGACGGCCCGCCCATGACCCAGCGCATCATGCGTCGCGGTGGCGAGCCGGCGGCTCCGCCGCCATCCTCCACGGCCAGGCTCGCCACCTCCATGGACGACGGTACCCCCGACCATCACGAACGCCAGCACGAAGCGGGGCTGGAGCACGGGCACGACGATACCCCCGCGGCCCCCCAGGCCGGCGGCACGTCCGCGACGGGGGACCACGCGAGGCACGTGGAGAAGATGAAGGCGGGCCGCCACGCCGACCTCAGCCATCTGCGCATGGACCCGCCCGGCTACCCGGCCCCCGAGAAGTATCATGCCGGCAGGGATCTTTATGAGGCCCACTGTCAGTCCTGCCATGGCGATCGCGGCACCGGTACCGACCACGCCCCGCCCCTGCTCCACCCGTACTACAACCCCAATGACCACGGCGACGACTACTTCTACAACGCCGTGGCCCACGGCGCCCAGCAGCACCTGTGGGACTACGGCAACATGCCTGCGCTACCCCACATCGGCCGCGAGCAGGTGAGCGAGATCATCAGCTACGTGCGCTGGCTGCAACGCCAGGCCAACATCTACTGAGGAAGGCGCGGGGATACCGCGTCCTCGGCCGAAGAAAAGCGGTCGGTCTCAGCCGCGATCCAGGGCCCGCTCCAGGGTCTCGCAGAAGGTCCTGAGCACTTCGATCCGCCCATGCCGCTTGTCATTGCCGGCCACCACCGTCCACGGCGCATGGGCGGTGGAGGTACGTGCCACCATGTCGTTGACGGCGTCCTTGTAGGCATCCCAGCGCTCGCGGTTGCGCCAGTCCTCATCGGTGATCTTGTGCTGCTTGTAGGGCACGTCGGCGCGCGCCTCGAAGCGGGCCAGCTGCTCCTCCTTGCTGATGTGGATCCAGAACTTGGCGATGGCGATGCCGGCCTCGGCGAGTTGTTCCTCGAAGACGTCGATCTCCGCGAAGGCCCGCATCCACTCGATGTTGTCGGCGAAGCCTTCCACCCGTTCCACCAGCACCCGGCCGTACCAGGAACGATCGAACAGGGCCACATAGCCCGCCCGGGGGATGTGCCGCCAGAACCGCCACAGGTAATGATGGGCCCGCTCCTCGTCGGTGGGTGCGGCGATGGGGATGACACGGTAGAGGCGGGCGTCCATGGCGCCGGTGACGCGGCGGATGGCCCCTCCCTTGCCGGCGGCGTCCCAGCCTTCGAATACCGCCACCGTGGAGACCCCGGCGTTCCAGGCGGCCCAGGACAGGGCGTTCAGCCGGCTCTGGTATTTCTTCAGCTGTCTCTTGTAATCGGTGCGCTCCAGGGCGGGGGAGAGATCCACGTGATCGAGGATGGTGATCTGGGCCTCGGGGGTGTCGATGGACACGGGCTCGGAATGGGGCAGGGCGTCGTCGGAGGACGCCGGCACCGCGCTTAGGGCGAGGCGTTGCTCGAGGGCGGCGAGCAGGGTCTCACCGGTGGTGTAGTCGCGGTAGCGGGGATCGGCGGCCTCGATGACGTACCAGGGGGCCACGCCACTGTCGGTGGCGCGCAGGACTTTCTCGCTCACCTCGATGAAGCGCGTGTAGAGTTTGGCGAACTCCTTCTGCTTGGGGGCCAGCTTGCGACGCCGATCGCCCTTCTTCATGTCCTTGAAGCGCTTGGCCTGTGCCTCCCGGGACAGGTGGAACCAGAACTTCACGATGAGGGCGCCGTCGTCCGTGAGCATG
Source organism: Thiotrichales bacterium (assembly GCA_011389995.1). Classification (GTDB taxonomy): domain Bacteria; phylum Pseudomonadota; class Gammaproteobacteria; order JAABTG01; family JAABTG01; genus JAABTG01. The sequence continues at coordinate 59,850 of JAABTG010000012.1, forward strand.
CGCTCGAACTCCGCGATGTGGGCCAGTTCCTCGTCCAGTTCCGCCTCGGTGGTGGCGCCGGTGGCGCGGTCCACGATGGGGGCGGTGTACCACGAGCCGAACAGCACGCCGATGGCGGTGTTGGGGGGCAGGGCGCGCCAGAAGCGCCACCAGCGGGGGCGTTGGCGTTCCTCATCGGTCTCGTCCCAGAAGGCGACGGTCTGGAGTCCCCGGGTGTCCAGCCACTCATGGAGCCGGTTCACCACCTCGCTCTTGCCCGCGCCCTCCACGCCGGACACCACGACGATGACCGGGAAGTCGGCCTCCCGCAGGCGTCGCTGGGCTTCCAGGAGCCGGGTGCGGAGCTCGGGCTCCCGGGCCTTGAAGTCTTTCTTGTCGATGCGACGACCCACCTCGGCGGCATCAAACATGGGGGGTTCTCCGGTGCCATTGGATACCTCCCAGTATAGGCCGGAAGCCCGGCCCGGGCGTGCGCCGCGACGGGCGGCGCCGGCTTGCTGCAGGATGGAGGAAAGACCCTCGCCGGGCATGGGTTTCGGTTATCATGCCCCGGTTCAAGTCAACCGGCCGAACCGACTCTTCCCGCCTCACCATGCCAAAAAATGATCTCCCGGCGCTGGGGCTGCTCGTGCGCCATGGCGGGCTGTTCCTCGCCGGCTACTTCGGCGTACACGTGGTGACGCGGATGCTGAGCACCTCCACCCTGGGTCTCGACGAGGCCGAGCAATTGCTGTTTGCCCGGGAGCTCAACGCGGGCTACGGCACCCAGCCCCCCCTCTACACCTGGTTGCAATGGTTGGTTTTCCGGGTCACGGGACCGACCCTCTTCGGGCTGGCTGTACTCAAGAACCTGCTGTTGGCCGCGGCCTACGTTTTCACCTACGGCGCCGCGCGGGTCATGCTGGGACGGCGGGATATGGCCGTGGTGGCGGCCGCGTCGTTGTTGTTTCTGCATCAGATGGCCTGGGAGGTCCAGCGGGACCTGTCCCACTCGGTGCTGGTGACCACCTGTGCCGCGGGCCTGCTGTATGCCCTGGTGAAGACCCTGCGCAATGGCCACCCGGGCTCGTTCGCGGCCCTCGGCCTGCTGCTGGGCGCCGGCATGCTGGCGAAGTACAGCTTCGCGCCGTATGCCGTGGCCCTGCTGGGGGCCGCGGCCTGGCTCCCGGAGACCCGTGCCAGGCTGTGGCGGCCGGCCCTGGCCATTACCATGGCCATCGCCGCCGCGGTGGTGCTGCCTCATGTCGTCTGGTTGCTGCATCACTGGGACGAGGTCGCCCTCTCGGTCATCCGTGATCTGGACGGCAAGGAGCCCCTGTCGGTGCCGGTGCGTCTGGGTGTGGGGTGGGCAAGCCTGCTGTGGGCCCTGTTCCAGTTCCTGACCCCCCTGTGGCTGGTCTACGGCGTGGTGCTGTGGCGACGGCCCCCGGAGGAAGGGAGCCTGGCCGCTTCGCCCGATGGCATCTGGCGGCGGCTCATGGAGCGCTACGGGTTGCTTTTCCTGGCAGGCATGACCCTGCTGATACTCTTTACGGAGAGCGCCTACTTCAAGACCCGCTGGATGCTGCCGTACGCCTACCTGGCCCCCATCGTGTTCCTGCTGCTGCTGCACCACCGCGCCACGCCCCGCCGCCTCGAGATCCTCGCCCGTACCGCGGCAGGGTTCGCCGTGGTGGTGTTGGTGGCCATACCCGCCCGTGTCGTGCTCTACGAGGTGCTGGATGCCCCTGACGAGATCAATGCCCCGGTGGCGGATATCGCGGCACAGCTGAGCCGTCGGGGCTGGGGCGGGGGGGTGTTGATCACGGACGAGAACTATCTGGCCGGCACCCTGCAGCTGCATCTTCCCGATACCGTGGTGGTGGACGTCAATCGCGGCAGGCCGGCCCCCGGCCATCTGCTGACCGGACGTTGCGGTGTCACCCTGGTGTGGGAGAATGCCCGCCTGAAGGCTCCCCCCGGCCCGCTGTTGCGAGCCTATCGCCGGCTTACGGGGATGGCGTGGCAGGGGGGGGGCGGCCTCACCCTGGAGTCCCCCTACGCGTATTCAGAACGCATCTTCCGGGTGGGCGCGGCCCGCGACGGCGATGTCTGTATAGCTACTGTCCCCTAGGCATGTTAAGGAAGTCGCGCCGGGCGCGTTGTGTCAGGCCAGGCGACAGGGAACCTCTGAGCTCGGCCATGGCGACGACGACCGACGTCGCCTGGCCTGACGCGCACCAGCGAGGTGAATGATTCCTGCGGGACAGGACACCAGCCACCCGGCGAGTAGTCCCCTGGCAGGTGGCTACCACATGAGGTCGTCCGGCACCTCGTAGCCGGCGTAAGGGTCATCTTCGGCGGGGGGGCTGGCCGGCGGATTTGGAGGCATCACGGCCCCCGGATCCCTGGCCTTTATCTTCTCCGCCGCCGCCACCGGCACCACCTCGTAGCCGCCGGCATACCTGACCACGACCAACAGGTCGCGGCACAGCCTGTCATGCATGGCCTTCGTCACGTGGATCCTGCGTACCACGGCGTCGTCCACGAAATGGTAGGGGATGTCCCCACCCTCCCGGAGCTGGCGGTGGGCCTCCACGAGCTGGCGGATTTCCGCCGCCCGGGCCCTGTGCGCCGTCTCCTCCTGGCGTTGCAGGTTGAGGGCGCGGTCCCGCGCTGCCTTTTCTGCCTGGGCCCGGCGCACGCGTTCCTGTTCCTCGGCGCTGGCGGGCGGCGCGCCCTTGCGCGCCTTTTCCTGATGCTTGCGGCGCTCGACCTTGGCCTTGCGGGCCTTTTTAGCCTGCTGCTCATTGGCGACGCCGGCCTTCAGCAATTGATCCTGCAGGGAACTGCTCATTTCTGTCTCCTTCCGGACCTCGGGCAGGGGCCGCTCAGGCCCGAAACGGGGTCTTTACCGTGGTTATATAAGTATGGGTGCGTGCGCCGTGGCGGGCGGCAAGGGCCAGGGCTATGCCGACTGCCCGGCGGGCTCGTCATGGCCTCGAGGGGCCGGTGCCGCGCCGTCCTCTGGACTCCCGGTGCCTTCCTCCAGGGCCTGCAGCTGGCTCGCATGCCCCAGGGCCAGTTCTTTCCAGGTCAGGTGCTCCAGGGCCTGCCGGGCGGCAACATCCACGGCGCGCATGGCGGTCTCTACCACGGTGTGCTCGGGCAGGCGCCGCAGATTCAGATAGGGGTCCTCGCCGGCGCGGCGCACCGTATCGAGCAGGTCCTTTACCGCCACCGTCTCCGGTGCCCTGGCGGGCACGTAAGTCAGGCGGTCGGCGGCCGTGGTGGTGAGCAGGCCGCCATTCTCCAGGGGGGCGAGGACGTCCTCCAGGGCCTGGGAGGGCACGCGTAACTGCCGGGCGAGGCCCTCGACGCTGGGTGGCGGTTCACCTTCATAGTGGGCCTTGCCGATGAGGGCCGTGCCCAGAAGCACCAGCCGTTCGCGCAGGCGGCTGCTGAGTTGTATGACGCGTTGGCGGGAAGTCAGATATTCCGGATGTTGGTGGTAGAAGGCGATGCTCGCCCCCACCAGCAGGATCAGCCACGCCAGATAGAGCCAGATCATGAACAGGATGAGGATGGCGAAGCCGGAGTAGATGGCAGTGTATTTGGTGGAGGTGACCACGAAGGCGGCGAACACCCAGCCTACGGTCTGCCACAGCACACCGGCCACCAGGGCGCCCGTCAGGGCCGAAGCCACGCGCACCCGGGTATTGGGCACGAAGACGTAGACGAAGCTGAAGGCGGCGATGATGAAGAAGTAAGGCACCAGTCGGGCACCGAACTCGATGAGACTGCCGAAGGGCTCTATGGCAGACAGGGATTGGACGATGGAAGTGCTCATGACGGACGCGGTGGCACCCAGGGCCGAGAAGACCAGCACCGGGCCGATGAGGATGACGCTCAGGTAATCGCTGAAGCGCTGGGCGAAACGGCGATGGTGCTCCACCCGCCAGGTGAAGTTGAAGGCGCGTTCCACCTTCTGGATGAGGGAGATGACCGTGTATAACAGCAGGCCGAGGCCCAGGGCCCCGAGGACGCCGATGCGCACGTTCTCCACGAAACCGATGACCTGCCGGGTGATCTCCTCGCCTTTCTCACCCAGGGGTTCCAGCACGTTGAGCAACACCGGTTCCACCTGATTATGGACGCCGAAGCCCTTGAGCACGGAAAAACTCACCGCCAGCAGGGGCACCAGGGACAGCAGGGTGGTGTAGACCAGGCTCATGGCCTGGAGGGTGATCTGGCCCTGGGTGAGGTCCCGGCCCACGGCATACAGGGTACGCACGGCCCGGGTAAGCGTCGCCCGCCACCACGGCAGAGCCGCCATGTCCACGTCCCAGATGGCGCGCTGGAAGAGGTCGGAAAGCCGGGAAGGATCGAGGCGTCGAGTCTGGTCGTCGTGATTATTCATGATTCCGACGCCAGCCGGCTGCGCACAGACTTGAGGGCCGATGGTAATGGCTGGCGGACCCCCTCGTTATCGCGGCAATGGGCTGCAACACCGATGCGGCGTGTCACGCGCAGGCGCCCCATGGAAAGGGTGGGCAGACGGCAGGTGATCATGGGCCACCTCGGGGCCATCCCTGGCATTATGGAGAGGATCGCTAGGGCACCACCAGGGTTATGCCGGGTTGCAGATCATTGGGATCCGGCAGGACATGGCTGTTGGCGTCGTACAGCGCGGACCACAGGTTGCCATCGCCGTAGAAGAAGCCGGCGATGCGGGCCAGGGAATCCCCCGGGCGCACCATGTAGAGCCCTCGCGCCTCCAGGGCCCGTGCCACCATGAACTGCTTGTCGCGCAAGGCTACAGAGGCATTGTGCAGTGCCACCCGGATGGCGTCGTCGTCAGCCATGCCATAGGATTCACGCAGGGCGCTGCGGAAGGCCTCACCGGCTTGCTCGGCGGCGTCGCGGGTGCTCTCCAGGGTGGCGCTGCCGCCGTCGGCCTCCACCAGCCTGGCGGCCAGGCGATTGTTGGACTGCCTTGCCTTGGCGAGGATCTGGCGCGTGGCGGCAAGCTCTTCCCCCGCCTCTGCCAGCATGGCCTCGGTGGCAGCCTTGTCCTGTTTCAATTCATCCCGCTCGGTGGTGGTCTTCTCCACTTGGGCCTGCATTTCGGCCCCCTTTTCCTGGGCAGTGGCCAAGGCCTCGCTCTTGGCCGTGAGCTTATCCTCCAGTGCTGCCACGTGCTCCTCCAGGCGGGTCTTGGTGGCGGTGGCCTCTTTCAGGGCAGAGGTCAGTTCCGCCACCTCGTCCTTCGCTGCAGCAAGAGACGCCTGGGAGATCTCCAGTTTTCCCTTCAATTCCGCCCCATGTTGCCGGGCCTGGTCCCCCTCGGCAGCGGCGGTCTCGAGGGCGGCGGCAAGCTCGGTGGCATGGGCCTTCGTCTTGTCCACGACCTTCTTGCGCGCGGCCAGATCCGCCGCCAGGGTTTGATTCTCTTCTTTCAGCTCATCCCGCGCCGCGGTCACGGTCTCGAGGGCTGTTGCGAGTTCGGCACCATGGGCCTTGGCTGCCGCCAGGGCCTTCTTGCGCGCGGCCAGCTCGGCCGCCAGGGTCTGGTTCTCTACTTTCAGCTCATCCCGCGCCGCGGTCGCGGTCTCGAGGGCTGCTGCGAGTTCGGCGCCATGGGCCTTGGCCGCGGCCACGGCCTCATGCATCGCCTTCACCTCGGCCTGGGCTGCCTCGAAGACCTCGCGTCCCCTGGCGATCTCATCGGCCATGGCGGCCTTCTGCAGTTGCAGGGCGTTGCTCTTGACGGTGACGGCCTCGAGAGCGGACTGGAGGCGGTCGCTACGCTGGGTGGCGACCTCCCGGGCCTCGGCGCTGGCGGCGAGTTTCTGTTCCAGCTTCTCTGCCCGTTCGTCGGCGGCGATGGCGGTGGTGTGCAGACGGTCCACATCGGCCTTAAGGGCCGCAATGCGCTCGGCGGCATGGGCCTTGGCGGCGGCCAGTTCTTCGGCCAGGGTGTCATTGCGTTGCTCGAGATCGGCCTGGGTGGTGCGGGCGACGGCCAGTTCATCCTTCAAGGTCCGTTCTGCCTTCTCGAGTACCGCCAACTGGGCCTTGAGGCCTGCCACGGTTTCCTCCGTGGAGGCCAAATCGCGTTCGAGGGTGCTCTTCTGGTCGATGAGGACATCGGCCCGGGCCCGGGCGAGTTCGAACTGGGCCTTGAGGTCTGCCACGGTCTCTTCCGTAGTGGTCAGATCGCGTGCGAGGGTGCTTTTCTGGTCCGCCAGGACATCGGCCCGGGCCCGGGCGAGCTCGAGTTGGGCCTCCAGTTCCGCCTTCTCTTTCTCGAGCTTGTCGCGCCCTGCGTCGGCCTTGACCGGGGCCTGAGCCTGGGCCTGGCCGGCCGGCTCCGCGGCCTCGGCCTCGGCCAGGACGGGGACCGAAGGCAGGATCCACAACGCCGCCGCCAGGGCAATGGCCGCGCCCGGGGCGCGCCTGCCCGCCGGGTAACAGGTGGAGCGTTCATTTCTGGTAATAAACATGGTCAACCTCGTCGTCTTTGGTGGTGGTTCGGTTGGCACCGTGTATCACGGCACTCGTTATTAGTGGGTATGCGCCCGACCGCCGGCGGTGGTGGAGGCCGGCTAACCCGCGATACCGCTGCCTGCATTCCCGCGGCCGACAAAAGCAAGACCTCCCGGGTTACAGAAAACGCCACGGCGCACAGCATACTAAATATGGACAGAACGGACGAGGAAGCCTTGGGTGGGCCCGGTGATGCCCGGACAGCTTCCCAAGGGTGTTTGGGGGCGGGTGACGCATCCGTTACGCCGCATTGATGCTAGTGCCCTGTCCCGCAAGAATCATTCGATTCTCGCTTGTTCGCAGCACGCCATGGGGCGTTATTCGTCGTCGCCA